>JAGAVA010000047.1 GCA_017620505.1 Clostridia bacterium
ACTTGGAAATAAGTGGGTGCTTTCTTTTTGCAGGGAGAACCAGCGGCCTTTCTATCCAATCCAGTCCGCAAGCGGAGCGTTGGCGCAGCCTACGACTCCGCCCGTTCGACTCCAGTCGGGCGTACCAGATTGCACTCACTTAATAATAAGTGGGTGCTTTCTTTTTATGGAGCGCAGCAAATCGACCGGAATACAACCCTATTTTACTACGTCTCCTTTCCTCTGGGACATAAACTGCTGCACGGCGTTGAATTTATCAGAAAATCGCCGTATAATAAAGGAAACCAAGAAAGGTGGGAAGTTCATGAATACTTTGATCGAGCTGTATGATGAGCGCGCCATCGAAAACATTCTGGCACCGGATATGTTCCGTCCGCAACGCATCATTTATCTCTGCCCGGAGGATGTGGCACAGGATCGCAGCCGGCAGGACAAGCTGCGCGCTTTTTTCCAGCGCCGGGGTTGGGAACCCGAACTGATCTTTATGACGGCAAGCCTGTTCAAGGCCGACCGAATTCTCCGCCAGCTGATGTCCATTGGCGAGAAATACCCCGACTGTGCGGTAGATGTCACCGGCGGCAGTGACGCTGCACTCTTTGCGGCAGGAATGTTCTCTGCACAGACAGGCGCACCCGCCTTTACTTACTCCCGGAAAAAGAACCGCTTTTATGACATCAGCGGCGCGGCCTTCGCCGATGATCTGTACTGCACCCTCTCCTATTCGGTAGAAGACTTTTTCCTGATGGCGGGCGGAACGCTCCTCCCCGGTCGGGTGGACAATGCCGTTCTGGAAAAATACTTAGAAGATTTTGACCCATTTTTCGATTGCTTCCTTCGGTTCCGCCGGGACTGGTCGGATATCATCTCCTATATCCAGAAAGTCTCTCCCGGAGAATACGGTCAGACACCGCCGCTGTCTGTTGAAGGAAAATACACGGTAAAGGGCGATCATGGCGCACGCAATTCTGCCAATGAAGCGGCTTTGCGCGCCCTTTCCCGCATCGGATTTCTGCAGGATCTGCGTATTGTATCCGGCGAGTCGGTGTCTTTCCGTTTCCGCGATCACAATATCCGGGCATGGTTGCGGGATGTGGGCAGTGTTCTGGAGCTGTATGTCTACAAAGCCTGTGTGGATGCCGGTATTTTCAACGATGTCATCAGCAGTGCCGTGGTTCGCTGGGATGACACGCTGGGACACGGCAGTATCCTGAATGAGATCGACGTGATGGCTGCCCGAGGCGTTATTCCGCTGTTTCTCAGCTGCAAGGCTACCGACATCAAGACCGAGGCGCTCAATGAGCTTGCCATCCTGCGGGATCGGTTCGGTGGAAAAGGCGCAAAGGCCGCCATCGTTACCACTGAGCCCTGCAATGCTGCCGCGCGCCATCGTGCCGCTCAGCTGGGAATTGCCGTCATCGACCTGGAGGAACTGAAAAACGATCAGTTGGTACACCGATTGAAAGTTATTATGAAGGCCGAAGCATAGCCGATTTTGTCCTGTGAAAAATCAGTCGGTTATATGCAGCTTATGGAAGGAGCAATATGGATATGGCGTTTCATCTGATTGATCTGGACACCTGGGATCGCAGGGAGTTTTACGAGCATTTTATCAACGAAGTTGTCTGCTCTTACTCCATCACCGTCAATCTGGATATCACCCGGTTGAAAGGGCAGCCGCTGTATCCTGTCATGATCTGGCTGCTCACCAGGACAGTGAACGCGATGCCGGAGTTCCGCACCAGCCTTACCAAAGACGGACTTGGCATCTATGACAGTATGCACCCCATGTACACTGTTTTTAACAAAGAAAACAAGAACTTTTCAGGGATTTGGTCCTATTTTTCCGAAGACTATGCCGAATTTTTGAAAAATTATGAGGCAGATGTGCAGAAATACTCCAAATCCACCCGTTATGCACCAAAGAATGGAACGCCCGAAAATTCATTCAACATTTCCATGGTTCCCTGGCTGGAATTTACCTCGGTAAATCTCAATGTATATGACGATGGAAAGTTTTTGCTTCCCATCTTTACCCTCGGCAAATATTTTGAACGGGACGGAAAGCGCCTTCTTCCCCTTGCCATTCAAGTCCATCACGCTGTTTGTGACGGATATCACGTTGGGTTATTTGTGGAGAAGCTGCAGCGCCTGATAGACGCCTTTTGTGAAGGATAAATCTCCTCAGCCGTAACAGCGCAGCCTCACGGCCATTCCTGTTTGCATCATAAAAAACCGCCAGATCTCAAATCTGGCGGTTTTTCTTTACCGGCCCACACCTGCACATCGGCAGAAATGGAGGTAAAAGCAATATGAAAAAGGGAAAATATAAGGATGTGGAGTCATCAACACACAGCACTTGATGTGCAGGTATGGGCCGGCAAAAGTTGTTATTTGTTGAGCTTCTCCACCAGATCTTCCAGTGCCTCGGACAGCACTTCCTCGAAGGTGGGATGGGGGCGCATGGCCAGCAGCAGCTGCTCGGCAGTCATGTCGTTGGCAATAGCCTGAGCCACCTGAGAGATCATATCGGTAGCGTGCTCGCACATCAGCTGTGCGCCCAGCACCTTGTGGGTCTCGGCATGAGCCACCACCTTCATGAAGGAGCGGTCACCGTCCATGATGACGGTCTTGGCATTGCCGAACATGGCGCACTTGCCTGCCTTGGCAGGGATACCGGCGGCCTTGGCCTCGGCATCGGTCATACCCACCACAGCGATCTCGGGACGGCTGTAGATGCAGCTGGGCACCACGCTCTGGCTGACGTGATTTTCCACGCCGCACAGCATATCCACACAGGCAGTACCCTGTGCAGAGGCCACGTGAGCCAGCTGGATCTTGGAGGACACGTCACCGATGGCGTAAACGCCAGGGATAGAAGTCAGATAACGCTCGTCCACCTTGATGGACTTGCCGTTCATCTCAGGCTTGCAGTCCTCGGTGAACAGGCCGTCCAGATAGGGTTTCCGGCCGATGGCGCACAGAACCACCTCACCGGTGGCAGCGCCGGGAACATCCTTGGTGACGAAGTTGACGGTAGTGCCTTCGGCAGTTTCCTCAACATTCTTGACCATGGAGTTCAGATGCAGCTTGACACCGCGCTTTTTCAGGATCTGTGCCAGGTTCTGACCCAGTTCCCGATCCATGGTGGGCAGCAGACGATCCATGCCCTCAATGATGGTCACTTCGCAGCCCAGATCGTTGTAGAAGGTGGCGAATTCCACGCCGATGACGCCGCCGCCAATGATGACGATGGACTTGTACAGGTGGTCGCAGCCCTCCAGCAGTTCGTCGGAGGTCAGCACGCCGGAAAGATCCAGGCCGGGGATGGGGGGACGGGCGGGAACAGAGCCGGTAGCGGCCAGAATGTTCTCGCAGGTGTACTCCTTAACACCCTCCTCGGTGGCAACAGACACCTTGCCGGTGCCCAGAATGGTACCGGTGCCGCGGATCAGATCCACCTTGGCTCCCTTGAACATACCTTCGATACCGGAGGACAGCTTTTCGGAAACAGCCCGCTTGTGGGCGAAGATGGCGTTCATATCCACATTCACCCTGTCGGCGGTAACGCCGGCGTGCTCGCCGGTGCGGATGTCATGATAGATCTGAGAGGAGTGCAGCAGGGTCTTGGTGGGCACGCAGCCACGGTTGAGGCAGGTGCCGCCGGCCTGACGGTTTTCCACAACGGCAACCTTCAGACCCAGCTTGGCGGCGCGGAGTGCAGCCACATAGCCGCCGGGGCCCGCACCGATCACGATCAGTTGATAATCCATTGGTTCAATCTCCATTCTGTAAGCATCCGGGTCAGATACAGGGATCTGACCCGGATACAGATAACGTATTGAGCGGGTGAATCAGGCCTTGGTCCAGCGCACCACGGGAGTACGGGTAGCGCGAACATCATCGGGACGACCAATGTAGGCACTGTGGGGAGCGTTGTGCATGTACTCGGGATCCTTGAAACCCAGCTCGTACAGGTTGCGATAAATCTCGGCAGCCCAATCCAGGGTCTCCCGGGTCTCGGTCTCGGTGGGCTCCAGCATCAGAGCCTCGTGAACGATCAGGGGGAAGTAGATCGTGGGAGGATGCATACCGTGGTCGATGAGGGTCTTGGCCACATCCAGAGCGGAAACGCCGGTTTCCTTCTTGTACTTGGACAGATCCAGAACGAACTCGTGCATGCAGATGCGGTCAAAGGCGGGCTCAAAGGTGCCCTTGATCTTGGCCTGCAGGTAGTTGGCGTTCAGAACGGCGTTCTTGGCAGCCTCGGGGATGCCTTCCTGACCCAGAGTCATGACGTAGGTCATGGCCTTCAGAACAACACCGAAGTTGCCGCTGAAGCTGCGGACCTGGATATGCTCGCCGCCGTCCAGCAGAGCGGACTTGGGCAGGTAAGGTGCCAGATGAGCCTTGCAGCCGACAGCACCGGCACCGGGACCGCCGCCGCCGTGAGGCGTTGCGAAGGTCTTATGCAGGTTGGAGTGGATGCAGTCAAAGCCCATGTCGCCGGGACGGACAACGCCCATAACAGCGTTCAGGTTGGCGCCGTCGTAGTAGCACAGACCGCCCACCTCGTGCACCAGACGGGTGATCTCCAGAATATTTTCATCGAAGATACCGACGGTGTTGGGGTTGGTCAGCATCAGACCAGCGGTATCGGGGCCCAGAACGGCCTTCAGTGCCTCCAGATCCACGCAGCCGTTGGGAGCGGATGCAATATTGACCACCTGATAGCCGCACATATTGGCGGTAGCGGGGTTGGTGCCGTGAGCAGAGTCGGGAACGATGATCTTGGTACGCTGCTGGCCTTCGCCGCGGGCATCGTGGTACTGCTTGATCAGCAGAACGCCGGTGAACTCACCGTGAGCGCCGGCAGCGGGCTGGAAGGTACAGTCATCCATGCCGAAGATCTCACACAGATACTTCTTGCTGGTTTCCAGCGCCTCCTGGCAGCCCAGAGTGGTGTGGGCGGGAGCCAGAGGATGGATGTTGGCAAAGCCGGGCAGGGCTGCCATTTCCTCGTCGATGCGAGGATTGTACTTCATGGTGCAGGAGCCCAGGGGGTAGAAGCCGGAGTTCACGCCATGAACCTGCTTGTTCAGCTCGGTGTAGTGGCGGGACAGCTCAGACTCGCTGACCTCAGGCAGGGCGGGTGCAACTTCACGCTTCAGAGCGGCGGGGATCTCCACCAGCTCCACATCGCAGGCGGGCAGCAGGTCCAGATGACGACCGGGCACGCTTCTCTCGAAAATCAGCTTCATTTTGCACACACCTCCTTCACGATGGCAACCGTCTTATCCAGAACGGCCTTGCTGGCCTTTTCGGTGGCGCACCACAGCACGCCGCCATCTACGGGCAGACCGCCCAGGATGCCGGCCTCTTCCAGTGCCTTCAGCACTTCGTCCACCTTGGGCATCTCCACCACGAACTCATGGAAGAACTCACCGTTATACTTCATGGAGATACCGGGGATCTTGCACAGCTCACGGGCCAGATAGTGAGCTTTGGACATGGACTGGGTAGCAACCGAAGCCAGACCGTCGGGGCCGACGGCAGAGCAATACACGCCCACGATCAGGGCGCACAGAGCTTCGTTGGAGCAAATGTTGGAGCTGGCCTTCTCGCGGCGGATGTGCTGCTCGCGGGCCTGCAGCGCCAGGCAGTAGGCGCGGTCGCCCTTGCTGTCAACGGTTTCACCGATGATACGGCCGGGCAGCTTGCGCATATGCTTGGTGGTGGTGGCCATAAAGCCAAGGTAGGGGCCGCCGTAGCTCAGGGGCATACCCAGAGGCTGTGCTTCGCCAACGGCAACGTCAGCGCCGCAGTCCTTGGGAGTCTTCATAATACCCAGAGCGGTGGGGTTGCAGCCCATGACATACATGGCACCGGCCTCGTGAACGGCCTCACCGATGGCCTCGGCATCTTCAAACAGACCGTTGAAGTTGGGCTGCTGGACATAGACAGAAGCTACATCGCCGGCAGCCAGCATGGACCGAAGCGCATCCAGATCGGTCTTGCCGTCCTTGGTGGGAACAACGCGCAGCTCATCATTGGTGCCGTAGCAGTAGGTACGGACGGTGTTGATGGTGTCGGGGTTGGCAGCACCGGAGATCAGAGTCACACGACGCTTGCGGTCACGGCACATGGCAGCAGCCTCGGCAGCGGCGGTAGCGCCGTCATAAACAGAGGCGTTGGAAACGTCCATGCCGGTCAGCTCGCAGATCATGGTCTGATACTCGAAGATCGACTGCAGGATACCCTGACTCATTTCAGCCTGATAGGGGGTGTAGGCAGTCAGGAACTCTTCCTTGGCGGGAATATACTTGACAATGCTGGGGATGTAATGGTCATAAGCGCCAGCACCGCGCAGAATGGTGGAAAAAACCTTGTTCTTTGCCGCCATGGCGGAAACAGCGTTGGCCACTTCCATCTCGCTCATCCCCTTGGGGATGTTCAGGGGAGTGTCGAGATACATCTCGGCAGGCACATCGCGGTACAGATCCTTATAATCGTTCAGACCGATGGCCTTGAGCATCTCGAGCCGCTCCGCCTGAGTGGAGGGCACATAGCTTCCCATTTTTAGGCCTCCTCAGCGCAGAAAGCCTCGTAGGCAGCAGCGTCCAGCAGCTCTTCCTGAGCGGAAACGCCTTCGACCTTGATGATCCAGGCGCCGTAGGGATCGGAGTTCAGGGTTTCGGGAGCGTCAGCCAGCTCTTCGTTGACAGCAACGATGGTGCCGGAAACGGGAGAAACCAGATCGGAAACAGCCTTGACGGACTCGACATCGCCGAAAGCCTCGCCGGCGTTGACTTCGTCGCCCTCACCGGGCAGGTTGACGAAAACAACATCACCCAGAGCGTCCTGAGCGAAATCAGAAATACCGATGATGGCGGTGTCGCCTTCGAACTTGACCCACTCGTGGTCCTTGGAATACTTCAGTTCAGCAGGAAAATTCATAGTAGTTACCTCCAAAATTGTGTTTTATAGGATGTTGATGACAAATCATGGGTTGAGGCGGGGGATATCCCCCGCCTTATGCAGTTTTTACAGACCGATCTGGCCCAGGAAGCCGCCCAGAGCCTCTTCGAACTCGGCGTCGTCGAAGCAGTACTGCATCTTGGTGTGCGCAGCGCGCAGCTTCTCCACGTCTTCGCTGACATCCTTGTTGCGCAGGATGCAATCGGCCATCAGCTGAGCCAGCTGGGTGAACTCTTCCTTGCCAAAGCCGAAGCGGGTCATCTCGTTGACGCCGATACGCAGAGCGCCGGAAGCGGTGAAGGCTTCCTCATCGGGAGTGGCCTGGTAGTTGACGATGATGTTGTTCTGCTCCAGACGGTCGGCGATGTCGGGACCGGTGCCATAACCGACGGAAACGATGACCTGATGGGTCTCGGTGTAATCGTTGGCGGGATCGCCCTGGACGTTCAGGCCTTCGGCCTTCAGAGCCTTGGCGAAGTGCTTGGCGTTCTCAACAACAGCCTTCTGGTACGCATCCTTGAAGGTGTTCATTTCGTAAGCAGCCATCAGCAGACCCAGCTGGGTGCCCAGATGGTGGTTGGAAACGCTGCCGGGGAAGGCGCGGCTCTCGATGGTCTTCCACAGGCCGTACTTCAGCTCGTCTTCCTTATAGTTGACGGCAACCACACCGCGCTGAGGACCAAAGAAGGTCTTGTGGGTAGAACCGGTGACGATCTCAGCACCCTCTTCGAAGGGCTTCTGGAAATGATCGCCCACCAGACCCAGCACGTGAGCCATATCGTACATGATGGTGGTGTTGATGCCCTGCTCATCCACGAACTTGCGGATGGCAGCCACGGGCTCCTTATGCAGAACCATGGACTTACCGAAGATGATGAACTCGGGCTTGAACTTTTCGATGACCTTCTTGGTCTCTTCCACGTCGATCTTATAGATGTTGTCCTTGCAGACGGGGAAGTTGACGATGGCGGGCTTTTCAGTGACGGGGTCAATGGCCACGTAATCATGCAGAGCGCCCATGGGCTGAGCGGACAGGTGACCGCCCTTGATGATGTGGTTGTTCATGATGTAGCCCAGACGCTGGGGGGTCTGCTTGCGGTTCAGACGGTTCTTCCAATCCATCAGAGAGGAGAAGACAGCCATGTTGGACATCTGGCCGGAAATGACGCGGGTCTCAACCTCGGTACAGCCGAAGTACTGACGCATCTGATCGACCACCAGCTGTTCCACCTGATCGATGAACTTGGTGCCGTTGTAGTAGAAGATCTCCTGGTTGTAGAAGGAAGAAATCTTCTTGTGCTCGGCGTAACGGAAGGCGGGATCGGAGGCGCACAGCAGCTGGACGGCGCGGGAAGCGCTGTTCTCGGAGGGGATCAGGTTGATGCAATGCTTCTGACGCCACTCGTGGTTGTCGGTGGCATCCTTGATCAGCTTGAGGGCGGCGGCACGGCGGTCGCCGGCCTCAGAAGCCTTTTTTGCCTCAGGCTCCTTCCAGATGATGGGACGGGCGTAGGGAGGAGCGTCCACACGCATATGATAATGGGGGATGACGGCCTTCAGGCGCTTGCCGCGAACGTCGACTTCCACATAATCTTCGCGCTGGATGGGAGAATGCAGGTAAGCCAGACCGATGGAGCGCTTGGAGGAGGTGCCCAGGATCTTGGTGGACAGGCCAGAGCCTTCCTCGTTGAAGTAGGGAACCATGGTGCCGGAGGTGATCCAGCCCACTTCCTGACCATCCTTATAGACAGGCATACCGGCACGGATAACGCCGCGGTCAACCAGACAGATGGGCATCACGCGCTTGGGCAGATCGGCGATGTCGTCGAACTTGTGCTCACGGATGCGCTTATAGGCGGCCTGCTGCTTCAGCAGAGCTTCCTTACCGATGAAGTCGCCCTTCTGCTCGTTGAAGCTGACGGCGAACTTTGCCAGAGGCACGGCGAAGATGGGGATGTCCTTACCGGAGGGATCCTTGCCCATTTCATGGCCGTACAGGGGCAGAGCGGCTTCCAGACGCAGGGTGTCACGAGCACCCAGACCGGCGGGCTTGGCGCCCAGCTCGATCAGACGGTTCCACAGCCAGGCAGCGTCTTCGCTCTTGACGTAAACTTCATAACCCAGAGGCTCGCCGGTGTAACCGGTCTTGGCAACGCGGGCCAGATGGCCTTCCAGCTCCAGCGTGCCCAGAGCGTTCTTGACGGGCTCGGTCAGAGCCTTGCCGCCGGACAGGACTTCCAGCATCTTACGGCTCAGGGGACCCTGAACGGCGATGGCAGCCCAGTCGGGGGTGATGTCGGTGACCTTCACATCGAACTTTTCAGCGATGGGCAGCAGATGAGCCAGATCCTTTTCGGTGTTGGCGGCGTTGACCACCAGCAGGAAGTTGTCTTCCTCGAACATATACAGGTAGGCGTCGTCGATAGCATAACCGTTTTCATCGGGGATGATGCAGTACTGCGCGGTATTCAGCTCCAGAGCCAGAACGTTGCTGGACAGAACATACTGCAGGAACTTGACGCGCTCGGGGCCTTCGATCAGCAGGCGGCCCATGTGGGACACGTCAAACAGACTGCAGTCGCTGCGGGTATACAGATGCTCCGCAACGATGCCGGTGGGATACTGGACGGGCATTTCCCAGCCGCCGAAATCCACCATGGTAGCGCCGGCTTCCACATGGATGTCAAAAAGCTGGGTGCGTTTCAATTCACTCATTGATATTTCCTCCATTTATATATATATTATCGGAAAAAGCGAACAAAAAAGGCACAGAACCAGAATCGTTCTGTGCCTCTGTTTCAAACCTGAGAGATTCCCCGGAGCTGCTCCGGGTTGCACCTTCGGCGTGCATTTTGCACTTTACAGAGTTTCGTCCCGATCCGGTCCTTTTGCCTGAGAGCTTTCGCATTCCCCTTCGGCGCCGCTTATACGGTCTCTCCCGAATCCTTCATCCGAACTGTATCGATATTTTCTATGACTGAACGTCATAAATTCACAACTAAATGATAGTTACTTTTGCAGTTACAGTCAAGCATCATCGTAAATCATGAAAATATAGATGTTTTATCGTCCTTTTCGTCATTTTTTTCACTTATTGCCGACAGCACCTTATTATATAAGAACAGCACTTCGAAAATCCGGAGTGCTGTAAAAATCACTTCAAAACCGGCGTCCAGGCCAGACTCATGATCTCGTCCACATCCTCCATGGAGGTGATCAGCCCCAGACGAACGTATTTTTCCACCACCCGGTGCAGAGAGTTGCCGGTAAAGTCCTCAGCCAGCCCAAACTGCAGGGAGTTGTTGATCATCACGTTCATGTCGTAATCGCCGCCGTTCCAGCCCCGATCCAACAGCAGGGTGGTGGCTTCTTCGGGATTTTCCCGCATCCAGGAATGCGCCTTTTGCACAGCCTGTACGATCTTTTTGGCGTGAACGGGGTTTTCCTGCACAAAGGTACGGTTCATGGCGATGACGCAGCAATTGTCGCCGGCAAAATCGCTGTCCAGCAGTGAACGGACAGCCCGCAGCTTGCCCTCCTTAACCATGGCATAGGCAAAGGTATCGGACAGCAGCGCGGCTGAGATCTCACCCCGTTCCATGGCTGCCACACAGGCATCGGAGGAAACCTGGGTCAGGGTGACATCCTTCTGTGGGTCGATGCCGTCAGCATCCAGCAGCAAACAGGTGATATTATAGTCCGAAGCACCGATGCCGTTGGGCACCGAAATCTGGGTGCCCTTCAAATCCTCGGTGGTTTTGTACTGGCTGTCAGCCAGTACATACAGGGTTTTGCAGCCGATATGTGCGCCGCCCACAAAGGTCAGATCCACACCGTTGGTCACCGGTACCAGCATGGTGGCAATGTGCCCCACCGCCACGGTGGCCTGCCGGGTGCCCAGTGCTTCGGTATAAGAGGTACCCTTAAAGCCCTCAGCAGTCAGCCCGGCTTCGGTGTAGTAACCCAGATCGTCGGCTACGGTGGGGCCGGAGGTGCACCCGTCGGACATATAGAACTTCACCGACTGTCCATAGGCCGGCTCTTTTTCCATAGCGGCCTTTTCCTCGGCAGTGGGAGTCAGATCAAACCCTGCCATGTCAATGGCTCGACCGGGAATGTCCACCGGCGTGAACAGTGCCTCCCAGTTGCCCGATTCAAAGGCTTCCACGCAATCCATGTGCACCGCCGACCGGTTGACCTCCACGTCCACGCCGTCTTGCCCCATTTCGATCTGTCCGTCGTTGTTCAGATCGCCTGCCAGCTCCCCTTCGGAATTGCCGCAGGCGGTCAGTGCCAGCAGCAAAGCTGCCGTCAGCACAATTGCAAGAAATTTGTTCATAGATGAACGCTCCTTTTCCAGTTATTATCCAAAACCGGCTTTCCGGTGTCAGATCAGACATGGTTTCCGGCAAAATGCAGCCGGTTGAGAATGTGGTTGCGGTATTCCACAAACTGGGGCGACGATCGGTCGCCGGCGTGCTCCCGGTCGATGGCAAGGTCTGCCACCACCCTGCCGGGATTGGCATCCATCACGATGACCCGGGTACCCATATAGATAGCTTCGTCCACATCGTGGGTGACCATCACTGCCAGCTGTCGCCGCTCTCGCCACATAGACAGGATCTCGTCCTGCATATTCATGCGGGTAAAGGCATCCAGCGCCCCCAGCGGTTCGTCCAGCAGCAGGATCTCCGGCTGATTGATCAGTGAACGGGCCAACGCCACCCGCTGCGCCATACCGCCCGAAAGCTGACCGGGATAGTCGTTCCGAAAGGCTTCCAGCCCGATGACCCGCAGCATCCGGTCAATCTTTTCCTGATTTTTCTGAAGTTTCCCCTGTATTTTCAAAGAAAAAGCAATGTTTTTCTCCACCGTCAGCCAGGGAAACAGGGTGGGCTTCTGAAATACCATGCCCCGTTGGGGGGACGGACCTCCGATTTCCTGCCCGTCCACCGTGACCTTGCCGGTGGTGGGTCCGATCAGCCCGGCCACCAGCCGCAAAATGGTGGATTTTCCGCAGCCCGAGGGTCCCACCAGACTGATGAACTCGCCGCTTTCCATCTGCAGGTTGATCCGATTGAGGGCGTGGGTCACGCCGTCGGTCTCCACCTTGGCAAAGCTCTTGGATACCTGCTCCAGCCTTAAAACGACTTGCTTCTGTTTGTCTGCCATGCTATTTCACCATCCCGTTCTGCCACCGCAGCACACGGCACTTAATGCCGTCCAGCACCTTGGTCACCAGCGTAAAAATGATGCAGATGACGAAGAGAGCGGCAAACATTTTATCGTAGCTGGCCCAGGATTTGCTCCAGTTCATGTACCAGCCCAGACCGGATTTCACCCCCAGCATCTCGGCGATCATAATGGCGGTGCAGGAGCTGCTCATGGCCTGGGTGCAGCCCTGCAGGATGGAGGGCATGGCGTGGGGAATAGCCACCCGGAACACCAGCTGTCGGGAGGTGGCCCCCAGGGTGCGGGCGGCATCAAAATAATCCTTGTCCACATTGGCGATACCGGTCATGGCTGCCACCGTCACAGCAAACCAGGAACCCAGGGCGATGATGAACACTGCGCCGCCGAACAGCGAGGAGGCTACCACCATCATGATGGGGATCCATGTGGAGGTGGGGATGGGCCCGAGAAACTTGATGACAGGGTTCACCCAATACCGTGCCTTTTCGGAATAGCCGCAGGTGATACCGGTGACCAGACCCAGTGCAACGCCGGCAGAATAACCCAAAAACAGCAGCCACAGGGTGTGCACTGTGCAATCCAGAATCATGGCCCGGTCGCTCCATGCGGCGTTGAGAACGAAGTTCATACAGGGCACGAAGGGCTGGGTCAGCACACCGGTCTTAAGGGTCAGATAATCATAGCCTGCCAGCAGCAGAAACAGGGCGGAAAACAACGGCGCACGATAGCGCAGCTTGTCATACACTCGCTTGTCTCCCCTGCGCCACCGCAGTCCGGCGTAAGCACTATAGATCACGTACAGCAGGATCAACAAAACCAGCGCCGCCAGATAGGTGCCAGGGCTGCGGTTCAGACTGTTGTCGGCAATCAGCAAATATTCCGCCACTGCCACACCGCCGCACACCAGCGGCAGGCAGAGGATCATCCCCTCCCCCACCTTTTGCAGCGGTGTTTTTTCCTTGGTTTCCAGCTCCCGCAGCTGCTGGCGGGTCAGTTTTTCCTGAATGGGAAGATGGTTTTCGACCATGTTTGCGACGCTCCTTATTTTGATGCTCCCTGATGGGCAAGCCCATTATATTCGCGACCTCTCGAAAAGTCGAAATGATAATTTTGATGGTGAGTTTTCCGTCTATTTGGGAAATATATCCATATCCATTTCCCTGCAGGTTTCCTTGGAACCATCGGTGGGATTCATCGATATTTGCGTCCCAATGCGCTCCATCATCCGGAAACAAAATATGGGATTTTTTCTGCGAATAAAAAAGAGCCGCTGTGCAGCACAGCAGCTCTTGCAGCAGATTTACACAATCAGCTCATACCACCCGTCGGTGGTGATATTCTCTTGTTGCACGAAGGCCTCCAGCTGGGCACGGGCTTCCGGAGGGGCGCTCCATGCCATGCCGCAGCCTGCGGTAATCTCCCGCGGGACCGGGATCAGCCGTCCGGGCAGTCCGGCCTTGCCGCAGGCCAGTTCCATCCCCATGGCGGCAGTGGTGGTGTGAAAGGTGACGATCAGACGGGGTTGTTTCAGTCGCATTTTGCCAGCTCCTTTACCGCATGGATGGCGATTTCCACTTCCTCCGGGGTATTGAACAGCGAGAAGCTGAACCGCACAGCGCCCTGCTCGGTGGTTCCCAGCGCACGGTGCATCCGGGGCGCACAATGGGCGCCGGGGCGGGTGGCAATCTTGTACTCTTCCGCAAGCACATCGGACACCTCGCCCGAATCGTAGGCACCGATGTTCAGCGCCACTACCGCAGTGCGGTTCCAGTGGGAAAAATCACCGTAAACCGTCACGCCGGGAATGTCTTTGACCCCCTCATAAAACCGTCTGGCCAGGCCGATCTCCAGTTCATGCACAGCCTCTACCCCCTGCTCCAGCAGGAATGCCACGCCCGCGCCCAGTCCGGCAATGCCATGTCCGTTGAGGGTTCCGGCCTCCAACCGGGTGGGTAGTTCGGCGGGGTGCGTGCGGCTGTAGGACTGAACCCCCGAGCCGCCCACCTTGAAGGGGCGAATGTCCACGCCCCGGGCAATGCACAGGCCGCCAGTGCCCTGCGGCCCCAGCAGACCCTTGTGCCCGGTGAAGCACAGAACCGAAACGCCCATCCTTTCCATATCAATGGGATACACGCCTGCCGTCTGGCTGGCATCCACCACAAACAACAGTCCATGTGCCCGGGCAATGCCGCCGATGCGTTCCAGATCCAGCACATTGCCTGTCAGATTGGAAGCATGGGTGCAGACAATGGCTCGGGTCTCGGGTCGGATCAGCCGTTCAAAGTCGCCGTAATCCACACAGCCCCGCTTGTCGGCAGGCACTACTGACAGGGTGATCTCCCCCGTGTCCTCCAGCCGATACAGCGGGCGCAACACCGAATTGTGCTCCAGATCGGTGGTGATCACGTGATCCCCCTTGGAAAACAGGCCATTCAGGGCAATATTCAGCGCTTCGGTGGCATTCTGGGTGAACACCACCTGCTCGGGGCCGGGAGCACGAAACAGTTCCGCCAGCGCCATCCGGGCAGAAAACACCGACCGGGCTGACTGCAGAGCGCTGTCGTGGGTGCCCCGGGAGGAGTTGCCCATGGTGCAAAGGGCCTTCATGACGGCTTCCGCCACGCAGTGGGGCTTTTTCAGCGTGGTAGCGGCGTTATCCAGATAAATCACGGGCGGATGACCTTGGAGGCAGCGGTCAGCTTCTCCACAATGACATACATATTGGTGATGGAGCCCACCGCCTGCTTGCCTTCCAGCCCAAAGAAATTGGCGCAGGTGCCACAGGTGAGGATCTCCACACCCTGTGCCTCCAGATTTTTCAGATCTTCCACCGTAACCGCGCCCTCAGCGGTCAGCTTGGCACCGGAATTGTAAAACAGCATGGCGGAAGGCAGTTCTTCCTGCTGGGAAACGGCATAGATGAAGCCTTTCATCAGGGTGGCACCCAACTGATCGTCGCCGCTGCCCATGCACTCGGAAGCAATGGCAATGACGGTATCACCACGCAGGTCGGGAATGCAGCCGGGGGTTTCCTGCTTTGCGGCGGCAGTCTTGGGCTCGGCAACCTCCATGCGAACCACATAGTGTTTGTCATCCAGCTTTTCTGCCGAAACGGGCAGCTTGCGGTCGGCGGCAAAACGGCTCAGATTCTGCACGGGCACCTCGTAATCCACATGGATCTCCAGCGTACCGGGCTCGGTCATAGCTGCCAGCGCCTTCATGGTTTTGACAACAGGGATGGGACACTGATCGCCCATCGCATTTACGACGATATTGTTCATAATTTCAGATCCTTTCCAAATCAATTTACAGCTTCAAAGCGCGCAATGCTGCCCCTACCGCTCCGGCAAAACGGCCATCGTCACAGGTGATCACCGGATTGCCCAGCGCCCGGGACAGCGCTTCCCGGATGAAATCACACTGACAAAGGCCGCCGGTGAGGCAGATCGTTCCGACAGTGCCGGTCAGCTTTCCGGCCTGAGCGGCCACCTTCTGCACCACCGAATCCACCACGGCAAAGGCGATGTTTTCCCGCTTTTCGCCCCGACCAATGAGAGAAATGACCTCCGATTCGGCAAAAACGGTGCACATGGAACTGATCGCCGTACCGCCGCCCTGCCGCGCCAGATCACACAGTTCATCGGGGCGCAGTGCCAGCGTGTTTGCCATGACCTCCAGAAACCGTCCGGTGCCGGCAGAACACTTGTCATTCATCAAAAAATCCTGCACGGCTCCGTCCCGCACCGAAATGATCTTAGTGTCCTGTCCGCCGATGTCGATGACCGTCAGATCCTCCCGATCAAACAGGCGACAGGCACCCTGGGCGTGACAGGTGATCTCAGTGAGGGTCTTTTTCGCATAGGGTACGGCGATCCGCCCGTAGCCGGTAGCTACCACCGGAAGCTGGTCCGGGTCAAAGCCCGCCTCCTGCAAGGTTTCCCGGATGGTCCCGGCAGTATCCACACTGCTCCAGCCGGTGGGCTGCACCAGCCGGAAGCAGATCTCTTGCTTCTCATTGAGCACCACCACTTTGGCGCAGGTGGAGCCAATGTCCACGCCGATGGCGCAGTTCATCTTACTGTACCGAGCGGCGCACCTGCTCGGCAAAGGCCTTTGCCAGTTCGCTGAGGGCGCCTTTCTTACGATAAACCATGTAAATATGGCGGCTGACCGGCTCCTGTTCCAGTTCAAAGGTCAGCAGTTTGCCTGCCCGCACCTGTTCTTCCACCGACAAAGCCGACAGAATGGACACACCGGCTCCCAGCGCCACCAGTTCCTGCAGCATTTCGGGATCGGAGGCATAATAACGCACCTGCACCTTGGAAGCATCCATGTCCCGGGCGCTCAAATAATTATTGATCATCTTCTGGGTGCCCGAGCCTCTGTCACGGAAGATCATGGGCTCGTCCAGCAGCTCACAGCCCAAAACACCCCGCTCCTTCAGCTTGGCAAACCGGGGCGTGTTGGGGGTGATGAGCACCAGCCGATCCTCGGCCACCCGTTCGTAAACCAGCGACTGGCGGTCATCGGTGCTGCCGACGAAGCCGATCTGAATGTCGCCGTCCAGCACCATCTGCTGAATGTGCTCACTGTCACCGCTGCGCACCACGCAGCAGCAGGCAGGGTGCTCCTGGACAAATTGCATCACATGACGGGGCAGAACGCTCTTGGAGGGGGCGGTGGATGCGCCGATCACCAGTTCCCGCTTGGCTTCGCCCACGATGGAGGACTCCAGGGATGCGCACTTATTGACCACATCCTTGGCATACTCATAAACCCGCTTGCCGTCGGCGGTCAGCTCAATGGAGCGTTTGGACTCCCGGCGGAACAGCGCCACATGCAGTGCCTCCTCCAGCGCGCTGATATGGCTGCTGACGGTGGACTGGGCCAGATACATCCGGCGGCCGGCTTCGGTAAAGTTTCCACATTCCACAATGGTCACGAAAATTTCAAGCTGTTTCAGGCTGATATTCATGCTTTTTCCCTCTTTTTCTTTATTCTCCAAGTGTTTCGATAAAGGCTGCAATGCGGGTGTCGATCTGCCCCGCGTCGGCGGTGGCATAATCGGTTTCCAGCGCCATATATGGCACGCCATGCGCCTTGCAGATCTCCCGGATGGAGCGGCCTTCGATCAGATAGGTGTGGCAGGCCTGCAGTGCCACGTCCAGCACCCCGTCGGCGCGGAATTCCTCCATCAGAGCGGGCAGCTTTTCAAAGCGCCTGCTGTCGGGGGTCATGACGGCGCAGCCGATGTCCAGATAGGCATCGGCAATGGCCTCCACCAGATCGTCGGCATTGGTATCCACCATGCAGCGGGCAGGCTTGATGCCCGAGCAATTTTCAAAGCACACCACGTTGCCGCCGGCTCGCTCCACTGCGCCCACCACCTTTTGGAAAACGCCGCCGATGGGACAGCCGGTGACCAGGATCCGCTTTCCGCCGTGCGTGACCTTGTCGCTCTTCTGTTCTGACAGGGCATCTGCCAGCGCGTTGGTTTTTTCGATGGCATCCTCCAGATCAAAATTGAACCCGATACCGTCCAAAAAGGTATATAGCTCGGTGCCGGAAATGGGCAGGTCATCTGCTTTCAGCAGTTCCATCAGACGGCATCGGGCCGCCCGCAGGGCGTTGCGCTGCTCACAGGCCGCTTTCAGCTTTTCGCGGGTGATGGAAACGCCCAGTTCCTCTTCCAGAAAGGTCATGAACCGCCGCAGCTCTGCGATCCACATCTCCCGGGCATAGGGTACGTCCCTGCCCTGAGGTAAGTGCAGGATATAAGTCTTTTTTCCCTGTCCCAGCAGCTCATACATCTTTTTCTTGCCGTCGCAGGTGGTCTCCCCCACGATCAGGTCAGCAAAATAGGTGTAGGGGCATTTGTCGGTAAGATAAAACCCGTAGCTGGACTTGATCAGCGGGCAAAGGTTCCGCGGAAGCACGGTCTCCGCCGCCGTAATGGTCTCGGGACTCATGCCGCACAGGCTGACGGTCAGCAGACCGGCAGCGTCCAGAATCTCCAGCGGTGTAAAGGCGCAAAAACAGCCCGCCACCTGTTTTCCGGCCTCTTTGGCAGCTTTTACTTTCAAAAAGCCAGCCTTTCTGGCATCGGAGTATTCCTCAAATGCAGCGGGCAAATGGAAGTTATCCATGGCATTTCCTCCGTTTCCGTACAAAAAAAGCACAAACGATCCCTATGGATGGTTTGTGCCTCCGTTTTCGAGCCTGAGAGATTCCCCGCCTTTTGGGACAGGTTGCACCTTGGGCGTACTGTTGTACTTTACAGAGCGTTGTCCTGATCCGGTCCTTTTGCCTGAAAGTATTGCCTCTTCGGCGCCGCATATGCGGTCTCTCCCGAATCATTCATTCAACAATTATTGATTTTTCCAATCTATTCGCACAATAGATTTTATAATTAGATAATAAACTGACAAATCCTGCCTGTCAAGAGTTCACGGAAATTTCAATCGTTTTTCTTGTATTTCCAACGGGAAGCCGTGTTTTTTCGCTTTCCAAATCATAATTTTATCAGCACGACACATACTATCGGCATCTTTCAAAAAGGAGCCTGTTTATGAGACTACAGCAAAAAGTTGTGCTGGTCACGGCTGCCACCCGGGGCATTGGCCTGGCCTGCGTCAAAGCCTGTGCTGAAGAGGGCGCGCAGGTCTATCTGGCAGCCCGGGATCTTGTCCGTGCCGGCGAGGTCGTCCGTCAATTAAGCCGGGAAGGGCTTCTCGTCCACCCGGTGTTTTGTGACGCTTCTCTGCCCGACAGCTTTTCCTCTGCCGTGGAGGATGTGGTCAGCGACGCCGGACGCATCGACGTGCTGATCAATAACTTCGGCACCTCTGATCCCCGCAGGGATCTGGACTTTGCCCACACCGATCCCCAGGTGTTTCTGGATACCGTCACCCTCAACCTGCGCAGCGTTTTCTGCGCCGGACAGGCTGCGGCACGACATATGGCACGACAGGGCGGCGGCAGTATTGTCAATATCTCTTCGGTAGGCGGACAGGTGCCCGATGTTTCCCAGATCGGCTATGGCACCGGCAAGGCGGCCATCAATTATCTGACCCGGCTGATCGCCGTGCAGGAGGCCAAAAACGGCATCCGCTGCAACGCCGTTCTGCCCGGCATGACGGCCACCGACTCGGTCAAGGAAAAGCTCAGCGACCACTTCCGTCAATTGTTTGTTCGGCATATTCCGCTGGGCCGCATGGGTCAGCCGGAGGAGATGGCGGCAGCGGCGGTGTATTTTGCCTCGGACGAATCTGCTTATACCACCGGCCAGATCCTGACGGTTTCGGGCGGCTTCGGCATGGCAACGCCGGTCTATGCCGAGCTTTCCCACGCCGACGGCAGGCGATAACAAAAAGGACAGCACCGCTCAATGTCATTAAGTTAATCCAAATAATGGAAGAACCGTTCCCGAATAAGGAACGGTTCTTCTTGTTGTATGCAATTTTCATATTTTGCTTTGACCCTTTCAGTATCGAATGAGGTCACCAAACAACCGTCAGACGAACGCTCAGCAGGGGGTTCGGGGGAGGGCGAACCATTCCTCAGCGGCTCCCCCGACCGCCCTTTTCTTTTGTACCGTCAACGGCACGTTTTCTTTTCGGCGGGACGAAAAGAAAATGTGGGGTTGGAACAG
>JAGAVA010000048.1 GCA_017620505.1 Clostridia bacterium
CCCCTTTTCTCAGCCAACCCCACAAGATATATGGTTATTTTGGTTTTCAACACCCTATCCTGTGGAAAAAACAGTGGAAAATGTGAAAAACTCTTTGTATAATCCAAAACGCCTGTCAACCCCATCCTATCACGGGGAAAAAGGGCTGTCAATAAATTCTCACGCTGACCCGCAGTCTTCCCTTTTTGGTCTCCCGGAGGGTGCCTTCGTACCGGAAGCGCCCCTGATGACGCACCGAGATCACATCCCCCTCCCGGAGGTTGTGGGCGGGACTTTCCACCATCCGTCCGTCAATAAACACCATGCCCTTTTCCAGCAGTTCCTGTGCATCCGACCGGGACAGCCGCCAGACGGCGGCAATGAGAGCGTCCAGCCGTTCGGACGCCACCACCAGCTCGGTGGGCTCGGGAGGCTCGCATAGCTTTTCCGGCGGCGTACATACCTCACAATGGACCGTGGTGCGGCCCACCGAAGTCAGATTGTCGCAGATATAGGGGGCGATCTCCTCCAGACAGAACAGATACCCCGTGCCCTCCACGATCTGAATATCACCCAGCAGCTGTCGCTTGATGCCCAGACCCATCAGCGAGCCCAGAAAATCCCGATGCCCCAGCTCTCCGGCGAATTTTTTGTTGGCAGGAGCGATCATCACGCACTGCACCGGGCTTTCGGCAGGATAACCCATATGTTCTTCCCGTCCAAAACAGGCCAGCCGCCGCTCGGCGGCCTCATAGCCCCCCATCCACTGAAAGGTGGTGGCAAGGGATCGTGCCTGCTTTTGCAGCACATCCTGCTCGGCCAGGGTCAAAAATTGGGTATAGGTGTACCGTCCCCGGCCGTCGGCCCGGGCGGCAAGCTCTTCAAACCGTTTTTGCAGCTGTCGGATCTCCTCGTCCATGGTGTATTCTCTCCATATTTCTGATTACATCTTATCCTGCAGGGAAGGCGGCCCTCCGCCTTCCGCAGAAAATTTGACATACTTTTATATTACCGATATAATTGTAAAGTTGTCAACCAATCCTGTAAAAACAAAGAGGAAAAACATATGAGCGAACAAACCGTACCCCGAAAAGAAAACCGTATGGGCACCGAGTCCATCCCCAGACTGCTGTTCTCCATGGCTATCCCCATGATGCTTTCCATGATGGTACAGGCCCTGTATAACGTAGTGGACAGCATTTTCGTTGCAAAGCTCAGTGAGGACGCCCTCACCGCCGTTTCTCTGGGCTTCCCCATGCAGAACCTGCTGATCGCCTTTGCCACCGGCCTTGGCGTGGGTATCAACGCCCTGCTCTCCCGTTCGCTGGGCGAAAAAAATCAAAAAATGGTCAACGAGTCGGCTCGCCAGGGCTTTTTCCTGGAGATGTGCGCCGCCGTGATCTTTATGCTGATCGGCATTTTCGGCGCCGGGGTATTTATCCGCTCCCAGACCGACATTGCCTCCATCGTGCCCGACGCCATCACCTATCTGAACATCTGCATCGGCGTCTGCCCCTTCTGCTTTATGTCCATTTTCTTTGAGCGGATGCTGCAGGCCACCGGTAAGACCAAGCTGTCCATGGTGGCACAAATGACCGGCGCCATTATCAACATTGTGATGGATCCCATTCTGATCTTCGGCCTGCTGGGCTTCCCCGCCCTGGGCGTAGCCGGTGCCGCCGTCGCCACCGTTTTCGGACAGTTCTGCGGCGCTATGGTAGCTCTGTTTCTTCACCTGAAGTACAACAAGGAAATCCACCTGTCCTTCAAGGGTTTCCGCCCCAATGGTCACGTCATCGGTATCATTCTGGGCGTGGGCGTGCCCTCCATCATCATGGCCTCCATCGGCTCGGTGATGACCTACTCCATGAACCGCATCCTCAACGGCTTTACTTCCACCGCTGTGGCGGTGTTCGGCATCTATTTCAAGCTGCAGAGCTTCATTTTCATGCCGGTGTTCGGTATGAACAACGCCATCGTACCCATCATTGCCTACAACTACGGCGCGCGGTACCCCGACCGAATGAAAAAGACCATCAAACTGGCCTGTGCGGTGGCAATGTCCATCATGTTCTGCGGCTTTTTGCTGATGCAGACCATTCCTCAGGTGTTCCTGGGCTTCTTCGATGCCAGCGCCGATATGCTGGCAATCGGCGTGCCTGCCCTGCGTACCATCTCCATCTCCTTCCTGGCTGCCGGTGCCTGCATCATCATCGGCTCCACCTTCCAGGCTCTGGGCAAGGGTACCTACAGTATGTTCGTGTCCATCGCCCGTCAGCTGGTGGTGCTCGTTCCCGCCGCCTGGCTGCTGAGCAAGACCGGCAATCTGAATGCCGTCTGGTTTGCCTTCCCCATCGCTGAAATCATGGGCGTGGCCTGCACCGTGGGCTTCTTCCTCCATTTGAACAAAACCATCATCAAACCGCTGGAAAAGGCAAACTAAAAAACAAAAAGCACCCGAAAGGGTGCTTTTTTGATGTATGAATATGGGCTTATTTACTCTCGACAGGCAGAAATATCCGTCAGACGAACGCTCAGCAGGGGGTTCGGGGGAGGGCGAACCATTCCTCAGCGGCTCCCCCGACCGCCCTTTTCTTTTGTACCGTCAACGGCACGTTTTCTTTTCGGCGGGACGAAAAGAAAATGTGGGGTTGGAACAG
>JAGAVA010000049.1 GCA_017620505.1 Clostridia bacterium
AGTACAGGTACCTCAAGTGGAGGTCATGATAACGGCGTCGACGCCGGCAGCCAGCAGCTTCTGCGCATACTCAGCAGCGAAGCCCTTGGCGGAGGCGACAGCAGTACCGTTACCAACGGTGGTGTAGAAGAACTCATGCAGCTTGCCGATCTTGCCCTCGGCCTCGAACTCACGCATGATGTCCACAGGCAGAACGCGGTCGGCGTCGGCGTTGGCATAGACGGGGTCATAACCGCCGTGAGCGGTCTCATAGGTCTCAGCAGTCAGATCCATGACGCCGTCGATGTTGTACTCACCGTAGTGAGAAGCAGAGGAAGACTCGATGTGATCGGGATTGCCCTTGGGGACGATACCGCCGGAGGTGCACAGGGCGATGCGGGCCTTGGACAGATCCTTGACGGCGGGGTTGGGAGCAACACGGTCAAAAGAGGGCATGGGATACTCGGTGACGAAGGGCTTGCCGTTCAGCTTCTTGACCAGCATATCGACGGCACGCTTGGCGCCGCGCTCCTTTTCGAAGAAGTTGACGCGGATGCCGTTGGGCATATAGCCATCCTCGACGGAGGCGCCCAGCTTCTCACCCTTCATGATCTTCATGGCCAGAGCAGCCATGGTGGGGGCAGCCTTACGCATACCGGCGGCGCTGTTGGTGGTGGCAACCATCAGAACCTTGTTCTTCAGGTCGGCGCCGGGGTTCTCTTCGTACATACCGGTCAGGACGGGGATACCCTCCTCCTGGACGGCAGCGCAGATGGTGGCACAGGCATAGCCGTAACGGCCGGCGTTAAAGGCGGGGCCTGCGATGAACAGGTCGGGCTTTTCGGCCTTGACCCAAGCCAGGATCTGCTCCTTGGCTTCCTTCTCGTGCTCAGCGAAGTAGGAGTCGCCGCAGACCACCGTCTTGACGATCTCGGCCTCGCCCTTCCAGGCGGCATTCAGCGCCATACCGGGGCCGACGAAGCCTTCGCGCAGCTCGGGAGCCACGTGAGCCATTTCCTCGCCGCCGATCTGGGCGAAGAACTGGTTGATATAGTGTACAACCTTAAAACTCATAGTTGTGTTTCCTCCTTTCCGAAATGTTTATCGGGCGCTCAGGCAGTTGAAGCCCATTTCGTTGGTAGCGCCGGTGATGACCTGCAGCTCGGCCTCGATGGAGCCGTCCTCGCGCAGGGAGCCGGCATGGCCGCCGGCGATGACATCCACATAGTCCAGCATGCCGATGACCTTGTCCATCTTGGGCAGGATGATGACCTCGTTGGCGTTACCACCAGTGACGACGGCATCAGCCAGGGGATCAGCGTCGGCCAGAGACTGGGACTTACCATCCTGACCGGCGTACTCGTCGGTGATGATGGTGGTCTTGACGCCCTGCAGCTCGATCTTCTTGGTGTTCATGATCAGGTCGGTATCGGGGTTGCCGAAGCCTTCCTGAGACACGATGGCACCGTCCAGATCCAGCAGGCGGCACAGCTTGGCGCTCCAGTCGGAGGAACGCTGCTTGTCAGCCAGGTAAACGTTCTCGTTGGTGATGATGTTGCAGACGTAGTTCAGGGTCTTGCCGTGCTGGGCGAACAGCTCGGCCACCACGGGGTTGTTCAGATGATGGTAAGTGGTGTTCTTGTCACAGGCAGACACGCAGTTACCGCTCAGAATGGCACCGTCCATGGTCTCGGTGGGGTTGATGATGGTGGTCAGGGTGCGCTTGGCGTCCACGCCGTAAACGTAGGTGTCGTGCAGCAGGCCCTGGGTCTGCAGCATGTGGACGTAAGCCACACGGGGCAGATCGGGGTACTTCTCGATACCTTCCTTGATGCCCAGGGTCTCAAAGACCTGAGACTCGTCGGGGGTGACGTTGCGGCCGATCTCGCCAATAAAGGCGGCGGCACGCAGGCCGGCCAGACGGACGGCACGCTCGTACTCGTGCTTGTGGTTCTCGTAGCCCTCCTTGGGCTCAGCAACGACAACAAAGTTGTTCAGCTTGCTGAAAGGAGTGTACTGAGCGCCGGGGCCGGACATATCGATGATGCCCTCCTGGAAGCCGACGATCTTACCGGCGGTGACAACAGCCATGCCGCGCAGAACGTGGGTCTTACCGGAACCGACGGTGTCGACCTTGGAGACAACGCCGGGGAAAATACCGCCGCCGCCCTCGACCTTGACACGGGGCTCGATAACGTCCTTGACGGGGGTGATGCGCACGCTCTCGCCGGGACGGGCGATGTCGAACTTGAAGTCGGCAACCCAATCCTTTACGTCGTCCTCTTCATACATGAAGGCCTTGACGGCGTCGGCATCCACATAAAGCGTGCCGTTTTCTACCTTGCATTCCTTTGAAAATTGAATGTCGCTGATCTGGATATAGCCCAATTCCAATTTCAAAGTGAACACCTCCTTCTTCCTTTTTTATTTATTTTGATTACTAAGACCTGCTACGGCATCCAGTCCCACAGCACCGCACAACAGGGTATAGTCGATCAGACGAAAGTCCCTGAGCACCCGCTCCGGCAGTTCCCGCTTGATAGGCGTGAACTTATCGAAGGTTTCGATGCTGCTGGAGATGATCATGGCTTCATCCTGTTCCATCTTTTTGGGGAGTTTGGAGACGACCACCGATTTGTAAGGCGTCTCGTTGGGTTTGACACTTCCGGCGAGAGGATGGGTATACAGCCGGTGACCGGCATAGACCATATCCCGCACCCTGACCAGGATCTCCCGGTAGGAAATATCGTGGTATTCCACGGCATAAGCTTTTGGAACACATTCCACCACCAGAGGATTGTTGGTGACGATCAGATAGGTGCTTACGCTTTCCATGCTACCTCCCAAAAAACAAGAACAGACCGAACCCGCAGCAAAAAACCGCCGTTCGCTCTGTTCCTTCGCATCGTTGATGCTGACCTGAGAGATTCCCTTGAAGATCAAGGTTGCTCCGTCGGTGCTTTCGCTCTTCA
This sequence comes from Clostridia bacterium, assembly GCA_017620505.1. Classification (GTDB taxonomy): domain Bacteria; phylum Bacillota; class Clostridia; order Oscillospirales; family Butyricicoccaceae; genus UBA4644. Next base: position 2,952 of record JAGAVA010000049.1, read on the forward strand.
GAGTTTTGTCCGTTTCCGGTCCTATGGCCTGAGATCTTCGCAGGCGGTTGGCGTTCCGTCTACTTATTCCTTCGGCTCCGCCTGGGGGGCGGATCTCCCGAAAACATCATCCAAAAAATATGATCGCATATGCTGCGCATTTTATAACCTTATTTTAGCATTTCACCGCCGAACTACAAGAAAAAAAGCGGTTGTATTTGAATTTTTTATTGCATTAACCTAAAGAAAAAATCTATAATTGATATTCCCTTTATTTATCGGCTACTTATCGAAATTTTTATTCCATTTATTAGCAATTTTCCGCCAGAATTTCCTGAATCGCCGCCAGCGCAGTGTCGATTTCCGCCTCGGTAGTCTCTCGTCCGGGTGCGAACCGCACGGTACCCTGGGGATAGGTGCCCACCGATTTGTGAGCCTGCGGCGCACAGTGCAGGCCGCATCGGGTCATGATGCCGTATTTATCCTCCAGAAGGAAAGCCGCATCAGCATTGTCCATCTGCAAAAAGTCTACCGACACCACCGCCGTCCGTCCGGTCAACTGGGGACGGCCTACCACGCGAATACCCTCCAGCTGGGAAAGCCCCTTCAGCAGCCGTTCGGCCAGTGCCATCTCATGCTGATAGATTTTCTCGATGCCCACCTTCTCCAGATAGGATAGGGCAGCGTGCAGACCAAAAATACCCGGAAGGTTCTGGGTGCCCGGCTCAAACCGGTCGGGCATAAAGTCGGGGACGGTCTCCAGATGGGAGATGCTGCCCGTGCCCCCCGAAAGCAGCGGATCTACCTCTGCCGCCAGATCGTCGGTAATCAAAAAGCCGCCGATGCCCTGCGGGCCCAGCAGTCCCTTATGTCCGGCAAAGGCAATGGCATCCACGCCCCAGTCTTCCATATCAATGGGCAGGATACCCGCCGACTGGGCACAGTCCACGATGGTCCAGATGCCCAGTGTCTGACAGTACTCCGCCACATCCTTCACCGGCATGACGGTGCCGCACATATTGGAGGCGTGGGTCATCACCAGCGCCCGGGTGCCGGGGGTTGCCAGGTCGATAAAGGCTTCAAAATCCAGGGTGCCGTCGCGCTTGCAGGGGATGAGCACCACCTCCACGCCTTTTTGTTCCAGCTGGCGCAGGGGGCGCATAACGGCGTTGTGCTCCATCGAGGTGGTCAGCACCCGGTCACCGGGCTGTAAATGGCCCTTCAGCAGGATGTTCAGAGAGGCGGTAATACCGCTGGTAAACACCACGTTTTCCGGCTGGTCAAAGTGGAACAATTTGCACAGCTTTTCCCGGGTGTCCAGCACTACTTCGGCAGCAGAATAGGCCTCCTCATAGCCGCCGCGACCGATATTGACGCCCACATTTTCGATAAAATTTGCCATAGCCTTTCCCACGCCAGGGGCTTTGGGGAAGGACGTACTGCCGTTGTCCAGATAGATCTTGTTCATGGAAAACCGCCTCTCTCGCCGGATGCACCGGCGCTTTGATACCACTGTTATCAGTATAGCATATTCTCCATTAGCAATCGATAGTTCTTTTTATAAATATTATCTATAGGGCAATATCATATTTTCTATACTAATTCTATCCTGTTTCATTGAAATTATTCGTTTTACTTTTTTCCAAATATGGGATATGTTGTAAGTTAGGAATCCTTATTAAATAAAGGGAGGAAAAATTTATGAAAGAAAAAAGAAACCTGCTCATCGGCGGCGGCATCGTTGGTGCAATCGCCGTGGCACTGGTGATGCTGGGCAACCCCAAGAACATGGGCTTCTGCATCGCCTGCTTCATCCGTGACATCGCCGGCGGCGTTGGTATGCACGGTGCTGCCATCGTCCAGTATGTCCGTCCCGAGGTCATCGGCCTGGTTGTGGGCGCCTTCATCGTCGCTCTGATCAAGAAGGACTTCGCCCCCCGCGGCGGCTCCTCTCCCCTGACCCGCTTTGTGCTGGGCTTCGGCGTGATGGTCGGCGCTCTGATTTTCCTGGGCTGCCCCCTGCGTATGGCTCTGCGTATCGCCGGCGGCGACCTGAACGCCGTTGTTGGCCTGCTGGGCTTCATCGTGGGTATCCTGGTGGGTATCTTCTTCCTGAAGAAGGGCTTCACCCTGGGCCGTGCCTATAAGCAGAACAAGCTGGAAGGCGTTGCCATGACCGGCATCAACGTGGCTCTGCTGGTAGTCCTGGTGGCTTTCCCCACTCTGCTGCTGTTCTCTGAGAGCGGCCCCGGCTCCATGCGTGCCGACATGTGGATCGCTCTGGCTGCCGGCCTGGTCGTCGGTGCCATCGCCCAGCGTACCCGTCTGTGCATGGTTGGCGGTCTGCGTGACGTGGTCCTGTTCAAGGATTGGACTCTGGTCTGCGGCTTCATCGCCATCATCGTCATCTGCGCCATCGGCAACATCGTCACCGGCAACTTCCATCTGGGCTTCACCCAGGGTCTGAACGCCGCCGGTGAGGTCGTCGCTCAGCCCGTTGCACACACTCAGCATCTGTGGAACTTCCTGGGCATGACCGTTGTTGGTCTGGGTTCTATTCTGCTGGGCGGCTGCCCCCTGCGTCAGCTGATCCTGGCCGGCGAGGGCAACTCTGACTCTGCCATCGCTGTTCTGGGTATGTTCGTTGGCGCTGCCTTCTGCCACAACTTCAAGCTGGCCTCCTCCGGCGCCGGCACCACTCCCAACGGCCGCATCGCCTGCATCCTGATGCTGGTGGTCATGCTGGTCATCGCTGTAGTCAACACCAAGAAGGCCAAGGAATAAAAAACACTGGCTTGATTTTTCAGAAAGGAGCAAGTATAATGGCTAAAATCACCGTTGACGCCCGCGGCCTCTCCTGCCCCCAGCCCGTCGTGCTGACCATGGAGGCTCTGAAGAAGAATGCCGAGGCTTATGAGATTCTGGTGGATAACCAGACCGCTCTCAACAACGTCTCCCGCTTTGCCAAGAACGCCGGCAAGACCGTTTCCTTTACCGAAAGCGGCGACGATTACATCATCGAGGTAAAATAAGTTATGCAGACCTACATCGCCACCTTTTTCTCCCACTTCGGCGCCATCCGCTTCAACAAACAGCTGAAGGAGCAGGGCCTTTCGGGCCGACTGATGCCGGTACCCCGCCGGGTCAGTTCCTCCTGCGGCACCTGCGTGAAGTTTGAAGCCGCCTCCCCGGAGGCCATACAGTCCGACGATCTGGAACAGCTGTTTCTGGTAGACGGAGAAGAACTGACGATGCTTCAGTCCAATATCTGATTTTATTTTCAACGAAAAAACCTCTCCCCGCAGGGGCGATGCTATCAAGTTAATTCAAGTATTAGAAGAACCGTTCCAAAGCAAGGAACGGTTCTTTTTATTTTGACTGTTGTGGCAGTTAACGAGGTTGCCAAGCAACCGTCAGACGAACGCTCAGCAGGGGGTTCGGGGGAGGGCGAACCATATCTCTGCGGCTCCCCCGACCGCCCTTTTCTTTTGTACCGTCAACGGCACGTTTTCTTTTCGGCGGAACGAAAAGAAAATGTGGGGTTGGAACTGTGGGTTCTGGAGAATGCCACGCTCTGACTGGCAGAGGGCAACACGTACCAAGTACGCGAAACGGATACCGGCTCTACGCCTTAATCTTTTCCGTAGGAGCCTGCGGCGCGATACTTTCCACCGGCGGAAAGTACCCAAAGACCGCTGGGGCGTTTCGATGCGCCCCAGACCCCTGGCGACTCCTCAAGCGCCGGGGGGCTCGCAACAAAGTGCATCTCGGTAAGCAATCTGTAGAACAGTCTGTTTTAATTTTATGACACTACCCCGCAGGAGTGGCCTTTTTTGCATATTTTTCGTTTGTTTCGCCATACTACCGGCGAGGTGAAGCAAATGAAACTGGATCGCAAGGAATATCAGGCTCTGTGCAAGCAACAGGAGCCCTCCTCCCCTTCACATAAAACCCTTCCCGCCGCCTTTCTGGTGGGCGGGAGCATCTGCCTTTTGGGGCAGATCCTGCGAACCATCTTCCAGAACGCCGGTCTGGACGAAAAAGCCGCCGGAACGGCGGTGTCCTGTTCGCTGATTTTCCTGGGGGTGGCCCTTACCGCCCTGCGGCTGTTTGAGAAAATCGCCAAGTTCGCCGGAGCGGGCACGCTGGTGCCCATCACCGGCTTTGCCAACTCCATCGCCTCCCCCGCCCTGGAGTTCAAGACCGAGGATTGACCTATAATAGACATACAGTCGGATCTATGGAGTGAGTATGCTGATTTAGTCCAAAATCAAAACTTCCTCCCGACTTATCATTTGCACGCATTCACCTCAAAGGTGGGTGCGTGCTTTTTTTGTTTTTAATGCATTTTCATAATACCTCATCGGCCCATTTTAGTCGATGGGGAAATTTTTTCTTTTAGAAGGGTGGTCAAAAGGGGTGCCATTTCTACATTCATTACGAGAGGTGCATTCGAAGTGTTTTATGACTTGCCGACCGCAGACTCTCACCATGTTACCCATGGCACTGTACCTTGAAAACCGAATACGATTC
>JAGAVA010000050.1 GCA_017620505.1 Clostridia bacterium
AGATGCCGTTCTGGATCAGTTCGGCAGGGATGTTATGCTGATGCCAGTAGATGCCGGACACTTTACCGTGAATGTGCTTGTTGAAACCAGTCCGCCCTTTTTCGCTTGGCTTTCTACGTTTGGCAAGAGTGCAAAGATTCTCGATCCGCAGCCAGTAGTGGAGGAAATGAAAACGTTTATCGGAAAACTCTCCGAGATGTACGCGGATGAATAAAAACAAGGCGAGAAGATCAAACTTCTCGCCTTTTGCTTTTGGATGATAAAAGATGTTCCAAGATGTTATAGCCCGATTGCGGCAGCCAGTTTGTCGGTTGCTGTGCGCATTTGCGAAAGGTCAGCACGAACGTAAAAGTTCAGTGTAGTGCTGGCATCGGAATGACCCAAGATCTGCTGTACGCTCTTTATATCTGCGCCATTCATCAAAAGGAGGGTGGCGCAGCTGTGCCGCAGATCGTGGGGTGAAAGATCGGGGAGGTTATTCCGATCAATGAACCGCTTGACCCTGCGTGTAATGGAATTGGGGTTGCAGGGCTGAAACAGATCCTCTTTGCTATGGAAAATGTAAGCTTCATTCAGATTGGTGCGCGGATGCGCGGCCTGCACTTCTTTTCGGTACTCTTGGAGCAACTGAATGGTTGCCGGGATCAATGGAATGGTACGAATGCTGTTTGCCGTTTTCGGCGTTCCGATAATCACACCGCTTTTGGATGTGTAGGAAACACCCTGCGTCGTGCGAAGCAGACCTTCCTCCAACGCAACATCCTTCCACCGCAGGCCTGCCAGTTCACCGCGCCGCAGTCCGGTTGTAATCAGCACCAACAGCATACACCGCAAATCCAAGGGGCTTGCTTGGATGGCGGCGAAGAAGGGCTGCACCTGCGCGGGGGATAATGCGTCAACAGGCTTTTTCCCTTTCTTGGGTGCATCCACCTGCTTCATGGGATTGCGGGTAATCAGTTCTTGCTTTTCGGCGTAGGCAAAGATGCTTTTCAGCGCGGCGTAATGGTGATGGATCGACCGGGGACTTAGCGGCTGCCCCTGTTTGGTACGGTATTCACAGCGCAGCCAAGCCAAATACGCATCGATCTGCAGGGAAGTAATATCCTGCAGGGCGCAGCCTTTGAAGTAGCCGGTGATGCTGCGAGCCATACTCTGATAGAAAACCACACTGGACGGTTTGCATCTGCGACCTTCGATACGTAGTTTCAGCCAAATGTCTTGCACATAGTTGCAAAAACTGTCCTTCTTCTGGACGGGCGGCGCGATCGGCATGGGAATGTAAATGGGAACAGGCTCTTTGGGAACGGGAGCCGCCTCCGACAGCAGTTCCGCCTCCCATTGAGCGGCGGCGATCTGAGCTGCCTTTCTTGCTTTGGTGGGAGTCATACCCGGTTCGGGTTTCCATGTTGTGTATTTGCGGATTTGCTTTCCGTCCACATCTCTTCCAAGAGAAGCGATAAAGCGGAAGGATACAGGACGATTTTTCTTCGTGGTTTCGCGGATGGTTGCCATAAAATACCCCTTTCCGATACCGTTTGCAAGGGAAAATATGGTTGCCGAAAACCAAGTTGTGCGTCAAATGTGCGTCAAAAATGCGCTATTTGCCATTTTCGCGCGCTGAAACCACTTGTTTTTGAATACGAAAAAACCCTTGAAATCGTAGTGATTTCAAGGGTTTTCACACTTGGTACGGCGTAAGGGATTCGAACCCCCGACCTTTTGGTTCGTAGCCAAACACTCTATCCAGCTGAGCTAACGCCGCATCTTTGGTGCTCAATTAAGATAACACATTATCCCAGTTCTGTCAAGCATAAATTTCAGAAAAATTAATTTTTTTTGAAAAAAGCTGCAGGACACCCTGCTGCCCTTGTTCTGCTGTCCGTTTTATGGTATCATATTGAAAACCAGTCACACAGGAAAGTGCGGCTGCATAGATTACCGTGAGGTGATCGGATGCTTTGGCTGATTTTTGTGGGTTTTTGCGCCTTTGGCACGGTGCAGCATTTTCTTTTTGTCCCGCTGGGGCGGCCCCGGTGGCTGCTGTGGCTGCTGCCGGTGAGCGAAAGCCCCTGGGAGCACTATAAGCTGGCTTTCTGGCCGCTGGGCGGTGCGTTGTGCCTGACCGGCGTGCTGGCGGAGGCCTCAGCGGCAGCCATTTTGTGGGCATGGCTGCGTGGCGCGGCCCACGGCTTTTGCACCATGCTGGGCATTTATTGCTTTTATCGCATGGCACTGGGCGTAAAAAAGCCTCTGCTGTGGGCCGATATTCTCAATTATTATATCACCATGTATTTTGGCTGGAAGGTGGGTCTGTGCGCTTTGTGGCAGAGCCCCGCCCCCATTCTGGCCTTGCCGGCAGCGCTGGCATTGGGCGCCTGCGCCCTGTTTTTCGTCTCGGCGGCGGTACTGCCGCCGGAAAATTACCCCATGTTCATGGAGGAAACTCAAAATGGCAGAGATCAGCGTACAGGAACTTCATAAATACTTCGGAGAGCACCACGTTCTCAAGGGGCTTTCCTTTGATCTGCAGGCCGGGGAGCGGGCGTCCATTGTGGGACCCAACGGCTGCGGAAAATCCACCCTGCTGAAGATTCTGGCAGGGCTGCAGGACTATGACGGCGGCAATGTGGTCATCAACAAGGGCTCCCGGCTGGGACTGCTGGAGCAGCTGCCGGTGTACGATCCCGACACCACCGTCCGGGAGGTGCTGTGGCAGGCATTCTCCTATCTGGAGGGCATGGCCGAAGAAATGCGCCGCATGGAGGCGCTGATGGCCGACGGGCAGGATGTGGATCTCAACCGTTACAGCCGTCTGCAGACCGCCTTTGAGGACGGTGGCGGCTACGATCTGCAGGTGGCCTATGACCGGATGACCGGCGGTCTGAAGATCGACCCCGCCATGCAGGAGCGGCCTTTCATGAGCCTGTCGGGCGGCGAAAAGACCCGGGTCAATCTGGCCCGGCTCATGCTGTCGGGCACCGATCTGCTGCTGCTGGACGAGCCCACCAACCATCTGGACATGGACTCCATCGAGTGGCTGGAATCCTATCTGAAATCCTTCCGGGGCACGGTGCTTATCGTGTCCCACGACCGCTATTTTCTGGACAATGTTACTACCCGTACCCTGGAGCTGCGGGATGGTGTGATGGTCAACTGGCCGGGCAACTACAGCTACTTCACTGAGAAGCGGGACGAGCTGGCCCGGCAGCTGGAAGCGGCAAAAAAGCGGCAGGATAAGGAGATCGCCCGCCTGGAAAAAGCGGTGGGCAATCTGCATCTGTGGGCCTTTATGGGCAACGATGCCCTGCACAAGCGGGCATTTTCCATGCAGAAGCGCATCGACCGGATGGAGCGTATCCAGACCATCCGGCAGGAGCGCAAAATGAAAAATCAGTTCAATCTGGCGGCACAGTCGGGCGAAGATGTGTTCGCCATCGAAAACCTGTCGGTGGGCTTTGACAAGCCGCTGGTACAGGATTTCACTTCCATGGTGTTCCGGGGGGAGCGTATCGCCATCCTGGGTCCCAACGGCGCGGGCAAGACAACCCTTCTGACCACTCTGCTGCACCTGCAGAATCCCATGGCCGGCCGGGTGTACGACGGCGTGGGCGTCAAGCCGGGCTATCTGCCCCAGAATGTCCACTTTGACCATCCCGAGCGCAATCTGGTGGACACTTTGCTGTACGAGACCAACTGCTCCACCCAGGAGGCGCGCGACCGTCTGGCGGCCTTCAACTTCAAGGGGGAAGAGGTTTTCAAGACAGTGAGTGTGCTGTCGGGCGGCGAAAAGACCCGACTGAAGCTGTGTCTGTTCATGTATCAGAAAATCAACACCCTGTTTTTGGACGAGCCTACCAACCATCTGGACATTCTCAGCCGTGAATGGGTGGAGGACGCCATCGACGACTTCTCCGAAACCATGATTTTCGTGTCTCACGACCGTTATTTCATCGACCGCTTTGCCACCCGCATCTGGCAGGTGGAGGACGGCAGAATCATCGACTTTTTGGGCGGCTACAAGGAGTTCAAGGAGCAGCGGGAACGGCAGCTCCAGTCGGAAGCCGCCATGCGGGAGCGGGAAAAGAAGGCCGCCAAGGCCGAAAAGTCCCCCAAAGAGGACAAGCCCAAGAGCGAAAACGTCCGCAACCGGGAAAATGAAAAGAAGAAAAAGGAGCGTCAGAAAAAGATCGCCGCGCTGGAAAAGCAGCTGGAGCAACTGGAAAGCGATATGGCGGCCTGCCCTGCCGAGGATTATGTGAAGTTGGGCGAATTGTTCCAGCAGAAAGAGGCGGCGGAAGAAGAACTGTTGCTGCTGTATGAAGAGGAATAATCGCAGCCATTTCTGCGGAAATGGCATTTGCACCTGCGGTGCGTGCGATTCGCGGGCGGAACCGGTTCCCCCGCGTGCCCCCTCCGGCCTCCCGGCGGGGACGGAGGTTTTATTGGCAAGGAAGTGAAATTGTGTCTAAAGGACAAAATCAGAAAGCCAAGCTGCTCCATCTGGCGCGGATTTTGAACAGCCAGACCGATCAGGAGCATCCCATGTCCATCTCCCGGATGATGGATCTGCTGCAGGCACAGGGGGTGGACGTGAAGGATCGCAAGAGCCTTTATGACGATCTGGAGACCCTGCGCACCTTCGGCATGGATATCGAAATGCAGCGGGAAGGGCGCTCGGTGGGCTATTATGTGGCCTCCCGGCTCTTTGAGTTGCCCGAGCTCAAGCTGTTGGTGGATGCGGTGCAGTCCTCCCGGTTCATCACCCGGAAAAAGACCGATCAGCTGATCCGTAAGGTGGAATCGCTGGCCTCGGCACATCAGGGGCGGCAGCTCCAGCGGCAGGTCTTTGTCACCCGGCGCATCAAGGCCATGAACGAGAGTATTTATTACACGGTCGATGCTCTCCACGAGGCCATCGACGAGGGCAAACAGATCCGTTTCCACTATTTTGAATGGGCGCTGGGTCGGGGCAGAGAGCGGGTGGAAAAACGCCTTCGCAAAAACGGTGACTGGTACCGGGTCAGCCCCTGGTGGCTTATCTGGGACAATGAAAATTATTATCTGGTGGCCTTTGACCACCTGAGTCAGGACGTGCGCCACTACCGGGTGGACAAAATGCAGGATCTGACCGTGCTGGACGAGCCCCGGGAGGGCAAGGCGCTGTTGGCAGCCTTTGACCCCGGCGCCTATGCCGGCAGTCTGTTTGGTATGTACCACGGTGAACTGGAGACCGTCAAGCTGCGGTTTGAGAACAGCCTGATCGGCGTGGTGGCCGACCGATTCGGAAGAGAGGTTTTCCTGTCACCCGACGGCGACGGTCACTTTATCGTCACGGCCAAGGTGGCGGTCAGCCCGCAGTTTTTGTCCTGGGTATTCAGTTTTGGAAAACAGGCCGAGATCCTGTATCCCCAGAGTGTAAAAGAGCAATTTTTAGCGTTACTTTATGAAACAGAGGCGAATTATCAATGATCAAAGCAGTTCTATTTGACCTGGACGGCACCCTGGTCAACAGTATTTACGACATCGGCAGTGCCATGAATGTGGCACTGGAAAGTTTGGGGCAGCCCACCTTCCCCATAGAGCAATATTATAAAATGGTGGGCAACGGCATGAAAAAGCTCTGCCAGAGAGCGCTGGCAGAGGATCGGCAGCAACTGCTGGAGGAGCTGCTGCAGCGGTATCAGACCCGGTATCTGGCGCATTGCTGCGACGATACGGTGGTGTATGAGGGCGTGCCGCAGCTGCTGAACGCCCTGCATGATCGGGGCTACAAGTTGGCGGTCATCACCAACAAGCCTGCAGATCAGGCCAAGCGGGTGATGGACACTCTGCTGCCCGGTGCGCCGCTGGATGTGGTATGGGGACAGCAGCCGCCCTTTGCCGTCAAACCCGACCCGGCGGTGTATTACCATGTCTGTGACCTGCTGGGTGTGCAGGCGGAAGAGACTCTTTACTGCGGCGACAGCGATGTGGATATGCTGTTTGCGAAAAATGCCGGGGCAAAGGGCGCGGGATGCTTGTGGGGCTTTCGGGATGAGGCCGAGCTGAAGGCCGCCGGAGCCGACCATCTGGCAAAAACGCCGCTGGAGATTTTGGAGTGCCTATGATCGAGATTCTTTATCAGGACGATGATATCATCGTCTGTATGAAGCCTGCCGGACTGCTGTCTGAGGGCGAGGGATCGGACAGCCTGCTCACCGTCCTCGCTGCCCAATGCGGCGGACAGATCTATCCTGTCCACCGGCTGGATCGGGGTGCCGCCGGACTGATGGTCTTTGCGCGAAACAGCAAGGCTGCCGCCGGACTTTCCCGTGCGGTACAGGAAAAACAGCTGAAAAAGGAATACCTTGCCCGTATTTCGGGCGTTCCTGCCGAAAAAGAAGGGGAAATGACCGATTTCCTGTTTAAGGACAGCCGCAAAGGCAAGGTGTTTGCCGTCAAACGGCCCCGCAAGGGCGTGCGGGAGGCGCGGCTCACCTATCGGGTGCTGTGGCAGGACGAGGACTCTTCTCTGGTACGGGTGGCACTGGACACCGGACGTACCCACCAGATCCGGGTGCAGTTTTCCTCCCGGGGGATGCCGCTATGGGGCGACGGCAAGTACGGCAGCCGGGTCAAGGGCGAATTGGCGCTCTTCTCCTGCGGGCTGGGCTTCCCCCATCCCAAAACCGGGAAAATGATGGAATTTGAAGCGAAACCTGCCGGGCAACCCTGGAGAGCAATAAACGAAACGTAAAATAGAAAATAGATATAACAAATTGTAATTATAAAGGAGGCCATTATGGACTACGAATCCCTCATTTACATCGACCGAAACGGTACCGACTGCGTGAAGTGGGACGGCACCAAGCGAACCTTTGGCGAAGCCGGACTGCTGCCCCTGTGGGTAGCCGATATGGACTTCCAGGCCCCGGCCTGCGTGCGGGAGGCGGTGGCTTCCTGGGCAGCTCACGGTGCTTATGGCTATTACAAGACCCCCGAACGCTACTATAAGGCCTTCCAGCAGTGGGAGCGGGAACAGCACGGCTACACCGTGGAGCGGGAGTGGATCCGCTTCTCTCCCGGTATCGTGTCGGCTATCTACTGGCTGGTGCAGATGATCACCAAGCCCGGCGATGCCATTACGACCCTCACCCCGGTCTATTACCCCTTCCTCAACGCCATCAAGGACAACGGCAGAGCACTGACGCCCTGCCAGCTGGTGAACGAAGGCGGCAAATATTCCATTGATTTTGACAAGCTGGACAAGCATTTTGCCCACACCCAGTCCAAGCTGCTGATCTTCTCTTCTCCTCACAATCCTGTGGGGCGCGTCTGGCTGCGGGAGGAGCTGGAGCAGCTGTGCGCCATCTGCGAAAAGCATGGCGTCACCATCCTGTCCGACGAGATCCATCAGGATCTGGTGGTGGGCGACCATCCCCATATCCCCACCGCCACCCTCTACAAGGGGCGCATTGTCACCCTGTGCTCGGCCTCCAAGAGCTTCAATCTGGCAGGTTTGAAGAACTCCTTCGTAGTGATCCCGGACGAGCAGCTGCGGGCACAGTATGACAAGTTTACCGGCACCATCTGCTGCGGCGACGGACCTTCGGTGGGCTATGTGGCGACTACGGCGGCCTTTGAGGGCGGTCTGCCCTGGCTGAACAGCATCCGGGAGCGGATTTTTGACAACTATCAGGCGGTTTGCGGCGAGTTTGCCGAGCGCTTGCCCGAGGCGGTGATCTCGCCGCTGGAGGGAACCTATTTGCTGTGGATCGACCTGCGCAAGTGTCTCGATCCCGAGCAGACCAAGACCATCGTGCAGGACGTTTGCGGTCTGGCGGTGGACTACGGCGACTGGTTCGGCGGCGACGACTTCAAGGGCTTTATCCGCATCAATCTGGCAACCAGTCTGGATAATGTGATGCTGGCAACTTCCCGTTTGCTGGCAGCTCTGACCGAATAATCATCAAAGGGACGGCATTGCCGTCCCTTTTTTGAAAAAGATTGTAAAGTCTGCTTGACATACGCTCCTTGCTGTGCTATATTGTGATTGTAAAGTTAACTTGACACGAGGAGGCCGACATGAAGAATCGCATTGAAGAGATCCGAAAAGAGCGGGGCATCCGACAGGAGGACTTCGCCAAGCTGATGGGGGTCTCCCGACAGACCATCAGTTCGCTGGAGACCGGTCGGTACAATCCCTCCATCTTTTTGGCACACAAGATCGCACAGTTTTTTGGAATGACCATCGAAGAGGTCTTTCTGTTTGACGAGGAAGGAGCGTAAACTATGAAATATGATCGCAGAATGGTTCTCAGCATCTTCTGGGTGCTGTTGGGCGCTGCACTGTTTATTTGCAGTGCACTGGGAATGGTGGATAGCTATTGGAGCGGCATGGGCGGCGGCTTTTTGGGCGTCGGTATTGTCCAGCTGATCCGCCACATCCGCTATCGGAAAAACGAGGAATACCGGGAAAAGGTGGATGTGGCCAATAACGATGAGCGCAACCGCTTCCTCACCGGAAAGGCCTGGGCTTGGGCCGGATACCTGTTCGTGCTGGTGAGCGGTGTTGCCACCATTGCCTTTAAGGTGGCGGGACAGGATGTCTGGAGTCTTGCCAGCAGCTATGCTCTCTGCCTGCTGCTGGTGCTGTACTGGGGCGCTTATCTGGTGCTCAAACGGAAATATTAAAAAAGAAAAAGACCGCGAAAGCGGTCTTTTTTCATGGTTATTTTTCCAGCTCGCCCTGGTAGCTGCTGATACCGCCCAAGTCGGTGACGGCGGTGAAACCTACACCCCGCAGGGCACGGACGGCCCGGGCAGAGCGGGCACCCGAGAGACAGTAAACATAGATGGGGGTGTCCTTGTCGGTCACTTCCAGCGAGAAGTCCCGCAGCTTTTGCAGCGGAATGCTGCGTGCGCCGGGGATGTGGCCTTTTTCATATTCGTCGGGCTGGCGCACATCAATCAGGATGGCAGCTTGCTGTGTATAATAATCTTTCAGTCGTTCCATCCTGTACTCACTTTCTGCCGTGCAGCATGGGGGACAGCTTTTTGTAGATCAAAAAGGCAATGGCAGCCGTCAGAACCTCTTTTGCAAAGGTAAAGGGCACGTTAAAGGTAGCGATGGCCTGGAACAGACCGTCTACATTGGGATTGAGGGTCTGGTACATCCCCAGAATGGCCTCCAGCGGCAGGACGAACTTGCCGAAGAGGGGATAGATCAGAAAATAGTTGTGGGGCAGGCAGTAGATCGAGGAGATGACACAGCCGGTCAGCGAGCCGATGAGCGCGCCCTTGCGGCTCTTCATCTTCTGATAGATCAGACCTGCGGGTACCACATACATGACGCCCATCAGGAAGTTGGACAGCTCGCCCACACCGGCGGTGGTGCCGCCGATGAATACATGGATGACGTTCTTCACCAGACAGACGGCAGCGCCTGCCATGGGGCCGTAGGCAAAGGAGGCCAGTAGAGCGGGGAGCTCGGAGAAATCCAGCTTGAT
>JAGAVA010000051.1 GCA_017620505.1 Clostridia bacterium
CGAAGAGGAGCGGGTGTTCAGCGGATGGGGCGGCGTCATCCGGCTTCTGGCGGAAAGCGGTGTGCTATGTATCAGCGCCCAAGTCAACCGAGCCTATCTTCGCTGCCCCGATCTGCCCGATATTCCCCGGGAGCAGGCCGACGCAGAACTGCTGCGCCGCTATGTGACCCATTACGGACCGGTGACGCTCCACGATGCCATGTACTTTTTTCGCTGGCCGCAGAAAAGACTCCTTGCTTTGTTCCACGAGCTTGGCGTGCACACGCTGACCTGTCAGGGACGTACTTATTATTATTTGGTGCGGCCTGAAGCGCCGCCGCCTATTCCCCGCTGCATTTTTCTGGCAGGCTTTGACCCGCTGATGTTGGGCTATGAGAAAAAAGAGAGCCTTTATCTGCCGCCCGAGCATCTGAATAAGATCTTCAACAATACCGGCATCGTCTTCCCCTCCCTGCTGATGGACGGGCAAGTGAAGGGGAAATGGAAGGAGCATCCCCGGCGTATTGAAATAACCCTGTTTGAGCCACTGAACAAGACACAAACGCAGGCGATGGAGCGGGAATGTACCCGCCTGTGGCCGGAAAAGCCGATGCAAATTGTACGGGCTTCCACCTCTTGACATTTTTCACCCTTTCCTGTATAGTTGCTTTTATTCCCCCCTGTCCGTTTTGGGCAGGGGATTTTCGAGAAAAATGTGGTTTGGGAGGTCTTTTTTATGAAAAAAGGCAATTTCAAGGCCCTGCTGCCCATCGGCGTCTTTCTGGTGCTGTATCTGGGTCTGGGCATCCTGTTTGAGTACGTATTGCTGATCCCCATGGGTTTTTACAACATCCCCATCGTGGTAGCCTTTCTGGCTGCCCTGCTGGTGGCTTGCATCCAGAACCCCAAGCTGTCCTTTGACGACAAGCTGGAGCTGATGGGCAAGGGTGTGGGTGACAAGAACATCATCACCATGCTGCTGATCTTTATGATTGCCGGCATCTTTGTGGGTGTGGTAGGCCGCTCCAGCGCCGAGAGTGTGGCCTATTTCCTGCTTTCCATCATCCCCGCCCAGTTCTCTGTGGCGGTGCTGTTCGTGGTGGCCTGCTTTGTTTCCACCGCCATGGGCACCTCTGTGGGCACCATCACCCTGATTACCCCCATCGCCGTGGCACTGTCCACCGCCTCCGGCTTCAGCCTGCCCCTGTGCATTGGCTCTGTCATGGGCGGCGCTATGTTCGGCGACAACCTGTCCTTTATCTCTGACACAACCATTGCTGCCTGCAACGGCCAGGGCTGTAAGATGAAGGACAAGTTCCGGGAAAACTTCGGCATCGCACTGCCTGCCGCCCTGGTGACTCTGGTGCTCATTCTGATTTTCTCCTTCAACCAGGATATTTCCGGTACTATTTCCAACGAGTACGATCTGGTGCAGATCATTCCTTATGTGCTGGTGCTCATCGGCGGCATCATCGGTATCAATGTCTTCGTGGTGCTGCTCATCGGTATCCTGTCCGGCTCGGTCATCATGCTGGCTACCGGCGCCATCGCTCCCACCGCTCTGTTGGCTGCCATGGGTTCCGGCGTTTCCGGTATGTTCGAGACCTCTATGGTTGCCGTTCTGGTAGCTGCCATGTGCGCCCTGATCCGGGAATACGGCGGCTTCGACGCGCTGCTGGCCCTCATCAAGCAGATCTTCCGCGGAAAGAAGGGCGGTCAGCTGGGCATGGGTCTGCTGGTTGGTGCCATGGACATCGCCACCGCCAACAACACCGTTGCCATCGTTATGGCCAACCCTATCGCCAAGGAAATGGCTGCCGATTACGGCATTTCTGCCAAAAAGTCGGCTTCCATCCTGGATACCTTCTCCTGCATCTTCCAGGGCGTCATCCCCTACGGTGCCCAGATGCTGGTGGCCATCTCTGCTGCGACGGATATGGGTCAAAGCATCTCTGCCTTCCAGATCATGCCCTTCCTGTTCTACCCCGCTCTGCTGTTGGTGTCATCCCTGCTGTTCATCTTCGTGATCCCCGAGAAGAAGAGCAAGATTCAGAGCAAATAAGTGCAAAAAAGTATGCCGCTGAGGACAACCTCAGCGGCATTTTTTATGGTCTATTATTCACCGATCACTTTGGTCCAGCCGAAGGGATCGGGCTTGTCGCCCCACTGCAGGCCGGTCAGCTCATCGTAGAGCTTCTGCGCAGTAGCACCGATTTTGAAGTCATTGATGGTGTACTTCACATCCTTGTAGCACAGCTCGCCGATGGGAGAGATGACAGCGGCAGTACCGGTGCCCCAAGCCTCTTCCAGCTTGCCGTTCCGGGCGGCTTCCACCAGCTCATCGATGGAGATCAGTCGCTCTTCTACCTCCATGCCCCAGGACTTGAGCATCTGGATGCAGGAGCGGCGGGTGATGCCCGACAGAATGGAGCCGGTCAGCGCGGGCGTGACCACCTTGCCGTCGATCTTGAACATGACATTCATGGCGCCAACTTCTTCCACATACTTGCGCTCCACGCCGTCCAGCCACAGAACCTGGGAATAGCCCTTTTCCATGGCTTTGTCACCGGCACGGTTGGAAGCGGCGTAGTTGCCGCCGCACTTGGTATAGCCGGTGCCGCCTCTGACAGCACGGACGTCCTCGGTCTCCAGCATGATTTTGACGGGATTCAGACCCTCGGCGTAATAACTGCCGGAGGGGGACAGGATGATGGCAAAGATTGCCTGATGCACGCCGTGCAGGGCTAATGCGGGATCGGTGGCAAACAGGAAGGGGCGAATATACAGCGACGTACCGGGAGCGGAAGGCACCCATTCCTGATCCACTTCCACCAGCTGTTCAATGGCTGCCATAGCCACATCCACGGGCACCTGAGGCAGGCCAATGCGCTCGGCGGAAATATTCAAACGCTCCACGTTGGCATCGTGACGGAACAGCTGCACCTTGCCGTCCTTGCGGCGGTAGGCTTTCAAACCTTCAAACACCTCACCTGCGTAGTGGAACACCGAGGCGGCAGGCGACAGGGACAGAGGGCCGTAAGGTACGATACGGGCATCGTGCCAGCCGTCCTTGCTATTGTAATCCATCAGGAACATATGATCAGAAAACACCGAGCCAAAGCCCAGCTTGGAGGCTTCGGGCATGGTGCCGGGGTTGGGATTCTTTGTGACGGGGAATTTCATAAGAAAGACATCCTTTCTGCAGTGATAAAGTTGAATACAATTTAGCACGCTAAAGAGGGAATGTCAAGGCCCGCAGACAGGTCAGCGCTGCCGCTTTTCCTGCAGCCAGGCGGCAAAATCCGGCGGCCCCGGGTCATTTCATTGACCTTCATGGGC
>JAGAVA010000052.1 GCA_017620505.1 Clostridia bacterium
ATCTGCAGGGCAAAGTCCTTAAAGGCGCAGGTGGGGCCGTGCCACAGCTCCAGACTGTAGGCACCCTCACGGAACTTGCGGACGGGGGCCACCTCAGGCACGTCAAACTGCTTGCCGTAAGCGCCCTCCACAAAGCCGGCGATCTCCTCACGGGTATAGTCGGGCAGGAAGGCGCACAGCACGGTCTCGGCCACCTGACGGTAGTTCATCTTTGCCATCTCTTCGATCTGAGCGGCAGAAAATTCGGGCAGGGAAACGGGGGTAAACAGGCCGCCGTCCTCGGAAAGACCCTGCAGGATGGCCTGAGCGGAAGTGACCCGCAGGTCACGGTTTCTGGTACTGCAAAAATCCATGGTAAAACCTCCTGAAAACGCTTGAAACAAGCGGAAAATGCAATAAAAATATCTTACACTTTATCATAGCAAAGTTTTAGCCGTTTGTCTATGCCTCAAGGCCATGTTTTGCCGTTGCTTTTTCTGTTTTCTATGGTATAATGAGGTGTAAAGACACCTTTTTTGTCAACATCAATACGAAAGTCCCGAAAAACGGGCAAAGCCCGTGTCATCACGGGTGGGAGGCACAGACATATGAACAAGAACCTGACGATGCTCACCGATTTTTATCAGCTGACCATGGCCAACGGCTATCTGGAAAACGGCATGGCAGACACCATTGCCTATTTCGATATGTTTTTCCGCAAGGTGCCCGACGGCGGCGGCTATGCCATCATGGCCGGCGTGGAGCAGATGGTGGATTATCTGAAAAATCTCACCTTTACCGATGAAGACATCGCCTATCTGGAGGGCAGAGGATGCTTCTCCAAGGCCTTTTTGGACTATCTGCGGAACTTTAAGTTCGCCTGCGACGTGTGGGCCATTCCCGAGGGTGAGGTTATCTTCCCCGGCGAACCCATCGTCACCGTCCGCGGCCCCATCATTCAGGCGCAGTTCGTGGAGACCATGATCCTGCTGACCATCAACCACCAGAGCCTGATCGCCACCAAGGCCAGCCGTATGGTGCGCGCCGCCGAGGGTCGCGCCGTGATGGAGTTCGGCTCCCGCCGCGCCCAGGGCGCTGACGGCGCCGTTCTGGGCGCCCGTGCCGCTTATATTGCCGGTGCCGCCGGTACCGCCTGCGTGCTGTCCGACCGGGAGTTCGGCGTGCCTGCCGTGGGCACCATGGCCCACAGCTGGGTGCAGTCCTTTGACAGCGAATACGAGGCCTTCGCCGCCTATGCCAAGACCTATCCCAACGCCTGCACCGTGCTGGTGGACACCTACAGCGTGCTGAAATCGGGCGTGCCCAACGCCATCAAGGTGGCAAAGGAAGTGCTGGAGCCCATGGGCTACCGCATGAAGGGCGTGCGCATCGACTCGGGCGACATTGCCTATCTGAGCCGCGAGACCCGCAAGATGCTGGACGCGGCCGGCATGGAGGACTGCGGCATCGTGGTCTCCAACTCGCTGGATGAGTTCCTGGTGCGCGACCTGTTGCGGCAGGGTGCCTGTATCAATTCCTTCGGTATTGGCGAGCGTCTGATCACCGCCAAGAGCGCCCCCGTTTTCGGCGGCGTTTACAAGCTGGTGGCCATCGACAGCAAGGATGGTGAGATCATCCCCAAGATCAAGATCTCCGAAAACGTGGGTAAGATCACCAATCCCCACTTCAAGCAGGTCTGGCGTTTTACCGACAAGAAGGACGGCAAGTACCGCTCCGACGTGCTGACCCTCCGGGATGAGGTCATTGACGACAGCCAGCCCTATCTGCTGTTCGATCCTAACTACACCTGGAAACGGCACACCATCACCGATTACGAGGCCAAGCCCCTGCAGGTGCAGCTGTTTGACAAGGGCGTTTGCATCCACAAGCCCCGGGATATCGAAGAGATCCGCGCCTACTGCAAGGAGTGCCAGAGCCGCGTTTGGGAAGAAGTTTCCCGTTTCGAGAATCCCCATCCCTACTATGTTGACCTGTCCCAGAAGTTGTGGGATATCAAGCAGCAGCTGCTGATGGAAAACCACAAATAATTTGTCAAAATAAGGAGGATGCCCTATGGAATGGAACAACGTCATGCGTACCCGCAAGTCCTGCCGGGAGTATATTGACCAGCAGATCACCACTGCCCAGCTGAAAGCGCTGCTGGAGGCCGGCTGCGCCGCACCCGTTGCCCGGGGCAAGTTTGAGCAGCTGCAGCTGACTGTGGTACAGGACAAGGAGCTGCTGGACATGATCGACGCTGCCGCAAAGCAGTCCTATGGGGATGACAGCTTCAGCTGTACCCGTGGCGCACCCACCGTTATCATCGTATCGGTGCAGGAGGATCAGGGTCAGATCGCACCCAATATGATCGCCAGCGCCGGCTGTGTGGTGCAGAATATGCATCTGGCAGCCACCGATCTGGGCCTGGGCAGCGTTTATCTGGGCAGTATCCAGGCGGTGAACAACAGCTTTGAAGTGTTGTATAAGCTCAAGCTGAAGGACGGCTTCTGGCCGGTGGCCGCTCTGGCTGTGGGCAATGCCAAAGAGCCTGCTCGGGAGCGGGAGATCCCCGTGGATAAGATCTTCACCAATATTATTGCTTAAAAACCGATCCCCCGGAACTGCGGTTCCGGGGGATCCTTTTGTCTTTATTTGATGATAATCTCGTCCAACGGGCGCTTGGGCACGTAGTGCACGTCGTTTTCGTCCCGATAGTAGTTGAAGCTTTCGCCGGGCTTCAGCTCGGTGAGCACCACCGTCTCGTCGGGCTTGCCCAGAGCGATCACCAGCACCGGGCGGAAGCGCTCCTCCAGCTCCAGCGTCTCCCGCACCTTTTCGGGATTGAAATTGCCGATCATGCAGCCGCCAAAGCCCATTTCGGTAGCACGCAGCAGGATGGTCTGGGCGCAAATGCCCACATCCTTCCAGAAACGATCCACGCCCGGGCCGATGGTGCTGTCATAGCACATGACGATAAAGCCGGTGGGGCAATGACCGGGATGGGGGAGGGTCATATCGGGCAGACCGCGCGCCCAGCCGGTACAGGGCTGCAGCTTGTCACAGTCCTCCTTGGTGTGCACCAGCACATACTTGAAGGACTGGAAATTCTGGGAGAAGGGGGCATAGCGGGCGCAGTCCACCATGTCCAGCAGCTGCTCCCGGGTGAGGCGAACGCTTTCGTCATAGCCCCGGTAGCTGCGGTTTTGTTTCAGTAAATCTTTCAGCATGGGAAGTCCTCCTTAATCATGGATCTGCCAGTCGATGGGGCTCTGCCCGGTGGCAGTCAGGAAATCGTTTGCCTTGGAAAAATGTTTGCAGCCGAAAAAGCCCTGCCAGGCCGAAAGGGGACTGGGGTGGGGCGCTGCCAGCACCAGATGCTGCATACCGTGGATCAGGGGGATCTTGTTCCGGGCGTTGGCGCCCCACAGCAAAAAGACCAGAGGCTTTTCCCGCTTGTCCAGGTGGCGGATGATGCTGTCGG
The DNA here is from genome assembly GCA_017620505.1 of Clostridia bacterium. Classification (GTDB taxonomy): domain Bacteria; phylum Bacillota; class Clostridia; order Oscillospirales; family Butyricicoccaceae; genus UBA4644. The sequence goes on from JAGAVA010000052.1 coordinate 3,461, forward strand.
TGATCTCCTCCCAGCCCTTGCCCTTGTGGGAGTTGGGCTGCCCTTCCCGGACGGTGAGCACCGTGTTGAGCATGAGCACCCCCTGATTGGCCCACTCCAGCAGATTGCCGTGGCTGGGAATGGTGCAGCCCAGGTCGGTCTGCAGCTCCTTATACATATTCTGCAAAGAGGGCGGAATCTTGACGCCCCGCTGCACCGAAAAGGCAAAGCCGTGGGCCTGTCCCGGCCCGTGATAGGGATCCTGTCCCAGCAGAACCACCTTCACATCGTCATAATCGGTGTATTTCAGTGCGTTGAAAATATCCTCCTTGGGCGGATAAACCGGCCCCTGGGCGTATTCTTCCTTCAAATATTCCCGCAAAAGCCGGTAGTTTTCACTTCCCAGATCGGCCTGCAGAATATCGTCCCAGCGGTTGCCGAAAAAGACCATGGGAATCCCTCCCGAAATCGTAAGTTTGGGATCAGTATAGCACACAATGGGGCGAATGTAAAATTTGCCTGATTTTTCCGGAACAGGCATGGAATTCTCGGCATAATTATGATATACTAAAGCCAAATCGGAGAAAGCGCCGTGAAACGAACATAGAGGAGGTCTGTATATGGCATTTTTTGATAAGATCACCGCTGCCGCCAAGTCGGCCAAGGAGTCTGCCAATACCGCCATCGAGGTTGGCAAGCTGAACATGAAGATCAAGAACGAAAACGACAGCATCGAGCAGTTCAAGGGTCAGATCGGTGACCTGCTGTGGGCACAGTATCAGGAAGGCGAAGTGACCGATCCCCGGATCATTGCTTTGTGCGAGAGCATTGCCGCTGCCAACGCCAACATCGAGGAGCTGCAGCAGCAGATCGAGGTGCTCAAGGCACCTTCCGCCCCTGTGGAAGAGGAAGAAGAACCGGTGGAGGAAGAGCCTCAGCCCGTTCTGGAGCGCCACTGCACTCAGTGCGGTGCCGTGGTTTCCGAAGAAAGCAAGTTCTGCAGCAACTGCGGAGCTCAGCTGTAAGTTAGCAAAAACAAACCGCAGGAGCCTGTGCTCCTGCGGTATTTCTCTCTGTGAGGTACATAAACTATGGTTACATTTCTTTCCCGCTGGCTGATTCGGGACTATGACCGCCCCGAAGATCCCGAGGTGCGGCGCAAATACGGCGTGCTGTGCGGCTGCGTGGGCATCGGCCTGAACATTCTGCTCTTTCTGGCAAAGTTTTTTGCCGGTACCATCAGCGGCTCCATCGCCATCACCGCCGATGCCTTTAACAACCTGTCGGACGCCGGCTCCAGTCTGGTGACCATCGTGGGCTTTAAGCTGGCAGGGCAGAAGCCCGACCCCAGCCATCCCTTCGGTCACGGACGGATGGAATATCTGTCCGGTCTGGCGGTGTCGGTGCTCATTCTGCTGATGGGCTTCGAGCTGCTGCAAAGCTCGGTGGACAAGATTCGTGCCCCCGAACCTATCGAGTTCAGCTGGCTGTCGGTGGTCATTTTGCTGCTGGGTATCGCCGGAAAGCTGTATATGTCCTATTACAATCGGGCGGTGGGCAACAAGATCAACTCTGCTGCCATGAAGGCCACCGCTGCCGACAGCCTCAGTGACAGCATTTCCACCACTGCCGTTCTGGCCGCCACCCTGATCGCACACTTTTTCAGTGTGAACATCGACGGCTGGGTGGGTGTTGCCGTGGCCTGCTTCATTCTGTACGCCGGCTACAACGCCGCACGGGACACCGTTGATCCCCTGCTGGGACAGGCGCCCGATCCCGAACTGGTAGCCGAGGTGGAAAAGACCGTGCTGTCTTTCCCGCCCATTCAGTCCATCCACGATATGATCGTCCATGATTACGGCCCCGGACGGCTGATGATCTCTCTTCACGCCGAAGTGCCTGCCGACGGCGATCTGCTGGAGATGCACGACACCATTGATCTGGTGGAGCAGACCCTGCGGGAGAAGTTCCACTGCGATGCGGTGATCCACATGGATCCCATCGTGACAAACGACGAGCAGGTTTTGAAGATGCGGGGCAAGATGTGCCAGCTGGTGCAGGTCATCGACAAGCGCATCACCGTCCACGATTTTCGTATGGTCACCGGCCCCACCCACACCAATCTGATTTTCGATGTGGCCTGCCCCTTTGATGTGAAGCAGACCGATGCCGACATCAAGCGGCAGGTGGAGGAGATCGTGGATCTGCTGGACGGCAACTACAACGCCGTGGTGACGGTGGACCGTATCTACGCGGCAAAAAACTAACAACAGAAAGGCGGAAGACCATGAAGGAATTGGATCTGATCGGCGTCCAGATGGACTTGGGCGCATCCAAACGCGGCGTTGCCATGGGCCCCATGGCCATCCGTTACGGCGGCCTGCGGGAAGGGCTGGAAGCTCTTGGCTTTGCCGTTCACGATCGGGGCGACATCGTACCGCCGGAAGAGGGCGAAAGCCGCCCCAATCTGCGGTATTACGATCAGGTGGTGGAGGTAAACGGACGGCTGTACCGCGCGGTGCGGGACAGTCTGGAACGGGGACATTTTCCCGTCTGTCTGGGCGGTGACCACAGTATTGCCGCCGGAAGCATCGCCGCCGCGGCAGAGCATTATGCCGAAAAAGGCGGCATCGGCGTGATCTGGATCGACGCCCACGGCGACTGGAACAATGAACACAGCACCCACACCGGAAATATGCACGGGATGCCCTTTTCTGCTGTCTGCGGTCACGGCCCCGATGGCATGGCGGCCTTTGGCGAAAGGCCGGTTTGGGTGGATCCCAGACATTGCGTACAGATCGGCGGAAGAGACATCGACGATCTGGAGCGTATCCGCATGAAGGAAGCCGGCATCACGGTGTTCCCCATCAATGTTATCGACAGGCTGGGCATGGGTGAGGTCATCCACCGGGCGCTGGAGGTGGCGGGCAACGGTACGGCGGGCATCCATCTCAGCTTTGACGTGGATGCCATCACCCCGGAGGCGGCACCCGGCACCGGCACCATCGTCCACAGCGGGCTGACCGCCCGGGAGGCCTTTCTGGCGGTGGAGACCCTGGCTGAAAGCGGCAAGCTGGTAAGCATGGACATGGTGGAAGTCAACCCCATTCTGGACGAGCGCAACAAAACCGGTATTCTGGCCTCGGAACTCATCCAGTCGGCTCTGGGAAAAGTGGTTTATTAAAACAAAAAACAAGGGCGCGCTGCAAAATGCACCGTTGTCGTCATGAGGATCACGAAGGATCTTCCAATCCCGGCAGATTTCTGCCAGAAGCAGGAGATTCTTCGGCTTTCAGCCTCAGAATGACAGGGGTTGTGGCATTTTGCAGCGCGCCCTTGTTATAGAATGGTTATGCTACTTCGCTCTTATCGGGGAAGACGATGGCGCAGACGATATAAGCCAGAAGACCGATGCCGTAGCCCAGCGAAACCACTGCCCACAGCACCCGAACGATGGTGGGGTCGATGTCAAAATATTCTGCCAGACCGGCGCAAACGCCGCACAGCATCTTCTTTTCCCGATTTTTATAAATACGCTTGCTCATACAAACGCCTCCTTCTTCTCTTTTCTCCAGTATAAATAGCTTTTATTTTTTTGTCAACGGCGGTAGATGCGCAGGTCGCCCGAAACGGTCTGCATACTGTAGTGCCGGTCTGCGCCGGTAAGATAGACCGCCGTGCCGCTCTTGTCGCTGAGGGAGGTTTTCAGCTGGAAATCCGACCGCACATCGCCGGAGATGCGCTGATAGTGCAGGATAAAGCCGTCATTGTCGGGCAGATACAGCCGGGTGTCGCCCGAAACGGTGTGCATCTCCATGGCAGAGGGCATCTCCTTCATGCGGAGATTGTGGTCGCCGCTGGTGGAGCGGGCCTGCAGCTTTTGGGCAGCACCGTTGAAGAGGCAGTCGCCCGATACGGTCTGCAGCAGCACCTGCTGACATTCACCGCTCAGCTGAATGTCGCCGCTGGTGGATACCAGTTCACAAACCCCGGCGGTCACCTCCGGACAGTCAATGTCGCCGCTGGTGGTGCGGATCTCCAGATAGGCGCATTCCAGGCCCTTTTCCAGTTCCACATCACCGCTGGAAGTGGTGATCTTCAGGCTGTTCCATGCCCGCTGGGGCAGATAGATCTCAAAATCGGAGGACAGCATGCCATAGCTGAACATCACCGTTCCGGCACTGTACTTTTTGCCCTGGGCAATGGTGACGGTGTCGCCCTGCACCTGGATGCGAGCCAGTTTGTCCTCGGTGAGGGCATCCTTGGACAGCTCCACGATGTAGATGTTGTCATCCTGAGAAACGCCAAAGGTCACATCGCCGCTGGAGGCGGTGACCTCCACGCCGTTGAGATCGGCGGCGGGAACGGTGTAATCGTAGCGATAAACCTCGCCCTTCAGGGTCTCGGACAGGTTTTTGAAGGTGGTCTTGAAGCCGCTCTTCAGGCTGCCGGCCATCTCCTTCAGGGGATCCTTGGACTCCCGGGCCAGATCCTTGGCGGCGGTACCGATGTGTCCGGCGGCGCTCTTCAGATCGTTGGCCACTTCCCGCATGGAGGGCTCCAGATTCTTGAGATTTTTGCCCATCTGGCGCATCAGATCCTCCAGACCGGCGAAGGGATTGTCAGAGTTCTTGCTGGCCTCCTCCGAGCGGCGGTTGGCCTCGTTGATAAAGGAAACCACCTCGCTCAGATCGCCGATGCCCTCCTGCACTTTAGCCAGAGCAGCCTCGGGCTCCATGCCGCAGTCGGTCAGATCGGTGTATTTTGCCGCCAGATCGGCGGTGATTTCTTCGATAATGTCATCCTTTGCGGGACAGTTGACCGCGTCGGAAAGGCGGTCGGTTACCAGTGCACGCAGCTGTTCGTTCATAGTGTTCAGTTGCCTCCTTCAGCAATCTCGGTATGGATCAGGCAGTCGATGATCTGTTTGACCCGCTGCCACTCCTGTTTGTTTTCCAGATAAAAGGCACGCCCTTCTTCGGTGATGGCGTAATATCGGCGGCGTGCGCCGGCGCTTTCGTCGCCCCAGTAGGAGCGGATATACCCGGCCTGCTCCAAACGCCGGAAGGCGGTGTAGAGGGTGCCTTCCTTGGCCTCGTACTGGCCGCCGGTGCGGTCTTTGATGGCCTTGTTGATCTCATAGCCGTAGCTGTCGTGTTCCAACAGCTGGGCCAGAATGATCGTCTCGGTATGACCGCGGATGATGTCAGATGTCAGAGACATTTGGGTTCCTCCATTCCTTGATGGTGACTATATCATAGAACAAATTACTTCGTCTGTCAAGGTACTTTGTTTAAGAAAGTATTAAGAATTTATGAATACTTTGGGGAATGCCATAGGGGGTGGCGTTCTCGACGCCCCGTTTCATTTGACTGTCCTTTCTATCTGTGATACAATTATTCTATTCTATAGAGTTTATCAGCAGGGAGGCCTTTTTATGTATCTGCCCGAACAGCATAAGATCTGGCTCGCCACCGGCGAAAGCCCCATCTATCTGGAGCCCGCCATGGCCAACCGTCACGGCCTGATCGCCGGTGCCACCGGTACCGGTAAAACGGTGACCCTCAAGGTGCTTGCCGAAAGCTTCAGCGATATGGGCGTGCCGGTGTTTCTGGCCGACATTAAGGGAGATCTGACCGGTATGTGCCGTCCCGGTGTGGAGACCAAGCATATCCGCCGCTCCATCGACAACATGGGGCTGGGGGATTTCACTTACAGCGCCTATCCTGTGCGGTTTTTTGATGTGTACGGCAAGCTGGGTCATCCGGTGCGCACCACCATCACCCAGATGGGGCCTGAACTGCTGGCACGGCTGCTGGATCTTAACGAGACCCAGAGCGGCGTGCTGCGCATCATCTTCCGGGTGGCCGACGACAACGGCCTGCTGCTGCTGGATTTGAAGGATCTGCGCTCCATGGTCCAGTATGTGGGCGACAACGCCAAGGAGTACAAGCTGACCTACGGCAATATTTCGCCCCAGACCATCGGCGCTATCCAGCGTGCTCTGCTCAAGCTGGAGGACGAGGGCGGCGAGCTGTTTTTCGGCGAGCCCGATCTGGATCTTGCCGACTGGGTGGACTGGGATCAGGACGGCCGGGGCGTGATGAACATTCTGGAGTGCCGGGAGCTGTTCCTGCACCCCCTGCTGTACGCCACCTTTATGCTGTGGATGCTCACCGAGCTGTATGAAATGCTGCCCGAAGCGGGCGATTTGGACAAGCCCAAGCTGGCCTTCTTCTTTGACGAGGCCCATCTGCTCTTCAAGGACGCCCCCAAGGCCCTGCTGCAGCAGGTGGAGCAGGTGGTGCGGCTGATCCGCTCCAAGGGCGTGTCGGTCTGGTTCATCTCCCAGCAGCCCACCGACCTGCCCGATGTAGTGCTGTCCCAGATCGGCAACCGGGTTCAGCACGGCCTGCGGGCTTACACCCCCAACGACCAGAAAAATCTCCGGGCGGCTGCCCGTTCCTTCCGGGTCAATCCCAATTTTGACACCGAGGAGGCCCTTCAGGCCATCGGTACCGGCGAGGCGCTGGTGTCGGTGCTGGACGAAAAGGGCATCCCTTCCATCGTGCAGAAGACCGGCATCCTGCCGCCCCGCAGCGCCATGGACATAACTTCCGATGCCGAGTGCCGCCAGATCATCCTGCAGAGTCCCCTCTACGGCAAGTACGAGGAGGAAGCGGATCGCAAGTCGGCCTTTGAGATGCTGGAGGAGTATTATGCCGACCAGCAGGCCCAGCAGGAGGCCGAAGCCCGTCAGCTGGAGTGGGAAAAGGAACAGGAGCGCCGGGAAAAGGAGTGGGAGCGCAAGCTGGCCCAGAGCCGCAAGCCCACCACACGGAGAAAGACCACCTCTTCCAGCCGGAAAAAAGCCAATCCGCTGGAAAAGGCCGTCAATTCCGCCGCCAACACCGTGGGTCGGGAGATCGGCAAGCGCATCGTCCGCGGCCTCTTCGGCAACGCAAAGTGGTAATATAAGAAAATGCACCCCAACCGGGGTGCATTTTTTAGGATATGCGATCAGTCGTGCAGTGTTTCCAACAGGTCACAAACATAAAGGGCACGGTTGGAAATGTTCTGCGGAATAGAGATTGATAGGATATAAGAGATATCATCGTAGGTTAGAAACACATCCACTGGGAAGTTGCGGTTTTCCAACATCACATCGGCGGTGACGCCGAGGCTTTCAATCTTGTATTGAAAGATGGTGGGAGACTCAGTTAAGGCAAAAGATGCTGTTCGGGGATTGGGTTGTGTCTTGGTGCTTAAACGGGGCGAAAATCGAATGGAAGCATCGCCTTTTTCAGAATATAGCCGATAACGCATAGATAATTCCAATTCGGGTGCTGCAGGCTCGGAAATTTCAATCCGAACGCCCTTGTCCTCCAATACGGAAAAACCGTCCGCACTAAGAAGCGAGAATCCCAGATGTTCTTCCACTTCCGCCAGCGAAGGATAGTAGTTCACCGCAAAAATCTCATCTTCAATGGTAAATGTAGGGAAGTTTTCCAACTCAGTAATCGCCTGGTCGGATAAAGGGGCATACTGAGGCTGTTCATTGGTAAACTCCACTTGGTAAGCGCCGGAAATGTTCTCAAGAGAAACATTGTTGGGCAACATTTCGGTCTTCTGAAGACGGGCAATCCGCTCCTCCCGTGTTTCAAATACCGGGGTTTCATGGGCCCAACCGGAGGAATCCTGAGTAAACGTTAGGTTTTCCAACAAATTAAAGGCAATAGTCACTGGGTCTTTACCACTGTTTCGGGCAACAGTGACCTGAATTTCATAAGAAATGCCCTCGCACACAAGATAAATCATAGCAGAGTTCTCTCGGAAAAGAACAATGTCAGCAACTACGCCAAGTGAGGGAATTTCACACTGAGTGACTTGAGATTCTTCCAAAAGCCACAGTTCATAAGTGACAGGAACAGGCTGCTTTGCAGTGTCTAATAAAGCGTTGACAGATACAAAATATCTATTGTCAAAATCACACTGATCGTACTGGGCAGACCATTGGAAATCTTCCGGGTCTACACTGCTGGCGTGTGTGTGGATACAGTCTGGCGTGTCTAATACCTCAGAAAAGCGCAGGAGATGGATCCCCAATTTTTCCTCAAGCTCATCAAAAGAAGAATAGGAGATTTGGAACTGCTTGTTGCTTACAAAAGGACGAAGATGTTCTATTGCCTGAACAGAAAGCGGTGGATATTGTGAAAGCTCCGGCGTAAAGGTAAGAATATAGAATCCGTCTGTGTCACTGTACCGCTCCAGAAATCCTTCAGGGAGTTCGGATACTTGCTGTAATTCTGCAATCGCGGCATCCCGCGAAATATAATGTGCATCCCCATGACTCCAGCCAGTGGCAGACATTACCGCCGCCACCGCTGTGATACTTACCATACACACCACCAGCAGGGCGGCGACAACGGCGCGGCTGCGGAAGCGAACCTTTCGCGCGGGCTTTTCCGCATTCATCAGGATCTCTGCCTCCATGGCAGGGGTCAGTTCCAGTTCCTTTAAGCTGTCATTCAGATGCTGTTTCAGCTGGTTCATCGAAATACCATCCTTTCAAATCGGTTTTCAGCCGCGTTCTGGCGCGGCTCAGACGTGCGGTGATCACATTCCGGGGCAGGTGCAGCATTTTTGCGATCTCGGGGGTGGAAAGCTCCTGAAAATAATAGAGCAGCACCACCTCCCGCAGCTTGTTCGGCAGGGCGAACACCGCCTGCAGTACGGTGTCGTCCCGAAAGCTGGCCTCATAGCTGCCCTCGGGCGGGTCGGAAAGGGGCAGGGGCTGCTCCCGCCGCAGGGCGGACTTGCACACATTGACGGCAATGCGGGTCAGCCATGTTTTTTCGCTGCTGTCTCCGCGAAAACGCCCATAGGCGCGGTAGGCTCGTAGGAAGGTCTCCTGCACCGTGTCCTCAGCCAGCATCCGGTCGTGGAGATAGAGAAAGCACAGCCGCAGCAGGTTGTCGCCATGGGTGCGGATGGCTTCTTCCAGCCACCGGTCAGCGGGGGACTTGTCCATCTGTGATCACCTTCTTTCACCCATTAGACCCATTTTCGCGTCAAAAGGCACGGGAAATTTCCAAAAAGTTTTTATTGACAAACCCAAAAGATGGTGCTACCATTGTCCCATAAAGTTCATATGCTAAACCGTTGAAGCGGAAGTAACGGCGATGATGCCTTCCCAGAGAGTCCGGGGTGCTGCGATCCGGGCAGGAAACAAGTCGTCAAATGGGCCGCTGAGGGCGTGGGGAACGGCACAGGCCAAGTATCCGCGACGTGTGGGCATACGTCAGTTGCCGGGAGCCTGTTGGGGCTCTGCAAAGGGTGCAGCGTCGCTGCAAATCAAGGTGGCACCGCGGATCGTGTATTCGTCCTTGACAAACCAAAGGGGTTTGTCCGGGGCGTTTTTCTTTTATCAGGAGGATTTTACCATGCTGCTGACCAAACGATGGCGTGTTTGCTGAAACACCATTTTTACTTTATATTATACAATTTCTTTCAGGAGGAATCACTCATGAAGCTGAATAACATTGATTTTGAAACCTATTTCAAGCATTATCCCGATAAAAACGGTTATTTTGGCAAATACGGCGGCTCTTATGTGTCTCCCGAGCTGCAGCGTGCCATGGACGAGATTACCGAGGCCTATTTTACCATCTGCCAGTCCCGCCAGTTCATCGCCGAGCTGCGCCGCATCCGCAAGGAGTTCCAGGGTCGTCCCACCCCCATCTCTCATCTGGAGCGCCTGTCCAACGAGCTGGGCCGGGTGCAGCTGTATGTCAAGCGGGAGGACCTGAACCACACCGGCGCCCACAAGCTGAACCACTGCATGGGCGAGGTCATGCTGGCAAAGTACATGGGCAAGAAGAAGGTCATCGCTGAGACCGGCGCCGGTCAGCACGGCGTGGCTATGGCTACCGCCGCCGCCTATTTCGGTCTGGAGTGCGACATTTACATGGGCGCTGTGGACATCAAAAAGCAGGCTCCCAATGTGGCACGCATGAAGATCCTGGGTGCCAACGTGGTGGAGGTCACCCACGGCCTGCAGACCCTCAAGGAGGCGGTGGACGCCGCCTTTGAGGCCTACACCAAGGATTACAAGAACAGCATGTACTGCATCGGCTCGGTGCTGGGCCCCCATCCCTTCCCCCTGATGGTGCGCGACTTCCAGCACGTGGTGGGCGAAGAGGCCCGCGAGCAGTTTGTGGAAATGACCGGTCATCTGCCTGATGCCATCGTGGCCTGTGTGGGCGGCGGCTCCAACGCCGCAGGCTTCTTCTCCGGCTTCCTGAATGACCCCGTGGATATTTACGGCATTGAGCCTCTGGGCCGCGGTCCCAAGCTGGGCGATCATGCCGCCAGTCTGAAGTACGGTACCGAGGGCATCATGCACGGCTTCAACTCCATCATGCTGAAGGATGAGCAGGGCGAGCCCGCTCCTGTTTACTCGGTGGCATCCGGTCTGGACTATCCCTCTTCCGGCCCCGAGCATGCCTTCCTGCAGGAAATCGGTCGCGTCAAGTACGACGTGATCAACGACGAAGAGACCATCGACGCCTTCTACCGTCTGGCACGCAAGGAGGGCATCATCCCCGCCATCGAGAGCGCCCACGCCGTGGCATACGGCATGAAGCTTGCCAAGACCATGGGCACCGGCTCGGTGCTGATCAACCTGTCCGGCCGCGGCGACAAGGACATGGATTATGTCATCGAGAACTTTGGCATTCGATAAATTAAACACGGACTATGGGCGCGCTCAAAAGAGCGCGCCCATTTTTAACCTCTTGACATAATATTCCCCAAAAGATATAC
>JAGAVA010000053.1 GCA_017620505.1 Clostridia bacterium
AGCGGAAAGGTCTGGCCGGATAAGCTTACTGATGCAGTTGTTGAAATATTTGAATCTGAAAAGGACAACCGCGAACAACGAAGACAGAAACGCGAACTGAAAAACAAATAATCGTTCTTCAAATGCTTATTTTCCGAGCAAGCTACTATCTGTTAAACAACCTCTCTCCGTCATTTCGACGAAAGGAGGTTGTTTATTTCAGAAATCAGTCCATAAGGTAAAAGGGAGTTCCGGGCTGTTTTCTTGTGCTTTCAGGCAAACCATGCTATAATAAATCATCTATACGAAATTAAGGAGCGTTTACATATGAACTATCAGATGACCGAGCTGGCCCGCCGGGCAGAAGCCCGCTGCAAGAGCCGCTTTGAAGAGATCGACCGCATCGCCTTTGTGGGCACCGAAAAGGTGCTGGAGGCCTTTGCGGAGGAGCGGGTACAAGCCGGTGACTTTGCCGGAACCACCGGCTACGGCTATGATGACATAGGCCGGGACAAGCTGGAGCGCATCTACGCCCGGGTGTTCGGCTGTGAGGCCGCGCTGGTGCGCACCTCCTTTGTCAACGGCACCCACGCCATTGCCTGCGCCATGTTCGCCTGTGTGCGTCCCGGTCAGACCATGGTTTCTATCACCGGCGGCGTGTATGACACGCTGGAAACCGTCATCGGCAAGCGGGGCAACATCCCCGGCACCTTTGCCGACTACGGCATCGGCTACAAGGAAGTGCCCCTCAAGGACGGCGTACCCGATCTGCCCGCCATTCTGGAGGCGGTAAAGGATCCCACTGTGTCCTGCGTGTTCATTCAGCGCTCCCGGGGCTACGGCATCCGCAAGACCCTGTCTCCCCAGGAGATCGGTGACCTGTGCAAGGCCGTCAAGGCAGTCAATCCCAACATCGTGGCACTGGTGGACAACAGCTACGGCGAGTTTGTCTGCGAGGTGGAACCGGTGGCCTGCGGCGCTGACCTGATGGCAGCATCTCTCATTAAAAATCCCGGAGGCGGTCTGGCGCCCTGCGGCGGCTATGTGGCCGGCCGCGCCGATCTGGTGGAGCGTGCCGCCAACCGCATGACCCTGCCCGGTATCGGCGGCGAGTGCGGCGCTTCCCTCAACGTCAACCGTTCCCTGTACCAGGGCTTCTTTATGGCACCCCACGTGACGGCACAGGCCGTCAAGACGGCGGCCTTCTGCGCCGGTGTGATGGAAGAACTGGGCTACAAGGTGTCTCCCACCTCCGATGAGGAGCGGTACGACATCATCCAGACCATTGACTTCGGCGATCCTGCTCCGCTGATCCAGTTCTGCAAGGGCATCCAGAGCGCCTCCCCCGTGGACAGCTTTGCCAGCCCCGAGCCCGGTGATATGCCCGGTTACGAAAGCCCGGTCATCATGGCGGCAGGCGCCTTTATTCAGGGCTCGTCCATCGAGCTAAGCTGTGATGCACCCATCCGGGCTCCCTATACCTGCTATATGCAGGGAGGCCTGACCTATGAGTCGGGCAAACTGGGCATCCTGCGGGCGGCGCAGAGAATGGGAGAAGGCAAATGATCGTCCTGGGACTGGACCCGGGCTACGCCATCGTGGGCTACGGCGCCATCGATACCAACAAGGGCAAGCACAAGCTGTTGTGCTATGGTGCCATCACCACTCCGGCGGGCATGGAAATGTCCCGTCGGCTGCTGGAAATTTCCCGGGATATGCGTACCCTTCTGGATACCGTCAAGCCGGACATGGTGGCGGTGGAAGAACTGTTTTTCAACAACAATATCACCACCGGCATTCAGGTGGCCCAGGCCCGCGGGGTCATTCTGGCTGCCTGTGCCGAGCGGGGTCTGACGCCGGTGGCCTATACGCCGTCGCAGGTCAAGCAGGCGGTGGTGGGTTATGGCAAGGCAGAAAAAAAGCAGGTCATGGAGATGACCCGCATGATGCTGTCCCTGAAGGCCGTGCCCAAGCCCGATGATGCCGCCGACGCGCTGGCCATCGCCCTGTGCCACGCCCATACGGCGGGCAGCAGTATGCCCACCAAATGACACGGGGCTTGTTGCAAAATGCACACGATCCCGTCATTCCGAGCCAGTGATCACACTGGCGTGGGAATCCGTAATCTCCTCCGTGGGAAAAGCGGATTGCCACACCAGTCTGCGGACTGGTTCGCAATGACAGGTTGCATTTTGCAACAAGCCCTTTTTGCTTACAGACCCAAAAACAGGGCAGGGCCGTGCATCTGGAGAAAGACCTGGGACAAGGCCGTGCCGCAGACCGCCATCAGTGCGGCGGCGCACAAGCCCAGCGCTGCAATGGCAAGGAAACCGGCTTTTTTCATGAAACGCACATCCTTTTTCGACTTTTTTCACTCTATTAGACGGCATTTGCCGGGAAAAGTTCCATCAAAGGGGAACTTTTTTTGCCTATGACAGTCCAAAGTTACAGAAGCACCGATCCGGGAGGAAGGTATGAAAAAACGATTTTACACAGTCTTTTTGCTGACAGCGCTGCTGCTGAACGGCTGCAGCAAGCCTGTGGAGGAGCCCCCCATTCCCAATACCACCGTTGTGGAACCGCCGCCGGTACAAAGCGGCATTCTGTCTGATGTGGGACAGGCCGAAACGCTGCAGGAATACTATGACCGGACGGCCATCATCAGCCGCAACGAATGGATGGAGGGCAGCTTCATTCAGACCGAAAACTGGGCAAGGGAATACGCTGCGCTGGAATATCCCGGCGGCACGGTGACGGTGGAATTTAACAGCGGCTACGTGCTGCCCGACGCCATGACCAGGGATGATCTGAGCGGCGGTGTAGCCCTTTGGGATGTGACCGTGCAGTGGGACGATCAGCCCACCGTGTGGGAGACCGTGCAGGTATTTTATTTCACCGAATCGGGGGAAACCGGGCAGAAGCAGTGCTTCAGCGGTCTGCTTACTGGGGAAGAAATCCTGAAAACCAAGCCCGAGACCTACGCTTATCTGGCGCTGGATACCCGCTTTGCCGGACGGATGCAGACCCTGCCTGATGTGACCGCACCCGAGGGTGCACAGGCGGTGGAGCTGAACTTCTTCGCGGAGGAGCGCAGTCCTCAGAACTGCCAGATGTGGATGCTGACCCCATCGGACGCCATCATCCTCAGCCGCTATAAGGAGGGAGAATTGCCTCAGGGCAACTACACGCTGACGGCCTACAATCTGGACACCGGCGCCATTGACTGGGAACTGTCCGATCTGGAGGGCATCTGGAACTATGACAGTCTGGAGAACGACGTGCTGACCCTGCGGCAGTTTTTGCGGCAGGGCGAAGGCCAGGTGCTCCGGGCGTGGATGGAAGAAGGCCGCCCCCAGTGGGGGCTGTTCGACGCCCCACTGGAAGAAACTCTCTTTACCGTGGGTGATTATATCCTCACCTGGCAGGACGGAAGTATCCTGTTGGGTGATGAGGTTCTGCTGTCGGGCGGTTACGGCGAGGAAGAGGAAGACCTGCTGGAACTGACCATGTATAATTTCCATCAGGCGCTGGACGACCATCGATTCCTCTTTTCCAAGGCCGGTTGGGAGTGGATCGAATACTATGGCGTGTACGACCTGCAAACCCGGGAGGCGCACCCGCTGATCTCCGACCGGCAGGAGTGGGGCTTTTCCGTGTTGCAGGTCAGCGAAGATGGAAACCAGGCGCTGGCAGGCTGCACCATTGGCGGTTTGTGGAACTTTTCGCTGGTGGATCTGAACGATCTGACCCTGCGAAAGATCCTGCCCCAGTACAGTGAGGAAGAAAACGCCCTGTCACAGGTGGTGGCCAACGGCGATCTGAGCCGGGTGGCTGTGCTGGCAGAACAGGATGATACGGCAAGTGTGCGGCTGTACGATACCGTCACCGGGGCCGAACTGCTGCGCTGGGACATTCCCGCCCCGCTGGCAGCCGGCCAGCCCATCCTGCAGCTGGTGGGGGAGGACACCCTTGTGGTTTCCCTGCGCCAGTGGAAGACCGATACCGACTGGCTGTATCGGATCACTTATTAAGGTAAGGAGAAAACACACGTTTTCCTTGAAAGGAGGATAGTTTTGTGAAGAAATATACCGCTTTTTTGATGATTTTTGCGCTGCTTTTGGCCTGTGGCTGCAACAAAAAGCCGGTGGATACACCGGTGCAGGATGAACCCCCTGTGCAGGAACAGCCCCAGACTCCGGAGCAGCCGGCGCCTGAGCCGCAGCCCCAGGCACCGCAGATGCCTGAAACACCGGAAACCCCTGCTGTGCCCGAAGTACCGCAAGCGCCTGAAACACCGGAACAGCCCGAAGTGCCGCAGACACCCGAAACACCTGCCGAGCCGGAGGTGCAGGAGCCTGCAGGCGCTGTGACACAGATTTCCCTTCCCGAAGCCATCCCGGGCGCTGGCGGCGTGGACTGCATCCTGCCGCTGGAAGGCAGCATTGTTGCGCTGCGCAGCTTTGACAGCGACGGCAAGCCGGAACTTGTGATCTATGATCTGGAAAACAACACCGTGCTGTCCCGGGAGTCGATTCCCGGACACGACGGCACCAATGAGCTGATTTTGATGGACACCGATCCCTATGCCCTGCGCTATTACGACGGACAGGATTACTGGGAGATCACGCTGGACGAAAGCTGGCAGCAAAGCCGGGAGGAATTTGACCTGGCGCTGTATCTCAGCGTCATGGGCGGTCTGATGGTTCACCAGAAGTCCGATGGCAGCATTTCGGTAGGTCGGGTAGTGTCGCCCGGCTTGCAGGCAAATGACCGGATGGGATACCACCTTGTCCGAATCCTCAACGACCACCAGCTGCTTTATCAGGCTGTGGACAAAACCGTTTCCAATCTGTCCCATTACGGCGTGTACGACAGCGAAACCGGCGAGACCCGGGCGGTGACTACCATAGGGCAGGTGGTGCTGGGCAGCTGGGGCGATGTGCTGCTGATCGGCCGAACCGACAACGGCTGGCGGTATGATTTCGGTTGGGTCACACTGACCGACTACACCTACACGCCGCTTGAGATCGGCCACGAAACTGCCGAAACCGGCATCAACGGTGATTATTACGGCAGTACCGATTATATCCAGTGCGACCCGGAGAGCGGCCGCCTGCTGCTGGTGGGTGACAAGGAAGGCACCCGTACCGCAGAGGTGGTGTCGCTGGAGACCGGTGAGATCCTGTATACCATGGAGCGCCCCACCGAAGAATCCTGGCGGTTCTATCTGGCACAGGACAACCGCCTGCTGGTGCGGATGGGCGAGACCGACGAAAGCGCCCTCTGGCTGGTGGAATATTCCGTCCTGCCGGAAAACGCCGTCCCTATGATGGCAGACTGGGAGCCGCCTCAGCAGACAGCTGATGTCTCCTGGCCCTGGCCGACCCAGTGGCAGATGGGAGAACATACCGTCACCTGGGAAGACCATGTCATTCTGGTGGACGGTACGGCGGTGCTGGACGGCGATTACCGCGTGCAGGAAGCCGCCTGTGCCGAAGGTCTGAGTTACAGTGTCCGGGCCATTCTGGACGATCACCGCATCCTGTACGTCTGCGGTGGTTCGCTGATCATCGACCATATCGGAATTTATGACCATCAAACCGGCGAAGATCAGATTTTTGCCGGAGAAAATTCCGTAGTGCGGCAGCTGGAGGAGGATCGCCTGCTGTTTTATTATAGTGACCACGGCGTGATGAATGCCGACGGATACGATTTCTTCCTGGTGCATCTGGAAAACTGTGACATTCAGCCGCTGGAGACCGGTCATGACGGCTGGGAAAGCAAGACCGACTGGGTGACCTTCAATGCAGAGAATACCCGTTTGTGCCTGGTCACCGACGGTCTGGTGCAGGTCTTTGATCTGCAGAGCGGCGAAGAGGTCTTTACATGGCAGGGGTCGCAGGGCGAAGCGCTGGAAGCCTGGCCTGACGGCGAGGAGGCTGTGGTGATCCAGCGTGCCAGCGGACTGTGGAAAGTAGAATATTAAAGCAAATGGGCAGCGAAGGCTGCCCATTTTGTCGCAATTCTTTGTGAAAAATCTGTTGTGTATCCCGAACAAATGTGCTATCATAAACATATATATGCTTTCTGAAAGAGGAATCTTATGTTTTACTATATTTCGGGAAAAGTTGCGGTCATCGAGCCGGGCATGGCGGTCATCGACGCCAGCGGCGTGGGCTATGCCATCAACACCTCCTACACCTCGGCACGGTCGGTAAAAACCGGCGAGCAGGCCACCTTCTACACCTATCTTCATGTGCGGGAAGGAATTTTTGAGCTGTACGGCTTCGTCCGGCGGGAGGAACTGTCCTGCTTCAAGCAACTGATCGCCATCTCGGGCGTAGGCCCCAAGGCGGCACTGGCCATTCTGAGCGCCGTTACCCCCGAAAAGCTGGCGCTGTGCGTTATTTCCGGTGACGAAAAGGCGCTGACCGCAGCGCCCGGCATCGGCAAAAAACTGGCACAGCGTATCCTTCTGGAAATGAAGGATAAAATGTCCAAGGATCAGCTGGAGGCGGCAAGCGGATCTTCCGGCATCGTCATGCCCGAGCTGACTGTTCCCGGCGGCGCTATGGAGGATGCACTGGCGGCACTGGCCGTTCTGGGTTATCCCCGTGCCGTGGCTGTGAACGCCCTGCAGGGGGTGGATACCTCCGGCCTTGCCACCGACGAGATCGTTCGGGCGGCGCTCAAACGACTGTTTTAAGGAGGGGAGACCATGGCTATCGAATTTGGTGAAGCGCTGGAGGAAGAGCGCATCGTCTCCTCCACACTGACCCACGACGACGAGCAGGAGGGCGGCCTGCGCCCCAAGCTGCTCCACGAATACACCGGCCAGGAAAAGGCCAAGGACAATTTGCAGGTTTACATTCAGGCGGCAAAGCTGCGGGCCGAGCCGCTGGATCATGTGCTGCTGTACGGCCCGCCCGGTCTGGGCAAAACCACGCTGGCAGGCATCATCGCCAACGAGATGGGGGTCAACATCCGCATCACCTCCGGTCCCGCCATCGAAAAGGCCGGCGATCTGGCAGCCCTGCTGACCAATCTGAACGAAAATGATGTGCTGTTCATCGACGAGATCCACCGCCTCAACCGCAGCGTGGAAGAGGTGCTTTATCCGGCTATGGAGGACTATGCGCTGGATATTATCATCGGTAAGGGCCCTGCCGCCCGCTCCATCCGTTTGGATCTGCCCCGGTTCACCCTGATCGGTGCCACCACCCGGGCGGGGCAGCTGTCCTCGCCCCTCCGTGACCGGTTCGGCGTGCAGCTGCGGCTGGAACTGTATACTCCCGAGGAACTGCAGGCCATCGTCACCCGTACGGCGGGGATTTTGGGTGTGGACATTGAGCCTTCGGGCGCCATGGAGATCGCACGGCGTTCCCGGGGCACGTCCCGTATCGCCAACCGCATCTTAAAGCGCGTTCGGGACTTTGCGCAGGTCAAGGGCAGCGGCTGCGTGGATCGGCACATGGCCGACGTGGCGCTGTCGGCGCTGGAAATCGACGGCCTTGGGCTGGATCGTACCGACCGGCGGATGCTGGAGAGCATCATCCGCAACTTCCGGGGCGGCCCGGTGGGTCTGGAGACCCTTGCCGC
>JAGAVA010000054.1 GCA_017620505.1 Clostridia bacterium
GGGGCGGAGGGGGGAACCGATTTCAATATCCATGGGGTACCTCCTTATTCAATACCGTAGAAGCGCTTGGCGTTGTCCAGGGTGATCTGGGCGGCTTCCTCTACCGAAATGCCCTTGATCTGTGCCAGTGTTTCCAGCGTATGGGGCAGCAGGCCGCTGTGGCACCGCTGACCACGGAAGGGAAAAGGTGCCATGTAGGGGCAGTCGGTTTCGATCAGAATCCGGTCCAGCGGCATCATTTCCAGTACTTCGTGGGATTTTCGGGCATTTTTGAAGGTAATAACCCCGGTAAAGCCCAGGTAATAGCCCATTTTCAGGATTTCCTTGGCACTTTCGGCGCTGCCGCTGTAGCAGTGGAACACGCCCTGCACGTCGGGATAGCGGCGCACCACCGACAGGCAGTCCTCCATGCCCTCCCGCTGGTGGATGACCACCGGCATCTTCAACTCCCGGGCGATGCGCATCTGGTCATCAAAACACCTGAGCTGAACCTCTTCCGGGTCGTTCATCCAGTGATAATCCACGCCGGTCTCACCGATGGCGCGCACCTTGGGATGCACAGCCAGCGAGCGGATCAGTTCTTCAGCTTCGGCGTTCCAAGAGCCTGCAAACTCCGGATGCCAGCCCACGGTGGCATAAATGAAGTCGTACTGCTCGGCCAGTGCCACCGAGCTTTTGCAGGTGGGCGCGTCGCAGCCGATGTTGGCAATGAAATCCACGCCCTCTGCGTGAATCTGCTGCAGCAGCTGATGGCGATCCTCGTCAAATGCGTGGTCGTCAAAATGGGCGTGAGAGTCAAAAATATGCATGGTTTTTCACCTCAAATGATGAAAAGAGCGGCCTTGCGGCCGCTCTTTTGATTGTTTAGCAGAGCTTTGCGCCGGCGGGGATGGCGTCATCCAGCATGATCAGATTCAGCTTGTCATCCTTTTCGGCAGACAGCAGCATACCGCAGCTTTCCTGACCCATCATCTTACGGGGCGCCAGGTTGGTGACAGCCACCAGGGTCTTGCCCACCAGCTCTTCGGCCTTGTAATACTTGGCGATGCCGGACAGGATCTGACGGGGCTTGCCGGTGCCGTCATCCAGCTGGAACTTCAGCAGCTTTTCGCTCTTCTTGACATTCTCGCAGGCCAGAACCTTGACAACCGTCATATCCACCTTCAGGAAATCGTCAAAGGCGATCTCGGCCTTGGGGGGATTGGCGGCAGCTGCCTCGGCGGCAGCCTTGGCCTCGGCGGCCTTCTGCATCTCCTCCAGCTTTTTGGGGATGTCGATACGGGCGAACAGGATCTCACCCTGATTCAGCTGGTGACCGGCGGGCAGAGCGCCAAAGGCGGTCAGGCTGTCCCAGGTGGGATGCGCAATGTTCAGCTGCTTGAAGATGCGCTCGGCAGTCTCAGGCAGGAAGGGATGCAGCAGGGTGGCAGCCACGCGGATGGACTCCAGCAGGTTGTACAGCACGGTGTCCAGACGGGCGTGCTGGGCTTCGTCCTTGGCCAGCGCCCAGGGCATGGTCTCGTCAATGTACTTGTTTGCACGGCGCAGCAGGGCGAAGATCTCGTCGATGGCATCGGCCACACGCAGCTCGTCCATCTTGGCTTCCACCTTTGCGGGGGTGGCCAGGCACAGGTCGATCAGCTCCTGGTCAAACTCGCCGGCAACGGCATGGTCGGACAGGATGCCCTTGCTGTACTTGTGGCTCATGGCAATGGTACGGTTCACCAGATTGCCCAGCACGTTGGCCAGATCGCTGTTGATGCGCTCCATCAGCAGCTCATAGGTCATGGTGCCGTCGCTGGCGAAGGGGATCTCGTGCAGCAGATAATAGCGCACGGCGTCCACACCGAACAGATCCACCAGATCGTCGGCATAGATCACGTTGCCCTTGGACTTGGACATCTTGCCGTCGCCCACCAGCAGCCAAGGATGACCGAAGACCTGCTTGGGCAGGGGCTGATCCAGTGCCATCAGCAGGATGGGCCAGTAAATAGTGTGGAAACGCAGAATATCCTTACCGATCAGATGGACATCGGCGGGCCAGTACTTCTTATACATCTCGCCGTGGTTGCCGTCCACGTCAAAGCCGGGGAAGGTGATATAGTTGCTCAGCGCGTCGATCCACACATAGGTAACGTGCTTGGGGTCAAACTCCACGGGCACGCCCCAGGTAAAGCTGGTGCGGGACACGCACAGATCCTGCAGGCCGGGCTTGAGGAAGTTGTTGACCATCTCATTCTTGCGGGCCTCGGGCTGGATAAACTCGGGATGCTCCTCAATGTGCTGCATCAGCTTGGGAGCATATTTGCTCATTTTGAAGAAGTAGGCTTCTTCCTTGGCGGGCTTGCAGGGGCGGCCGCAGTCGGGGCACTTGCCGTCCACCAGCTGGCTCTCGGTCCAGAAGGACTCACAGGGGGTGCAGTACATACCCTCGTACTCGCTCTTATAGATGTCGCCCTGATCGTAGAGCTTCTTGAAGATCTTCTGAACGGTCTTCTTGTGCTCGGGATCGGTGGTGCGGACAAACTTGTCATAGGAAGTGTTCATCACGTCCCAGATGCGCTTGATCTCGCCGGCAACGCCGTCCACAAACTGCTGGGGGGTGACGCCGGCGGCCTGGGCCTTTTCCTGGATCTTCTGACCGTGCTCGTCGGTGCCGGTCTGGAAGTATACGTCATAACCGCACATGCGCTTGAAGCGGCAGATGGCATCGGCCAGCACGATCTCATAGGTGTTGCCGATGTGGGGCTTGCCGGAAGTGTAGGCAATGGCGGTGCTCAGATAATATTTTCCCTTTTCCATATTGTTCACCTCATAGGGTTAGTTTCTCATAGATACTTTATTATACCAAGGATTTTTGGGGTTTACAAGACGAAAAGCAAGAAAAACCCGGCCTTTTGACCGGGTTTCCTGCAACAAATATAGGTTTTCAGTTTCCTGCACTCAGAGAGCCGCCGGAGGAATTGTTCCAGTTGGGATCGATGGGCACACCGGGCTCCACCGCGCCGGGATCTTCACCGCCGGAGGGGGCGGGGCCTACCGGTGTGATCACGTTGGTAGCGGGATTGTGCAGGATCACCTTGTCGTATTTCTTATAGGTGCTCTTGTTTTCAAAGGTGCGGGAGACTTCCTTGCCGTCGATGTAAACCACACGGTAGCTTTCGGTTTTGTAGCCGGTGTAGCCGTTGGATTTGACCGACTCGGTACCGGGAGCCAGCGTCTCATCCACCTCATAAACCACTTCAAAGGGGGTCTTGGAAAGCTGGGTGGTTTCGATCTTGACCTCCTTGTTTTCCACCATCTGGGTGCCGTACAGCTTGACGGTCAGATTGTTGGTCTTGTGGGAGGTGACCACCTTCATGGGGAAGTCAGTGTTGTTTTCAAACTTGAAGTCCTTGCTGCCCCAGGCCACGGTGGCATCCTCACCCAGCGGAACGTAAGTGACCATACGGCTGTGAGCGTAGCGCTCCACGATCTTCAGATCGGCGCGGAGGGCGGCGTAATAGATGGTAGAGCTGACCTGGCAGATACCGCCGCCCACACCGTCTTCGGCAGAGTTGCCCACGTAAACGGTGGCATCCTTGAAGCCGCGCTCATAGGTACGGGGGCCAACGGAGTCGTTGTAAGAGAATACATCGCCGGGCATCAGGATGACGCCGTTGCA
>JAGAVA010000055.1 GCA_017620505.1 Clostridia bacterium
AGCGGGATTCGAACCCTCACACTAACGTATGCGGCGGAACGCCGCCGGGTTTCAGAACCGGCGTCAGCCGGTTCGAATCCTTCTCTCGCTGCCATAAAGCATCAGTCGAAAGACTGGTGCTTTTCTTTTTCCAATCTTCGAACGAAAGGGATTCGAACCCTCACTTAACATGCAAAAGCATCGGTCTAACCACCGGTGCTTTTTCTTTTTTATGCCACAACCCCTTTTTTTATCATAAAAAACGCGGTATAATAATCAGATAAAGACTCCACAAAGGAGGAACTGCGATGCATTTGATGGTCATTGATGGCAACAGTCTGGTGAACCGGGCATTTTACGGCGTGCGGCCGCTGACCGCTGCCGACGGTACGCCCACCAACGCCGTCTATGGATTTTTGAATATGTTTTTCAAGCTGCGGGAGGATTTTGCCCCCGACGAGATCTGCGTTTGCTTCGATCTTAAAGCCAAAACCTTCCGGCACAAGGCCTATGAGGGCTACAAGGCTCAGCGCAAGCCCATGCCCGAGGAGCTGGCAGCACAGATGCCGCTGGTGAAGGCCGCGCTGGACGGTCTGGGCATCCGCCGCATGGAGGTGGAGGGCTTTGAGGCCGACGATCTGCTGGGCACGCTCAGCCATCTGTGTTCGCTGCAGGGCGGACAGACCACCATTGTCACCGGCGACCGGGACAGCCTGCAGTATGTCACCGGCACCTCCCGGGTGGCGCTGGTGACCACCCGCATGGGACAGACCACCACCGAACTGTACGACGAGCAGAAATTTGCCGAAAAATACTGCGGCCTGACCCCCGAAAAGATCGTGGATCTCAAGGCCATCATGGGCGACTCTTCCGATAACATTCCCGGCGTCAAGGGCATCGGCGAAAAGGGCGCACTGGATCTGGTGTGCCGTTTTGGCTCGCTGCAGGGGGTTTATGACAATCTGGAGCAGGGAGAGATGACAGCTTCCACCCGGAAAAAGCTTTCTGATTCCCGGGAAATGGCCTTTTTGAGCTATGATCTGGCCAAGGGCGTAGTGGATGCACCGGTCACAGCAAAGCCCGGTGAGCTGGCTCCCGGTGCGGGTGACCCGGCAGAACTGTACGCCCTGCTGTCCCGGCTGGAGCTGCGCACCATCATCAAGCGGCTGGGGCTGACACCGCCTGCCGATGCACCGGCAGTGGCTGCGGAATTTGAGGTGAAAACGGCGAAAGTCATTGGAAATACCGCCGAGCTTTCCGAAATTCTCCCCAAACTGCCCGGAAAAGCAGCCCTTTTCTCGGCAGACCGCACCCTGTGCGCCGCGGTTTTGGAGGATGACACCCCCGTGGTGCTGTGCGCCGATGAGGTGGGGGAGAAGGCGGCAGAGGACTTCATCGCCGCCGCCCTGTCCAAGCCTGCCGTTTTGCACGGCGCAAAATCCCTGCTGACACAATTATATAAAGAAGGAAAGACTCCGGCCGATCCGGCCTTTGACACCAAGCTGGGTGCCTACCTGTTGGATGTAAACCGGGGCAGTTATGATCTGGTTTCTGCCGCACGGCAGACTCTGGGCTTCGAGGCCATGCCCGCCATTTACGACGGCGAGGATGCCCGCAATCTGCTGGGCGTTACCGAGGAGGCCGTTGCCGCCCTGTCCCAGCATGTGCAGCTGATCGCCGCCATGAAGGAAGCGCAGGAAAAGGCACTGGAAACCGAGGGCATGCTGCCCTTGTATCGGGAAATGGAGCTGCCCCTGCTGCCCGTGCTGGCACGGATGCAGGCCGAAGGCATCTGTGCCGACAAACAGCGGCTGCAGGAATTCGGTCAGCAGTTGGAGGGGCAAATCAAAGATCTGGAGACCCAGGTCTATGAGCTTGCCGGACGGCAGTTCAATATTGGCTCACCCAAGCAGTTGGGCGTGGTGCTGTTTGAGGAACTGGGTCTGAAGGCCGGCAAAAAGACCCGCACCGGTTATTCCACCGATGCGGAAACGCTGGAAAAGCTCAAGGAACAGCACGACATCATCCCCGCTATTCTGGCGTGGCGCAAGGTGAGCAAGTTGAAGAGCACCTATACCGACGGTCTGACCAAGACCATCGATGCCGACGGGCGCATACGTTCCACCTTCCACCAGACGGTGACTGCCACCGGCCGCCTGTCCTCTGCAGATCCCAACCTGCAGAACCTGCCGGTGCGGCGGGAGGACGGCTCGGAGATCCGCCGGTGCTTTACTGCCCGCCCCGGCTGGGTGCTGGTGGATGCCGACTATTCCCAGATCGAGCTGCGGGTGCTGGCTCATGTGGCTGACGATGCCGCCATGCAGGAGGCCTTTGCCTCGGGTGAGGATTTCCACGCCGTGACAGCTTCGCAGGTGTTCCATGTGCCGCTCAGTGAAGTGACCCCCAAGCTGCGTTCGGCGGCAAAGGCGGTCAACTTCGGTATCGTTTACGGTATTTCGGCTTGGTCGCTGGCCGATGACATCAAAGTGTCCAACAGCGAGGCACAGGCGTATATCGACGCCTATCTTGCCCGGTACACCGGCGTGAAAAACTATATGGATACGGTGAAGGCAGAAGCCGAGAAAACCGGCTTTGTCACCACGATTTACGGCAGAAAACGCACCATTCCCGAACTGAAGGCCAGCAATTTCAATCTGCGGTCCTTCGGTCAGCGTGCTGCCATGAACACCCCCATCCAGGGCGCGGCAGCCGATATCATCAAGCTGGCCATGGTGCGGGTGGACAAACGCCTGCGGCAGGAGGGACTGGAAGCCCGGCTGATCCTGCAGGTGCACGACGAGCTGATCATCGAGGCCCCCGAAGACGAGCGGGAACGGGTATCCTTGTTATTAAAGGAAGAAATGGAGGCGGCAGCCGATCTGAAGGTGAAGCTGCTGGCCGATGTGAGCTGGGGAGAGAACTGGTATGATGCAAAAAAATAATAACTTTGACGATCTGATCTTTTCGCCCCTGCTTCCGTCCCACATTGATCAGATGGTGATGATCGAGCAGGAGTGCTTTTCTGTGCCATGGAGCAGGGAAGCACTGATGGAGGAACTGGACAATCCCTGCGCCCATTATGTGGTGTGCACTGATAAAGAGGGGAATGTGGTGGGCTATATCGGCTCCCGCATCGTGCTGGACGAGGCAGACATCACCAATGTGGCGGTGCGGCCGCAGTATCGTCGCCGCGGCATCGGCCTGAAACTGGTGACCATTATGCTGGGGCTGATGAAACACATGGGGGTCGCCTCGGTTCTGCTGGAAGTGCGGGAGAGTAATCTGCCTGCCCAGAACTGCTACGCCCAGGCCGGGTTTACCGTGGTGGGACGGCGCAAGAATTATTATGAATTGCCAAAGGAGG
>JAGAVA010000056.1 GCA_017620505.1 Clostridia bacterium
ATGATTCATTCATCGGAAATCTAATAAAACGGGGCCCCCGGCGTGCTTGCACGCAGGGGAATTGACGCTACTCCCGAAAACGTGGAGGCTATGATCAAGAAGTATTGCTAAAGGCAATACACCCCAAAACCCTAATTTTCATATAGAAGGCGAAGGCCTTACTATAAATCTTGAAAGAAGGAGGATAAGACATGAGCATCTTAAATGGCAAGAAGGTCATCATCATCGGTGACCGTGACGGCATCCCCGGCCCCGCTATCGCAGCGTGTGCTGAGTCTGCCGGCGCCGAAGTTGTTTTCTCCTCGACGGAGTGCTTCGTCTGAACGGCCGCAGGTGCAATGGATCTGGAAAACCAGAAGCGTGTTAAGGAATTCACCGAACAGTATGGCGCAGAGAACATCGTTGTTCTGCTGGGCGCATCTGAGGGTGAGGCTTCCGGCCTCGCTGCTGAGACGGTTACCAATGGTGACCCCACGTTTGCCGGTCCGTTGACTGGAGTCTCGTTGGGACTCAAGGTTTATCACGTTTGTGAGGAAGAAGTCAAGGCAGAGTTTGATGAAGCTGTCTATGACGAGCAGGTCAGCATGATGGAGATGGTTCTGGACGTCGACGACATCGCCGGCGAAATGAGCTCTATCCGTGAGCAGTTCTGCAAATATTAAGCCACAGACGCACAGTATAGGGGCGGCGGCATTTGCCGTCGCCCCTTTGTCCGTCATTGAACGAAAAAACCGATCATTTGTCGCTTTTGATCGCCGTATCGGCGGCTATCCTGCATCCGTCAGGCATTTTCTGCATGCTTCGGGCGAAAATACCATTGGGTGCGGCGATCCATGGCGGTAAATACCCGTCATTTGCTGTTTTGCAATCTATAAAAAATAAATTTTGAAAGGTCGTGGACGAAATGAAAAGTGTTATCAAAGGCGCGAGTTACATTCTGGCCCATACCCCCGACATGGTGCTGCACAACGGCACTACCCAGACTACCGAGCGCATCGTCAACCCCGAAAGTGAATATCTGAAGGAGCTGCCCAACCATCTGCGCAGCTTTGACCAGGCTCTGGCCTATTGGCCCAACCAGGTCTATATCGGCAACAAGACTCCCGATGAGCTGGCTGAAGTGCCCCAGCCCTGGTATGACAAGGAGTGCGACATCAACGCCCGTTACGGCAAGTTTGGTCAGATGATGCCTCAGGAAGAGTTCCTGCTGCTGATGCAGGCCTGCGACGTGTTCGATCTGGTCAAGCTGGACAAGGAGTTTGTCGCCGCCAACAAGCCTGCTCTGGAGCAGAACGAGATCATGGACGACGCCATCCTGTCCCGCATTACCGAGGGCGTGGAGAAGTCTGTGGTGGAGCACTTCGTCAATGACGAGCACGCCGAGCCCCTGTACCACAACAATGTTCTGGTGGGCTGCGTTGTCCGCGCTCACGATATCGACGTGAACCTGTCCGCCCACGTCATGCACGAGAATCTGGTCTCCAAGGCCTCTTCCGTGCTGGCTCTGCTCTATGCCGTCAAGAACGCCGGCATCGAAAAGGGCGATGTGGAATACGTCATCGACTGCGCCGAGGAGGCCTGCGGTGATATGAACCAGCGCGGCGGCGGCAACTTCGCCAAGGCTGCTGCCGAGATCGCCGGCCTGCCCAATGCCACCGGTTCTGACAGCCGCGGCTTCTGCGCCGGCCCCGCTCACGCCATCGTGGAGGCTGCCGCTCTGGTTGCCGCCGGTGCTTACAAGTGCGTTGTGGTCACCGCCGGTGGCTGTACCGCAAAGCTGGGCATGAACGGCAAGGACCACGTGAAGAAGGGTCTGCCCGCTCTGGAAGATATGATCGGCGGCTTTGCCGTGGTCATCACCGAGGATGACGGCGTCAGCCCCGAGTTCAACCTGAAGATCCTGGGCCGCCACACCGTCGGCACCGGTTCCGCTCCTCAGGCCGTTATCGGCGCTCTGGTCACCGATCCTCTGGATCGCGTTGGCCTGAAGGTCACCGATATTGACAAGTTCTCTCCCGAGATGCAGAACCCCGACATCACCAAGCCCGCCGGCGCCGGTGACGTCCCCCTGTCCAACTACAAGATGATCGCCGCTCTGGCCGTCAAGAAGGGCGACCTGGCCAAGGCGGATATGCCCAACTTCCTGGTGAAGCACGGTCTGACCGGCTGGGCTCCCACCCAGGGCCACATTCCCTCCGGCGTGCCTTACATGGGCTTTGCCCGTGAGGACATTCTGGCCGGCAAGGTCAAACGCGCCATGATCATCGGCAAGGGCTCCCTGTTCCTGGGCCGTATGACCAACCTGTTCGACGGCGTTTCCTTTGTCATTCAGGCCAACACCGGCGCTGAAAAGGTGGAAGCCGGCGTTTCCGAGGAGCAGGTCAAGAGCCTGATCGCCAAGGCCATGAAGGAGTTTGCCGCCGCACTGCTGGCGCAGGCCGAATAAGGCAGGTGGCATCCATGATGAATCTGGAACAAACCATTGCCAAGACCTTCCTGCAGATGGCAGAAGGTCTGGAAAGCGGTTCCTTCGGCGTCAAGCCCAAGATCGCACTGACCGGCATGGGCAGTGAGCACGGCGAGAAGAACGCCATGGAAGCCGCGCTGATGGCCGCCAAGAAGGGCGTGGATGTGTACTACATCGGCACCCTGGAGGCCGAAGGCGTCACCACCGTCAAGGTAAACGACGAGGACGAGGGCCACAAGAAGATGGAAGAAATGGTGGAGTCCGGCGAAGTGGACGGCGCTGTCACCATGCATTTCCCCTTCCCCATCGGTGTTTCCACCGTGGGTAAGGTGGTCACCCCCGCCAGAGGCCGGGAAATGTTCATCGCCACCACCACCGGCACCTCTTCTTCCGACCGCATCGAGGGCATGATCAAGAATGCCATTTACGGCATCATCACCGCCAAGGCCTCCGGTATCGCCGATCCCACCGTGGGTATCCTCAACGTGGACGGCGCCCGCCAGACCGAAATGGCCCTCAATCAGCTGAAGGAGGGCGGCTACCAGTTCAGCTGGGCCACCTCTGCCCGGGCCGACGGCGGCGCTGTGCTCCGCGGCAACGATGTGCTGCAGGGCACTCCCGACGTTCTGGTGTGCGATTCCCTCACCGGCAACGTGCTCATCAAGATGCTGAGCGCCTATTCCACCGGCGGCAGCTTTGAGGCCACCGGCTACGGCTACGGCCCCGGCATTGGCAAGGGCTATCACAAGCTGATCCACATCATCTCCCGCGCTTCCGGCGCTCCCCTGATCGCCAACGCTCTGGTCTATGCCGCCGACATGGTTCGCGGCAAGGTCTTTGCCGTTGCCGACAAGGAGTTTGCCGCCGCCGAAAAGGCCGGTCTGGACAACATCCTGGCCGCCCGCAAGGCAGCTGCCAAGCCCGCCGAGGCCGCCGAAGAGGTCAAGGCTCCCCCCGCAGAGCCCTGCACCGCCTCCATCCCCGGCATCGAGGTCATGGATCTGGAGGACGCTGCCAAGGCTCTGTGGAAGGAAGGCATTTATGCCGAAACCGGCATGGGCTGCACCGGTCCTCTGGTGATGATGAGCGAGGCCAACAAGGAAAAGGCCGCTGAGATTCTGAAGAAGGCCGGTTATATCGGTTAAGAGGTAGACAAATGAAGGTTATTGACATTATCGAGAAGGTAGAGAAGGATCTGTCCTACGATCAGCTGGTGGATCTGGTTGCCAACCACAACCGTCAGGTGGATCTGGTCTTTGCCGAAAAGCGCTCCGACGAGGACGGTCACGTCTGGGACGCCGAGAACTGGACCTGTGTGGATGGCAAACGTTTCATCCGCAGCTATTTCCTGGGTGATCGCGCCTCCTCCGACTTTTCCGGCTACAATAAGTACGACATGAAGGGTGCTTTCCTCCCCGAGGAAGCCAAGGAAGTCCGTCTGGGCTAAACGCAAAACAGCAGGACCCGTCAGCAAAAGCTGGCGGGTCTTTTTTCGTTTACATGCGGATTTTGATATGATAAAATAAAGAAAACATCCCAAAGGAGGCGGTTTTGTGCAGAAAAAATGTTGTTTTGTGCTGGTACTTGCTTTGTTTTTGGCACTGTTTTCCGCTTGTGGAGCAATGGGCGGTTATGTGGAAGAACCTGTGCTCAGAGTGACGGCAGGGGAGACTGTGTTGTATCAGGGAAAAAATGTGGGAGACTGGAGCAGCGGCGGTACCAGTTTCATTTCCTGCCTACCTGCGCTGGAGGATCTGGCAAAAAACATGATCTATGCAGAAACGGGCGAAGAGCAAGCCACGCTGGAATTCAGTCTTCCGCCCAACCATCTGGGGGTGGAGTGCTGGCAGTATGTGGACGGCAAGCTGGTGGCGGGGAAGACTGCTCTCACGGAGGATGGAAAGACCCTGGAACTGCTGCCGGGAAAATGGATCTATCAGATCATTACCGGCTGGAGCGGACAGAATTACAGCGGAGGCGGCCGCTTTACCTTTGGCGTGGAAAAAGAATAATGAAAGCTGCGGGCCTGCCCGCGGCTTTTTCTGTCCAAAGAATTGAAATTGACCGTGCTGTGTTATATAATAAAAGTGTATCTGTATCTTTAAGGAGCGATTGCTTATGTACGATATTCTCATCAAAAACGCGAAAATCGCCGACGGCAGCGGAAATCCCACCTTTTTTGCCGATGTTGCCATTAAAAACGGCAAAATCGCCCGGGTTTGCAAAAATCTGAAGGCCGAGGCCGAAACCGTCATCGACGGCAAGGGCAAGGTGCTGTCTCCCGGATTTATCGACGTGCACTCCCACCACGATCTGGAGCTGGAGAAGAATTACCTGTGCTCTAACTCGCTGGAGCAGGGCATCACCACCATCATCGGCGGTATGTGCGGCGAATCTGCCGCCCCCATCTGCGCCGACCGCATGGAGGACTGCCTGCGTGTGGTGGGTCGGGAACATTCCGAAGAAAGCTATCAGGCTCGCATGAGTATGGAGGACTATCTGAACTTCGTGGATCAGCCCACCGGCTCCAATATGGGCTATCTGGTGGGTCACGGCAACCTGCGGGCCTGCGTGGTGGGCTATGCCGACCGCAAACTGACGGCTGAGGAGCAGGCCGAGATGGAGGAACTGCTGCGCAAGTGTATGAAGGCCGGTGCGCTGGGCCTTTCCTTTGGCCTGATCTATCCCCCCGGAAGTTATGCCGACACCGAGGAAATGATCGGTCTGGCAAAGGTGGTTGCCGAGTTCGGCGGTCTGGTCACCTCCCATATGCGCAGCGAAAGCGCCAAGCTCATCGAGGCCACCGACGAAATGCTGCAGGTGGCAAGAGCCTCCGGCGTGCGCATGGTCATCTCCCACCACAAGGCCACCGGCGGCCCCATGAACTGGAACAAGACGGCCGCCACCATCTCCATGATGAACCGCGCCGTGGAAGAGGGTCTGGACGTGTTCTGTGACCAGTATCCTTATACGGCCTCTGCCACCGGCCTGCAGACCAATATCCCCGACGAATTGCACGTTTTGGGTGTGGAAAAGCTGGTGGAAATGCTGACCACCGATGAGGGCCGGGAGGATCTGCGGCCCCGGATCTGCGGCAGCAAGGATTCCTGGACCCGGTTCCAGTACACCATGATTGGCAATTCCAAGTCCAGGCCGGAGTACGCCGGACGGATGCTCAACGACATCGCCCGGGAAGAGGGCAAGGATCCCTATGATATCCAGTGCGACCTGCTGCGAGATGACCGTCTGGGTACCGGCGCTATTTTCCATACCATGAGCGAAGAAGATGTGGAGCGGGTCATGCAGTGGCCCCGTGCCATGGTGGGCACCGACGGACAGTATGCTCCCGGCACTGCCGGCGGTCACCCTCGGTCTTTTGCCACCTTCCCCAGAGTGCTGGGCCGCTATGTGCGGGAAAAGAAGGTCATCACTTTGGAGAATGCCATCCGCAAGATGTGTTCTCTGCCTGCCATGGTGTATAATCTACCCACCAAGGGTCTGATCCGGGAGGGCATGGACGCCGATCTGGTGCTGTTTGACCCCGATACTATCGGGGATCGGGCGGATTTTGCCAATCCCATGGAGAAAAATGAAGGCCTGGACTATGTGTTTGTGGGCGGTCAGATCGCCGTCAAGGACGGCATCTGCACCGGTGTGAAGGCCGGCGCTCAGTTGCGCCTGCAAGTCGACTGATGGTTTCCTATATTGCCAGCGCCCCCATGGAGGGGGTGACCCGCTCGGTGTTCCGGGCGGCACATTGGGCCCAGTTCCCGGGTGTGGACACCTATTTCACCCCCTGTCTGGCTCCCACCGCCGACGGGATGTTCAGCGAAAAGGAGATCCGGGAGGTGCGCCCGGAGGTTAACGGCGGCGCGCCCACCGTGCCCCAGCTGCTGACGGCGCGGGCGGAGCATTTTCTGTGGGCGGCACGGGATATGATGGCGTTGGGCTACACCCAGGTGGATCTCAATCTGGGCTGCCCCTCGGGCACGGTGGTGTCCAAGCACAAGGGTGCCGGAATGCTGGCAGACCCGGAGGTGCTGGATCGGTTTTTCCACGAGGTTTTTGAGGGTCTGCAGGGGGAAAACCTGCAGATTTCGGTAAAAACCCGCATCGGACTGGAGGATAAGGACAACTTCCCCCGGCTGATGGAGGTTTTTAACCGCTATCCCATCTGCCTGCTGACCATCCATCCCCGGCTGCGGCGGCAGTTTTACAAGGGCAAGCCCGATCTGGAGGCCTTTGGCCTTGGACTGGAGCAGGCCAAAATACCGGTGTGCTACAACGGCGACATTTTCACCACAGAGGATGCCCGGTGTATTCAGGCGCAGTTCCCGGCGGTGGAGCGCCTTATGCTGGGCAGAGGTCTGGTTGCCAACCCGGCGCTGGCACGGGAGATCCGGGGTGGTGCGCCCCTGACGGGAGAGGAACTGCGGCAGTTTCATGAGGCCATTCTGGAGGGCTACTGCGCCTGTATTCAGGGGGAAGTCAATGTGCTCCACAAAATGAAGGAGCTGTGGAACTACTGGGGCTGCCTGTATCCTGAAAACAAAAAGGGGCAGAAGGCGATTTATAAATCCCGGAGTCTTGCCGACTATCGGCGGGCATCGCAGGCCGTTTTGGCGGAAGACCCGGTAAAAAACGGCGCTTTTTCCCCCGATTTCTTGTAAAAACGA
Organism: Clostridia bacterium; assembly: GCA_017620505.1. Lineage (GTDB taxonomy): Bacteria > Bacillota > Clostridia > Oscillospirales > Butyricicoccaceae > UBA4644. The sequence goes on from JAGAVA010000056.1 coordinate 7,144, forward strand.
CATATTTGCCATTGATAAACAGGGCGGTGACGAGAAATTTTGTGCGATATTCCGTTGACGAACTGCATGGGCTGTGCTAAGCTAAAGTGGTAAAGCTGCTGAAAGGAGCTTGCGTCCATGATGGTCAATGTGATGAACAATCTGGTCGCTGCCGCGAGCATGTTCGCGGGCTTTTTTGCTGCCGTTCTGTTTGTGTATTATTACTTTATTCAGAACCGAAAGCCCGGAATGGCTGCAGCTTGATCACATCAAAAAGGTGTTGAAAACGGCTACTGCCTGACGGGCGGCAGCCGCTTTTTTTATTCGGAATTTGGCGAAAAGGAGCAAAAACCATGGATAAGCTGCAGGAAGCCCGCAAGATCATCTCTCAGGTGGACGAGGAGATGGCTGCACTGTTCGTGCGCCGTATGGAAGCCGCCGTGCAGGTGGCGGAATACAAAAAAGAGCGGGGTCTGCCCATCTTTGACGGTGCCCGGGAAAAAGAGATTCTGGAAAAGGGTGCGGCACGGGTGACCGATCCCCAGCTCCGGGAGCATTATGTGCGCTTTTTGCAGAACAACATGGACGTTTCCAAGGATTATCAGCGCCAGCTGCTGGAGGGCATGCGGGTTGCCTACAGCGGCGTGGAGGGCGCGTTTGCCCACATTGCGGCAGGGGAAATCTTCCCCCACACCACGCTGGTGGGCTATCCCAACTTTGCCGCCGCCTACAAGGCGGTGCTGCAGGGAGACTGCAGCTGTGCCGTCCTGCCGCTGGAAAACAGCTCGGCAGGGGAAGTGGGGCAGGTCACCGATATGATGTTTGACGGCGGCTTGTACGTCAACGGCGTGTATGAGCTGGCTGTCCGCCACGACCTGTTGGCACTGCCCGGTGCGGCGCTTTCGGATATCAAGACGGTGATCTCCCATCCCCAGGCGCTGGCACAGTGTGCTCTTTATCTGGAAAAGCACGGCTGGGACAAGCGGGAACATTCCAACACCGCACTGGCCGCAAAACTGGTGGCAGAAAACGGTGACAAGTCGGTTGCCGCCATCGCCAGCGTCAAAACGGCAGTTCTTTACGGTCTGCAGGTGCTGGAGGAGAATATCCATCAGAGCGGCAGCAACACCACCCGGTTCGGCGTCTTTTCCCGGACGGAAAATGCCGGGCTGGGCAAGCGGGTGGGCGACCACTTCATTTTACTGTTCACCACCCGAAATCAGGCCGGTGCACTGGCAAAGGCCATCGACATCATCGGCCGCCACGGCTTCAATATGCGCACCCTGCGCTCCCGTCCCCGCAAGGATCTTCTTTGGGAATACTATTTCTATGTGGAGCTGGAGGGCGACCTCCGGGGCGAAGAAGGCCGCGCCATGCTGCAGGAGCTGGAAGGCTGCTGTGACCGGGTGCGGGTGGCAGGCTCCTTCCGGGCTCATTGCCGCATCGGAGAGGAGGCCGTCCTGTGATCTTAACAATGGAGCTGGGCGAGCGCAGCTATGATATTTTGATTGAGCGGGGCTGTCTGCAGCAGGCAGGACAGCAGCTGAACCTGAACCGCAAGGTGTGCATCGTTACCGACGAGGGGGTTCCCCGGCAGTATGTGGAAAAGCTGGCTGCCCAGTGCGCAAGTCCGGTGATCGTCACGGTGGATGCCGGCGAGGAGACCAAGACCATGGAAACCGTCACCAAGCTCTGCCGGGTGATGCTGGAGCGGGGCTTTTCCCGCAAGGACTGCGTTGCCGCCGTGGGCGGCGGTATGGTGGGCGATCTGGCGGGCTTCGCCGCTGCCTGTTTTATGCGGGGCGTGGATTTTTATAACATTCCCACCACCTTGCTGTCGCAGGTGGATTCCTCCATCGGCGGCAAGACCGGCGTCAATCTGGATGGGGTGAAAAACATCTTGGGCGCTTTCTGGCAGCCCCAAAAGGTGCTCATCGACCCCGATACGCTGGACACCCTGTCTCCCCGGCTCTATGCCGAGGGCATGGCAGAAGCCGTCAAGATGGCACTGGCCTCCGACGAGAAGCTGTTTGCACAGCTGGAGCAGGGCGATCTGCCGGTGGAAGAACTGCTGTACGGCGCGCTGTCCATCAAAAAGGCCATCGTGGAGCAGGATGAGCGAGAGGGCGGCATCCGCAAGCTGCTGAACTTGGGTCACACCATCGGTCACGGCGTGGAAAGCGCCGCAAAGGGCAGCCTGTACCACGGCGAATGCGTTGCCATCGGCCTGCTGCCCATGTGCAGTCAGCCCGTCCGGGCGCGGCTGCAGCCGGTGCTGGGACGGCTGGGTCTACCCACCTCCACCGATTTGGACAAGGAGCAGATCTGGCAGGCCATGCAGCACGATAAAAAGAGCAATTCCGCCGGTTTTTCTGCCGTTTTTGTGGACGAACCGGGCAAAGCATATGCAAAAAACATCACATTCACAGAAATGAAGACTATTTTGGAAGGGGCGTGGCAAGCGTGAAAAATACCTTTGGTCAGAGTGTGGCAGTGACCCTCTTTGGCGAAAGCCACGGCACCGCCATCGGCGCGGTTTTGGACGGCCTTGCCCCCGGCATCCCGGTGGACGAGGGGTTTATCACTGCCCAGCTGGATCTGCGGCGGCCGTTTGGGAAGATCTCCACCGCCCGGCAGGAAGCCGACCCCTTCCAGATCGTTAGCGGCTGTTTTGAGGGCAAAACCACCGGCACGCCCTTAACTATCCTGATCCCCAACGGAGATACCAACAGCCGCGATTACAGCAAGACAAAAGATCTGGCCCGTCCCGGTCATGCCGACCTGACGGCCCAGCTGAAATATCACGGATATCAGGACTTCCGGGGCGGCGGACATTTTTCCGGCCGTATCACGGCGGCACTGGTGGCGGCAGGAGCCATCGCCATTCAGGCGCTGGCGCGCAAGGGCATCACCCTTCGTTCTCACATCCGCGCCTGTGCCGGGGTGGAGGATCGGGCATTTGCCGGTGACGAGGCCGGACTGCAGGCCGATTTTGAAGCCCTTCGGGGCGCTAAGTTCCCGGTGTTAAATGAGCAGGCGGCAGAGCAGATGAAAGCCCGCATCGTGGAAGCCAAGGAGCAGAACGACAGCGTGGGCGGTATTTTGGAGACGGCGATCTGCGGTCTGCCTGCCGGTGTGGGCGAGCCCTGGTTCGATACGCTGGAAAGTTTGCTGGCCCATATGCTGTTTGCCGTTCCTGCCGTCAAGGGCGTGGAGTTCGGTGACGGCTTCGGACTGGCAGGTATGCGGGGCAGCGCTGCCAACGATCCCTACCGGGTGGAAAACGGACGATATATCACCACCAGCAACCACAACGGCGGCATCAACGGCGGCATTTCCAACGGTATGCCCATTGTGTTCCGCTGTGCCTTCAAGCCCACCCCCTCCATTTTCCGGGAGCAGGAAACGGTGGATATGGCAAAGCAGGAAAACGCCACCCTGGCTCTGGAAGGCCGTCACGATCCGGTGATCGTTCATCGGGCAGCCGTGGTTGTGGACAGCGTAACGGCGCTGGTGCTGTGCGATGCACTGGCTTTGCGGTACGGTACCGACTGGCTGGCAGAATAAGAAAGGAGAAGCGATGGAATACGGTTTGATCGGCGAAAAGCTGCCCCACAGCTTTTCCAAGGAAATTCATGAGAAACTGGCAGGCTACGATTATCAGCTGAAGGAGCTGACCCCTGCCCAGCTGCCCGGCTTTTTGCAAAAACGGGCGTTCAAGGGCATCAATGTGACCATCCCTTATAAACAGACGGTCATTCCTTATCTGGACGAGATCGACGAAAAGGCCAGAGCCATCGGCGCGGTGAACACCATCGTCAACCGGGATGGCAGGCTGTATGGCTATAACACCGACTACGACGGCATGGTGGCGCTGATCCGCCACGCAGGCCTGTCGCTGGAGGGCAAGACCGTGCTCATTCTGGGCACCGGCGGCACCTCCAAAACCGCTATGGCGGTGGCAAAGGATCTGGGCGCTGCCAGCGTCCAGCGGGTGAGTCGCAGGGGCAACGAGGGTGCCATTACCTATGAAGAGGCTCAGCGCCTGCCGGTGCAGATCCTCATCAATACCACCCCCTCCGGGATGTATCCCAACCCCGATGGACAGCCCATGGATCTGTCCCGGTTCGGCTGGCTGGAGGGCGTACTGGACGCCGTCTATCATCCCCTGCGCACTCGATTGGTGCTGCAGGCTCGTGACAACCGGGCCCGGGCTCAGAGCGGATTGTATATGCTGGTGGCACAGGCTGCCGTGGCCTGTGAGCATTTTCTGGGCGAGCAGCTGCCCGCCGGCGCACTGGACGCCGTTTACCGTCAGATCCACGGCGAAAAGCAGAACATCGTCCTTACCGGTATGCCGGGCAGCGGCAAAAGTACGGTGGGCAAGATTCTGGCACGGCAGATGGGCCGGGAGTTTGTGGACTGCGATACCGAGATCATCCGTGCGGCGAAAAAGCCCATCGCCGATATTTTCGCTCAGAAGGGCGAAGGCTATTTCCGCGACCTGGAGAGTCAGGTCATCGCCCAGCTGTCTCAGCGCACCGGTCTGGTGATCGCCACCGGCGGCGGTGCCATTCTGCGGGAAGAAAATGTTCGCCGCCTGCGGCAGAACGGACGACTGTATTTTTTGGATCGACCGGTGGAGGCTATCTGTCCCAGCGATGACCGCCCCCTGTCCCGGGATCGGGAGGCGCTGGAACGGCGGTATGAGGAGCGATACACCCGCTACAATGTCACCTGCGACACCCGCATCCCTGTCAACGGCAGTCCCGACGAGGCCGCTGCCGCCATCCGAGAGGAGTTCCTGATCTGATATGAAACTGCTTGTCATCAACGGCCCCAACCTGAATCTGCTGGGCATCCGGGAGCCGGGACATTACGGAACGGAAAATTATCAGCAATTATTGGAGAAAATTCAGCGTTATTGTGACGAAAAAGGTCATGAAGTGTCCTTTTTACAGTCCAATCACGAGGGCGCGCTGGTGGATGCCATCCAGCAGGCCTATTTTGATAAGGTGGAGGGCATCGTCATCAATCCCGCTGCCTATACCCACACCAGTGTTGCCCTGCTGGACGCCGTCAAGTCGGTGTCCATCCCCACGGTGGAGATCCATATTTCCAAAGTGGAGGAACGGGAGGATTTCCGGCAGGTGAGCTTCATCCGGCAGGCCTGCATCGGCACGGTCACCGGACTGGGCACCGACGGGTATCTGCGAGCCATTGATCGGCTGGAGGCACATTATGCGGGCTGAGTTCCAACCCAGTGCGGCAAAGGGCGTGGCTGCCGTACCGCCCAGCAAAAGCATGGGACACCGGATGCTCATCTGCGCCGGATTGTCGGGCGGCCCCTGTCAGGTAAAGGGCATCGCCCCCTCTCAGGACATGATGGCAACCCTGGACTGCCTTGCCGCCATGGGTGTGCAGTATGATTGGCAGGGAGACACTGTCACCCTCAGGGGCGGGGACCTGTTCTCCAGCCCCAAAGAGGTGGTTTCCTGCCGGGAAAGCGGCAGCACCCTGCGGTTCTTTGTGCCGCTGTTTCTGCTGGGAAAGCAAAAGGTCACCCTTACGGGTGAAGGAAGACTGATGGAGCGGCCCATGGGAGTCTATCAGACTCTGTGCCGGGAGCGCACCCTGCTGTTCGGGCAGGAGGGGGACAAGCTGTATGTCCGCGGGCCCCTGCAGCCCGGGCTGTTCACCGTCCCCGGTGACGTCAGCTCCCAGTTTATTTCCGGCCTGCTGTTCGCCCTACCCCTGCTGGAGGCGGGCAGCGTGCTGTCCATCACGCCCCCGGTGGAAAGCCGTCCCTACATCGAGATGACCCGACAGGCGCAGGCCATGTTTGGGGTGGAGTCGGTGTGGACCGACGAGAACACTCTGCGGATTTTTGGCGGTCAGCGCTATCAGCCGGTGGACACCGTGGTGGAGGGCGACTGGAGCAACGCCGCTTTTCTGGAGGGTTTTAACCTGTTGGGCGGCGACGTAACGGTCACTGGGCTGATTGAAAATAGTTTACAAGGCGATAAAATATACAAAAAGTATTATAAAATGCTGCAAAATGGCTGTCCGGAGCTGGATATTCAGCAGTGTCCCGACTTGGGACCGGTGCTGATGGCGCTGGCGGCAGCAAACCATGGAGCGACCCTCACCGGCACCCGACGGCTGGCCATCAAGGAAAGCGACCGGGGCGCCGTCATGGCAGAGGAGCTGGAAAAGCTGGGCGTGCATTGCCTGCGGACGGACAACACCATCACCGTTCCCGGCGGACAGCTGACCCGACCCACGGAAGTCCTGTCCGGTCACAACGACCACCGGGTGGTCATGGCACTCAGCCTGCTGTTGAGCCGGGTGGGCGGCACCATCGAGGGTGCGCAGGCCGTCAGCAAGAGCTTCCCCCATTTCTTTGACTGCATCCGATCCCTTGGCGTGGAGGTGGAGCTGTATGACGCTTGACAAAGATACCCGATTTCTCATTGTGGGTCTGGGCCTGCTGGGCGGCAGTTACGCCAAGGCACTGAAAAAGCAGGGCTTTTCGGTGGAAGCCGTCACCCGCAGCCAGAGCACCATTGACTATGCGCTGGAACAGGGCATTATCGACGGCGGCGCTGCCTTCCCTGATCCGGAGATCATCGGGCGGGCTGATTTCGTGGTGCTGGCCATGTATCCCCAGACCCTGCTGGACTGGGTGAAGGAGCATCAACGGCACTTTAAGCCGGGTGCCCTCATCACCGACGTTACCGGTGTGAAAACCTGCGTGGTAAAGCCGGTACAGCAGATGCTGCGGCCCGATGTGGAGTTCATTGCCGCACACCCCATGGCAGGCCGGGAGACCCTGGGCGTGCGCAACGCCGACGACAGCATCTTCCGGGGCGCCAACTATATCGTTACCCCTACCGAAAAAAACACCCCGCAGGCCATTGAAGCCTGCGAGGAGCTGGGACGAGTACTGGGTTTTGCCCGGGTTTCCCGGCTGACCCCCGAAAAACACGACGAGATGATCGGTTTTGTGTCCCAGCTGACCCACGCCATCGCCGTGGCGCTGATGACCTGCAACGACATCGAAGGTCTGGAAAAATACACCGGCGACTCCTTCCGGGATCTGACCCGCATCGCAAAAATCAACGACGAGATGTGGAGCGAGTTGTTTCTGGCCAACCGGGAGGCGCTGCTGGAACAGATGGATCAGTTCACCGCCCAGTTTGCCGTTATGCGGCAGCAACTGGCGGCAGGTGACCGGGAAGGGATGCGGGACGTGATGCGCCGCTCCACCGTCCGGCGAAAAGCACTGGAAAAGCAAGACGAGAGGAAGTAAATTGTTATGATCAAGAATCTGCAATTCATCCGGGAACTGCCCAATCCCGATACCATCAAGGCACTGATGCCGGTGCCCTCTGAGCTGAAGGTACTGAAGGAGCAGCGGGACGAAATCGTCCGCAATATTTTTTCCGGCAAGGATGACCGTTTTGTACTGATCATCGGCCCTTGTTCCGCCGACCGGCAGGATGCCGTGCTGGAGTACCTCCATCGTCTGCGGAAGGTGCAGGATCAGGTGGCCGACAAGATCTATATCATCCCCCGGATCTATACCAACAAGCCCCGCACCACCGGCGATGGCTACAAGGGTATGTTCCACCAGCCCGATCCCCATCAGCACAGCGATATGCTGCGGGGCGTGCTGGCCATCCGGGAGCTGCACCTGAAGGCGCTGGTGGAGACCGGCTTTACCTGTGCAGACGAGATGCTGTATCCCGAAAACTATGTGTACCTCAACGACCTGCTGAACTATGTGGCCATCGGCGCCCGGTCGGTGGAGGATCAGGCACACCGTCTGGCTTCTTCCGGTCTGGACATTCCTGTGGGCATGAAGAATCCCACCTCGGGCGACAACAGCGTCATGCTCAACGCCATTATGGCAGCCCAGCACCACCATACCTTCACCTATCGGGGCTGGGAGGTGCACTCCTCCGGCAATCCCTGCGCCCACGCCATTCTCCGTGGTTATGTGAACAAGCTGGGACAGACCCAGCCTAACTATTACTACGAGGATCTGCTGCGGCTGCAGGAGGAATATGACAAGTTCCAGCTGACCAACCACGCCGTCATCGTGGACTGCAACCACTCCAACTCGGGCAAAAAGTATCTGGAGCAGGTTCGTATCGCCAACGATGTGCTCCACAGCTGCCGGATGCAGCCCTCGCTGAGAAAGCTGGTGAAGGGTCTGATGATCGAAAGCTATCTGGAGGACGGCTGCCAGAAGGTGGAGGACGGCGTTTACGGCAAGTCCATCACCGATCCCTGCCTGGGTTGGGAAAAGACCGAAAAGCTGATTCTGGAGCTGGCGGAACAGCTGTAAAGGGGGAGGAACTTATGAATCTGAATCTGTTGCGCGAACTGCCCAATCCCGATGCCATCAAGGCGCTTTTGCCCACAACACCCCAGCTGGATGCCATCAAGATGCGCCGGGATCAGGAGATCCGGGACATTCTTTCGGGCAAGGACGACAAATTTCTGCTGATCATTGGCCCCTGTTCGGCCGACCGGCAGGATGCCGTGCTGGACTATATTTCCCGGCTGCGGAAGATACAGGAACAGGTGCAGGATAGAATTTATATCATCCCTCGCATCTATACCAACAAGCCTCGCACCACCGGCGACGGCTACAAGGGCATGCTGCACCAGCCCGACCCGCTGGAGCACAGCGATATGCTCAAGGGCCTGCTGGCCATCCGGGAGCTGCATCTGAAAACGCTGGCTGAGACCGGCTTCACCTGTGCCGACGAGATGCTGTACCCCGAAAACCACGCCTATCTGGACGATCTGCTGGGTTATGTGGCAGTGGGCGCAAGATCGGTGGAGGATCAGCAGCACCGGCTGACGGCCTCCGGCCTCACCGTGCCCGTGGGCATGAAAAACCCCACTTCGGGCGACTACAGCGTGATGCTCAACGCCATTATGGCGGCGCAGCACAGCCATACCTTTGTGTATCGTGGCTGGGAGGCGGTGTCGCAGGGCAATCCCTATGCCCACGCCATTCTGCGGGGCTATGTGAACAAGCACGGACAGAGCCAGCCCAACTACCATTTTGAGGAACTGATTCGCCTGCATCAAATGTATGTGGATAAAAAGCTGGAAAATATGGCGGTCATCATTGACTGCAATCACAACAATTCGGGCAAGCAGTATCTGGAGCAGATCCGCATCACCCGGGAGGTGCTCCACAGCCGCCGCAACAGCGATGAGGTGGGCAAGATGGTCAAGGGTCTCATGATCGAAAGCTACATTGAGGACGGCAACCAGAAAATCGGCGAGGGCATCTACGGCAAGTCCATCACCGATCCCTGTCTGGGCTGGGAAAAGACCGAAAAACTGATTCTGGAAATGGCAGATTTACTGTAAATGAAAAAGAAAAGCACCCCTCGGGCAAAGCTGTTCGGTTAAGAAATCATATCGCACCCACTGGGTCATTCCGAGAAAAAATGCCGCCTGTTTGGCGGCATTTTTGCGTGGGAATCCGTATTCCCCACCGAGAAGCGGATTGCCACACCAGTCTGTGGACTGGTTCGCAATGACAGTGTTCTGTTAACCGAACAGCATTGCCCCTCGGGGTGCTTTTTTCTCAAAGTTTGGCGTTGGAGTGTTCATAGCCTTCCATGATGTGAAGGGGGAACAGCTCACCGTTGTCGCAAGGCTCATACTTTTCTGCAATGAGCTTCTCAGCGTCGGTGCCCTTGGGCATCCGGTAGGTGGCGGTGCTGGCAATGGTGCCGTTGTGCAGGGTGGCCTGACGGATCTCGTCCACCTGCAGCCAGTCATAAAACTGGTAGTACACCAGCTGACCGTAGCGGTTCACATAGGTGTTATCATCCCGGCGGCAGCGCTCAGCAGCCCAGTCGGCGGCCTTTTTGGCATCCTCTGCCTGCACCAGCATCAGCTTTTCCTCATAAAACTCATCTTCATGGTAGTGGGCGTCCAGCTTGCTCTCCATGGGTTCGCCGTCGATGCGAACGCAGTACAGAACCTTTACGGCGTACCAATTCAACATAAATCTATCCTCCAAACGTGTGATTCCATAAGTGTTTATAGTATACCATGGAAGCGGTGCGCCTTGCAAGATGGAATGAGACATGATATAATCCTATCATCAACCGAAAGGGGAATGACAATGCGCTATCAGGTAATGACCGACAAATACAGCGGCGGCGAAATGGTGAAATTCTACGAGAGTGACGATCTGCAGGACGCCAAGGATTTTGCCATCCGTATGTGTTTTTTCAATGAGTGCCGCGTGATGGTCTTTGACGAAAAGGTGGAAGAGGTCATCCGGGATTTTGATGATCCCAAGCATAAGTAAAAAAGACAAAGGCGCGTTGCAAAATGCAATCTGTCATTGCGAACCGTTCCTCAGAACGGTGTGGCAATCCGTTTCCCATATGCGTTCGGTACGGATTCCCACGCCAGTTTGTCAACTGGCTCGGAATGACAGGGGTTGTGTGCATTTTGCAACGCGCCTTTTTTCGTTTAGTCTGCTTAGTCTTTGGTTTTGTAGTACAAGCGGCAGTGGCAGTAGCCCTCGAAATCGGGGTCGGCCATCTGTGCCTTGAACTCTTCACAGATGCACTTGTACTCCTCTTTCTTTTCAAAGCGGCAGGGGCAGTAGCCGTCCTTCTGCTTGAGACCTTCGCGGATCAGCGCAACGATCTCCTGATCCTCATTCAGCCGGATGCTCATTGTGACACTCCTCAATGATCTGCTCGATTTCTGCCTTGGAGCGCAGACCAACCACCCGGCGCACCACCTTGCCGCCTCGGAAGAACATCAGGGTGGGGATGCTGGAGACCTGGTAACGGACAGCCAGTTCAAACTGCTCGTCCACGTTGATCTTGCAAACCTTGATGTCGGAACGGGTCTGGCAAAGCTCGTCCACGATGGGGGCGATCATTTTGCAGGGGCCGCACCAGCTGGCCCAGAAGTCCACCAGCACCAGCTGGGAGCACTCTGCTACTTCGGCGTTGAAATTATGATTGGTGACCGTCATAGGGGTCATGGTTTCTCCTCCTCATTACGGCAGCTTGCCGTAGATCTGTGTTTATTTTAGAGCAATCTTCTTCCATCGTCAATGCAATGGGAGAAAATTTGGGAAAATTTACAAATCACCCTCCTGCCGCTGCTCGGGCAGGGTGTCGGCCAGCACCTGCAGCATCCGGGTGAAGGTAGCAACCTCTTCGGGGGAAAACCGATCCTGCAGCACCTGCAGAGAGCGGTGGATGGCATCGTGACCCTCGTTCCAGTATCGCATATATTTGTCGGTGACGTGGAGATGGGCCTCCCGTCGATCCTCCTGAGAGGGGGTCTTCTGCACATAGCCCTTCTGGATCAGGTGATTGACACGATAGGTGGCGTTGGGCTGGGAAATGCCCAGACAATCGGCAAATTCCTTGATGGTGGGCTCCTTCAGCAGATAGATGACATCCACCGCAAAAGCTTCTGCAGCACTCAGACTGCTGTCCCGCTCCCGAAGAAGGCTGAACAGGCCCCGGTAAGTGATCAGACGGAACCGCTCATAGCAGCGGGTGATAAGCTCCAGCATGGGCAAAAGCCCTCCTTTTTCCCAAATAGTCGAAAAATTCATGTAAAAAATATTGTACCATTTTTTGCGAAAAAGTCAACGGGCGAAAAATTCAGAAACAGGGGTCTTTGATTTTTATAAAAAGCGTGCTATAGTGAAAGATAGGAAAGTATCTTTGTTTTTCGGACATGAGATGGAGACGAGGAAAATGTTTGGAAAGAAAAAAGAAGAAAAGCGCGGCCTGCGGATCATTATCGTGGGCTGCGGCAAGGTGGGCCGCACGCTGGTGGAACAGCTGAGCCAGGAGGGGCACGACATCACCATCGTGGACCGGGACGGGCAGAAGGCACAGGCGCTGGCCAACCTCTATGATATTATGGGTGTCCAGGGCAACGGCGCCAGTTACGGTGTGCTGAAAGAGGCCGGCATCGAAACTGCCGACCTGCTGATCGCTGTTACCCAGTCGGACGAACTGAATCTTTTGTGCTGCACCGTGGGCAAGCAGGTTGCAAACTGCGCTGCCATCGCCCGGGTACGCACCCCCGACTATAGCCGGGAGGTGGGTTATCTCCGGGAGAAGCTGGGTCTTGCCATGATCATCAATCCCGAGATGGAGGCCGCTGCCGAGGCTGCCCGCATCCTGTACCTGCCCACTGCGTTGGAGATTGACTCCTTTGCCCACGGTCAGGCCGACCTGATCAAGTTCAAGGTACCCGAGGGCAACGTGCTGGACGGTATGAATCTGATCACACTGGGTCAGCGCATCGCCCCCGATATTCTGATTTGTGCCGCCGAGCGTGACGGCCAGGTCATCATTCCCCGCGGTCAATACACCATCCGGGCGGGCGATATTTTGTCCTTTGCCGCCTCTCGGGCGGTGGGCAAAAAGTTTTTGGAGGATATCGGCTTCAAAACCAATCGGGTGCGCAACGCCATGCTGATCGGCGGCGGAAGAGCAGCCTATTATTTGGCTCGGCAGCTTTTAAGCATGGGTATCCAGGTGAAGATCATTGAGATCAGCCGGGAGCGGTGCGAGGAGCTTTCGATCCTGCTGCCCAAGGCGGTCATCATCAACGGCGATGGCACCAACGAGGATCTGCTGCGGGAAGAGGGTATCGAGCGGGACGAGGCCGTGGTGGCGCTTACCGGTATCGACGAGGAAAACATCCTGCTGACCCTCTTTGCAAGACGGGTCTCTCAGGCCAAGACCATCACCAAGATCAATCGTATCACCTTCCAGGATGTGATCAACAGCCTGGATCTGGGTTCGGTGATCTATCCCAAATATATTACTTCTGAGGCCATCATCCGCTACGTCCGGGCTATGAAGGAATCGATGGACAGCAACATTGAAACGCTGTACCATATGTTCGACCACCGGGCCGAGGCGGTGGAGTTCCGGGTGGATGCCCCTTCGGGCGTTACCGACATTCCCCTGAAGGATCTGCAGCTGAAGGACAGCCTGTTGGTGTGTGCCATTTACCGGGACGGTAAGGTGCGCATCCCCAACGGTCAGGATGCCATTCGGGTGGGCGATACCATCATGGTGGTCACCACCCATACCGGCTTCAGCGATATTCGGGACATTTTGGCGTAAGCGGGGAGGGATTTGATGAATCTTTCCATGATCCGTTATATCCTGGGAAATGTTCTGGCGGTGGAGGGCCTGCTGATGGCACCCTGCTCCATCGTGGGCTATCTGTACGGCGAGAGCCAGGCCGAGGTTTATCTGATCCTGGGCATTTGCACCCTGCTGTGCGGTCTGATGCTCCGGTGGAAAAAGCCGGAAAACTCGGTCTTTTATCTAAAAGAGGGCTGTGTCAGCACAGCCCTCAGCTGGATCCTTATGAGTATCCTGGGCGCGCTGCCCTTTGTGCTCACCGGGGAGATCCCCAGCTTTACCGATGCCTTTTTTGAAACGGTTTCGGGCTTTACCACCACCGGTGCCAGCATTTTAAGCGATGTGGAGGCGCTGAGCCACGTATCGCTGTTCTGGCGCAGCTTCACCCACTGGATCGGCGGTATGGGCGTGCTGGTGTTTGTGCTGGCGGTGGTGCCGTTGAATGGCGGCAGCCACATCAATCTGATGCGGGCAGAGAGCCCCGGCCCTTCGGTGGGAAAACTGGTGCCCCGTCTGCGGCACACCGCCCGCATCCTGTATATTATTTATATGGTGCTGACCGTCGTCCAGGTGGTTCTGCTGCTGCTGGGTGGCATGGATCTCTTCGAGGCCATCACCCACAGCTTTGGTACGGCGGGTACCGGCGGCTTCGGTATCAAAAACGACAGCATTACCGGCTATTCGGCCTATTGCCAGTGGGTTATCACCATCTTTATGGTGCTGTTTGGCATTAATTTCAACGCCTATTACTTTATTCTGCTCAAACATTTCAAGGAAGCCTTTTCCATGGAAGAGGTGCGGGCCTATCTGCTGATCATCGCAGGTGCGGTAGCCATCATTTTTGTCAACATCCTCCACTCCTGCCAGGGCGTGTTCGATGCATTGACCAAGACCTTTTTCCAGGTGGCCTCCATCATCACCACCACCGGTTATTCCACCTGTGATTTCGACCTTTGGCCTACCACCTCCAAGCTCATTCTGGTGCTGCTGATGTTTATCGGCGCCTGCGCCGGCAGTACCGGTGGCGGTATGAAGGTGTCCCGCTTCCTCATCGTGGGCAAAACCGTGCGCAAGGAGTTCGGCTCCTATGTGCATCCCAAGAGCATCAAAAAGATCCAGATGGATGGCAAGCCCATCGAGCATGAGGTGGTTCGTTCCACCAATGTGTATTTCATGACCTACATCATGCTGTTTGCTCTGTGTCTGTTTCTGATCTCGCTGGAGGGACAGGATCTGATCACCAGCTTCACCGCTGTGGCGGCCACCTTCAACAACATCGGCCCCGGTCTGGGAGCTGTAGGCCCCACCTGCAACTTTGGCGGCATGACGGTGTTCAGCAAGTGGGTGTTGAGCTTTGCTATGCTGGCCGGGCGCCTGGAACTGTTCCCCATGCTGATGCTGTTCCATCCTACCCTGTGGAAGGACAGCTTCTTCAGCCGAAAGAAGAACTGAAAGATATCAAAAAGGTGCGTTGCAAAATGCAATCTGTCATTGCGAACCGTTCGTTAGAACGGTGTGGCAATCCGTTTCCGTAAAGGATGCATACGGATTCCCACGCCAGTTTGTTAACTGGCTCGGAATGACAGGGGTTGTGTGCATTTGCAACGCGCTTTTTAACGCTTTATCTTGACGAGCCTTATTTCAGACGGTATGATGAAACCAAGAATATGTGAGGAGGGTTTTTATGACCTACCAGGAAGTTTTGGAGGCCGCCCGCACCTGCAGCGGCCCTTATTGTAAAGTTTGTCCCGTGTGCAACGGCCGTGCCTGTAAAAACGCCGTGCCCGGCCCCGGTTCCAAGGGCTCCGGCACCGTTGCCGCCCGCAACTATGACGCATGGCAGAGTCTGTGTCTGAACATGGACACCATCTGCGAAGGCGGCCCGGTGGATACCGGCTTTACCCTGTTCGGACAGAAGTACGACCTGCCCGTGTTTGCCGGCCCTGTGGGCGCGGTAAAAATGCACTATGGTGACAAGTTTACCGACGAGGAATACAACGCCATTCTGGTTCCTGCCTGTGCCAAAGCAGGCATCGCCGCCTTTACCGGCGACGGCACCAACCCCACCGTTTTTACCGCCGCAGCCAAGGCCATCGGTGAGAACGAGGGCAAGGGTATCCCCACCGTCAAGCCCTGGGACAAGGAAACGGTCTTTGCCAAGCTGGATGCTGCCAAGGCCTCGGGCGCTAAGGTCTTTGCCATGGATATTGACGCCGCAGGCCTGCCCTTCCTGAAGGGTCTGAATCCCCCCGCCGGCCCCAAGACGGTGGAGGAGCTGAAGGAGATCATCGACTATGCCGGTGTGCCCTTTATCATCAAGGGCGTTATGACCGTCAAGGGCGCACTGAAGGCGCTGGAGGCCGGTGCCGCCGGTATTGTGGTGTCCAACCACGGCGGCCGCGTGCTGGACAGCGTGCCTGCCACTGCCGAAGTTCTGCCCGCCATCGCCGACGCGGTGAAGGGCAAGATGACCATCCTGGTGGATGGCGGCATCCGCACCGGTATTGATGCGTGCAAGGCGCTGGCGCTGGGCGCCGATGCGGTCATCATGGCTCGTCCCTATGTCACCGCCGTTTACGGCGGCGGCGAGGAAGGCGTCAAGGTGCTGACCGCCAAAATCAAGGCCGAAATGGAGGACGCCATGGCCATGTGCGGTGTCCACTCTCTCAAGGAGATCACCCGGGAGATGCTGTTCTAAGCCATTCCCAAACAAGACATGAAAAAGCGCCCTTCCCGTCTGTTGCACGGGAGGGGCGCTTTCTGTTTTATGCTTACACCTTTTTGCCGTTCTTCGCGCCGCCGATTTGGGCGTGCTGCAGCAGGTTGGTCTCGAAGGAGCGGTGGAGCAGAGACTGCTGCCGCTGGCGCTTGAGGGCCAGACGGACCATCTCGTCCATCAGCTGAGTGAAGGTCAGACCGCTCTTTTCCCACAGGTAGAAGGCCAGCGAGCCGGGGATGGTGTTGATCTCGTTGGCAAACAGCTCGCCGGTCTGATTGTCAAGCAAAAAGTCGATACGGCTGCAGCCACAGGCGCCGATGGCACGGAAGGCATCAATGGCCAGATGCTGTACCTTTTCGGTCATTTCGGGAGACAGGTCGGCAGGAACCACACGGGCCAGCGACTGCATACCCTTGCTGCCGCCGCCGGACTTTGCGCCGGTCTTGCCGGCTTTGCCGCCCGACTGGTACTTGTCAGCGTAGGTGAGGATGTCAGTGGCATTGAGGGGCTCTTCGCAAACGCTGGCGCGGGCTTCTTCGGCATCGCCCAGCACGGCGCAGTTGATCTCCCGGAGATTCTGGACGGCACGCTCGGCCAGTACGGCCTGACTGTAGAGGAAGGCATCCTCCAGACCTTCCAGCAGGGAAGCCCGATCCCGGCACTTGTGGATGCCCACGCTGCTGCCCAGATTGTAGGGCTTGATGATGGCGGGATAGCCCACCGCCTTTTCGATGGTCTGGGCGGCGGCTTCGGGGTCGGTGAAATACTGGCTCTGGGTGACCTTCACGCCCTCCACACAGGGCACGCCGTGGAGCTTGAACATGGCCTTGGAGGCCCATTTGTCCATGCCGATGGCGCTGGATGTCACATCGGGGCCGGTATAGGGCAGACCCAGACGCTCAAAATGCGCCTGCATCACGCCGTCCTCGCCGCCGGTGCCGTGATAGATGGGCAGCGCCACATCCAGCGCGGCAACGATACTGGAGCCAAAGCGCTTCTGCTTTGCCAGCATGAGCACCACGTCCTTGCCTTCCTTCTGCAGCACCACCTTCTGCGCCTGCTTGAGGGCTTCGGGGATGTTGCGATAGCTTTCCAGCTGGGAAAGATGGGCGCCGGTATAGAGCTCGCCGTTTTTGGTGGTATAAACGGGGATCACCTCGTACCGCTGGGGATCCATGGCCTGAATGGCCTGCATGGCGGTGATCACCGAAACTTCGTGTTCAACGCTGGGGCCGCCAAAAAAGACGCCCGCGCGGATTTTGGAAACCATGAGAAACCCTCCTTTGGGATCTTACAGCATCATCAGATTGCCCAGACACAGCAGCGTGCCAAACACCATCAGGAAAAAGCCTGCCCACTTGGACTGGTGGTAGCCCGAAATGCCGTTGATGGCCAGCGCCGCACCCATGATGGCGATGATCAGATAGCGGGCGGTCTGGGCAGGGATGACCTTCACCAGCAGCAGCACCACGATGACGGCAAAGATGGCCAGCAGCACCCGGTTGATCTTGGGGGACAGCTTGGAAAACTTCAGAGAGATCTCGTCGGCCTGCTGATGCAGCTTCTGCCGACGGGGGCTCATGTGGGCGTAGGGATTGGCAGAAGGCTCTTTTTTGGCCTTGTTGTTACGCTTTTTCTGTTTGCTCATAGGGGCACTTCCTTCAGTAGTTGTCGGTCAGGTCGTTGAGGAGCAGCACCATCTTGCTGTCGCCGGGCAGGGATCTTGCCAGTTCCATGGCCTGCTGCACGGTGGCGGCAGGATGGATGTTGTCCCGGTGGAGGCCGCCCTCCCGGGCGCCCTTGGCGATGGCGTCCACACGGTCGCTTTCGCCCACGGTGATCAGATGGTGGCAGGTGTCGGCGGTTTGCCGCCCCAGCGTTTCGTTGTAATCCAGTTCCCGGTCACCCAGCTCCACCAGACCGGGAGTGATGACAATGCGGGTGCCCCGGCACAGGGCCAGTGTTTCCAGCGCGTTTTTTGCACCGGCGGGGTTGGAGTTGTAGGCATCGTCGATGATGGTCAGGCCGGTCTGCCGGATGAGCTGCAGCCGGTGGGGCACGCTTTCCAGCTGACGGACGGCGGGCGCCAGCGTGGTCAGCGGGATGCCCAGATGATGAGCCACGGCGATGGCGCCGCAGATGTTCTGCACGTTGGCATGACCCAACAGACGGGTGGAGAACTCCTGACGGGTGCCATCGGGGGCTTTGATGGAGAAACGGGAACCGTTTTCATCAATAGAAAGATTACTCATTGTATAATTTTCGCCATTGATACCATAAGAAATGGATTCCTGGCTCAAATTCCTGGTTTTCAGCGGTTCGCTGTCAAAGTTGAGGAACACCGGGCCTTTGCCCTTCACCGCGTCAGCCAGCTCCAGCTTGGTGCTCAGCACCTTGTCCAGAGAGCCAAAGGTCTCCAGATGCTGAGGGCCAACCGAGGTGATGATGCCCATGGTGGGCTTTGCCAGTTCGCAGACCTCTTTGATATCACCCACATGGCGGGCGCCCATTTCGCAGAGGAAAATCTCGTGGGTAGGACGCAAACCCTCCCGGACGGCACGGGTGACGCCCAAGGTGGTGTTGTAGTTGCCGGGGGTCATATACACGTTGTACCGGGTGGACAGCAGCCGCTGGAGGAAGTACTTGGTGCTGGTTTTGCCGTAGCTGCCGGTGATACCGATGACCCGGAGGTCGGGGCGGGAGGCCAGAATCTTCCGGGCATCGTTGATGTAATGGTTGTTGATGGCCTTTTCGATGGGGGCCATCATGTCGTTATACAGCATGATGAGCCGATGCTGGAACAGGATGAACAGGGGCAGCGCCAGGGAGGTATACATCACGCCGGTTTGAGCAAGCAGAGCGCTTTCGGACAGCACGCCGGTGAGCATGAGCACGGTGGCGATGTAGTCGGTCAGGGAGGCCCATGCCACCGCCACTACCACGGCGCAGGTCAGCAGGCGCTTGACCCGGGGGGTGTAAACCAGCGGTTTTTTGGCCTTCTGGGGGCGGTTCACCAGCCACCACAGGCCGGCACCGGCGGCGAACAGGAACGGCTGGGCGTTGATGCTCAGACCGCCCAGCGCCATCAGCACGCAGGGCACGATGCGCTTGGCATTCCAATAGGTCTTTTGATGGGATTTCAGGTAGTTGCCGTAGGACAGATCCTGATAGGAGTTCAGCTGGAACATATGGAGCGCCTGCCGGAAGGCCAAAAAGGCGCACAGGCCGTAAGACAGCCAGATCACGATGGAATAGATCCAATACATATTGCCGCCTCCTTACAAAAATGCCCGCAGGACGGCCGAAAACTGGGGCCAGTTGTCGGCGTGGCTGAAGTGTCCGGCACCCTTAATGACCGCCAGACCGGCGTTGGGGATGTGCTGTTCCATGATCTGACCGTGTTCCAGCGGGGTGGCGGTGTCATTTTCGCCCCACATCAGCAGCACTTCGGCGGTGATGGAAGGCATTTTGTCGGTGAAGTCCAGAGGCAGCACATTGTTCATGGTCTGCCGCATCACCGGGGTGGCCGCCTTGTAGTCGGCGCTGGCCCGTTTGTCCCGCATCTCGGCGTACAGATCACCGAAGAGCGGGGAGGTCAGCTTGGAAGTGCCCAGCCATTTGACCGCCTTGTAGCCGGTCTGTGCCAGCTTTTTGGAGGGGGCGGCGGCCTTGCGCACACCGGCGGCATCGTAAAAGACCGCTTTTTTGCACTTCACCGGGCAGTTTTTGTCGGTGAGCATGGAAAGGGCGATTCGTCCGCCGTGGGAGTGGCACATGAGGATGACCTCCTGCAGCTCCAGCTTTTTGCACAGCTCCAGCGTAAAGGACACATAGTCCCCGATGGTCAGCGGCTGGGCGGGCTCGTCGGTCTGACCCACGCCAGGCATATCAAAGGCCACCACCCGGTAGTCCAGCTGCTGCAGCAGGTCAAAAATGGGCTGGTACAGGCCGATGTGGGCGCCCCAACCGTGCAAAAACAGCACGGTGCCCCGGGTGCCGGGCAGGTCAATATAATGGGTGGAAAGTCCCTGGATCTGGGTCTGCAAAACAGGTCACCTCGAATAAAAGAATAGCATCAAAATATTATACCATGGGAAAAGGGGCGGAACAAGGATTTTTTGTCGAGAAAACTGCCGATCACCATGGGCGCTTCCCCTTTCGCTGTCATTCTGAGGCGCTCTGCGCCGAAGAATCTCCCACCTCAGGCAAAAGTTCTTCCCATTGAGGATTCATTGATGCCACCAAGGCATCTTTTCTGGCTCGCGTCCAGCTCTTCAGTTGCTTTTCCCGGGTGATGGCAGTGGCAATGTCACCGGTTGTTTCATAGTAAACCAGCTTGTCAACATGGTAGCGTTTGGTGAAACCATCTACCAGATGATGACGGTGTTCGTATACACGGCGTACAAGGTTGTTCGTCACACCAATGTACAGAACATTGCCGTGCTGATTTGTGAGCATATAGACATAATAAGACATGGTGATCCTCCATGGGGGATCCTTCGCTGTCGCTCAGGATGACACGGTTGACTGTCATTCTGGGCGCTCAGCGCCGAAAAAGGCAGGGGAACCTTACACCTTCATCTGCCAGATCACGTCGTCAGACAGGATCTCCACCAGCTTTTTGGTGGTGGCATCGGCAAGGGCAATGCCCTTTTCCTTGGTAGCGGCGCAGCTGTTGCCCATCACGCCGTTGAAGGTGTGGGCCTCCATCCGATGGAAGGTATGCAGCACACCCTCGTCCTCATGCACGGTGCAGCCGCCGCCATAACCGGAGGTTTCCTTGTAGATGGGATCCACCAGGCTCTCATCATAAGCCAGCATAAGGGAGGTCTCGCTCTCGCAGGCATGGTTCATGCCGGTCTGGGTGTCCAGGAAGGGAGCCTCGTCCACCACGATGTACTCCAGGAAATAGACAGGGAAGCCCAGTTCCAGATTGATGTCCACCAGCGCGGCCTTGGTGGGGGCGATGTTGCCGCCGTGACCATTGATGATGGCCATCCGCTTGAAGCCGTGGGAGGCGATGGCGCGGCACTGCTCCTGCAGGCATTCCATATAGGTGCGGGGGCGCAGGCTCAGGCTGCCGGGGAAGGTCATATGGTGCATGGAGTTGGCGATGGCAAAGGTGGGAGCCACCACGGCGGGCACGCCCTTTTCCTGCAGTCCCTGAGCGGCACGCTCGGCAAACCAGGTGGCCAGAATGGCATCGGTGCCCACGGGCAGATGAGGGCCGTGCTGCTCGGTGGAGCCGGTGGGGATCAGAACGATGGCGTTGTTTTCTGCCAGAGCGCCCAGTTCCCGGCTGGTGAGATTGTCCCAACGATAGGTCTTTTTCATAGGAAGATGCTCCTTTATATATAAAATAAGGTTAACAAAGAAATTATAACACAAAGAACAGGATTTGCATATCTTTTCTTGACTTTTTACCCCTTGGGGTGCATGATGATTTTAGTACGGTAAAGGAGGTCACTCTTTATGAAAATATATACTTCTGTAGACCAGCTCATCGGCAAAACCCCGCTTCTGGAGCTTTGCCGCATGGAAAAGGCCGAAAACCTGCAGGCGCGGCTGTTGGTCAAGCTGGAAAAATGTAATCCCGGCGGCAGCGTCAAGGACCGCGTGGCTCTGCAGATGGTGCTGGATGCCGAAGAAAAGGGGCTGCTGAAAGAGGGGGCTACCATCATCGAAGCCACCTCCGGCTCCACCGGCATCGGTCTGGCGGTCATCGCCGCTACCCGAGGCTATCGCACCATTATCGTCATGCCCGACTCTATGAGCGTGGAGCGGCAGATGCTGATGAAGGCTTATGGTGCGGAGGTGGTGCTGACCCCCGGCGCAGAGGGCATGGTGGGGGCAAATAAAAAGGCCGAGGAACTGGCAAAGGCTATCCCCGGCAGCTTTATCCCGGCACAGTTTGACAATCCTTCCAACCCTGCCGCCCATCTGGCCACCACCGGTACCGAGATTTGGGAAGACACCGACGGGCAGGTGGATATTTTCGTGGCAGGTGTGGGTACCGGCGGCACCATCACCGGCACCGGCAAGTACCTTAAGGACAAAAATCCTGCCGTCAGGGTGGTGGCGGTGGAGCCCGAAGCTTCTCCGCTGCTGTCGGGCGGCAAGGCCGGCCCCCATCCTCTGCAGGGCATCGGCGCAAACTTCGTCCCCTCCGTGCTGGATACCGGCATTTATGATGAAATCGTGCAGGTCTCCGGTGAGGCGGCCTATCAGACCTGTCAGGCGGCAGCACGGCAGGAGGGTATTCTGGTGGGCATCACCTCGGGCGCGGCCATTTATGCGGCAATACAGTTGGCAAAACGCCCGGAGAACCAGGGCAAGACCATCGTGGCACTGCTGCCCGACACCGGCGAGCGGTACCTGTCCACCCCGGGATTTATCGGAGAATCATGAAAAAAGCACCCGTTTGGGTGCTTTTTCTCTGTTTACAGGGCAAAATTGCGGAAATCTTCTGGTGTTAAGGCGTAATCCACAGCGCTTTGGGGGTTTCCCAGCTGGTCATGCCAGCTGTTTTCCCGGATGGCTACCTTGCGGAAGCCCAGTTTTTCGTAAACGTGCTGGGCGCGGGTGTTGTTCAGGTTGGTGTCCAGCACGATTTGGGCAAAGCCCCGTGAAAACAGCTCTTTGATGAGCAAGCTCAGGTAGATTCGTCCCAAACCCTGCTCCTGAAAGGTGCTTTCGCAGATTTTGATGCCGATTTCGGCTGCGTTTTCGCCCACATCCCGCCAGTTCATCTCACCGATGGGCTGATTTTTGTATTCCAGCATCAGCCGACCGGGGGAGGGGAGGCGGGCGGCCTCCTTTTCCACCGTGGTGCCCAGGCCCAGGGGGAAACCGGCGTGGGCCATCACCGCGCCGTCGTTCCACCAGCGCACCAGCTGGGGTGCATCATCAGGCAGGGCAGAGCGGATGGTCAGATCATCATATTGCAGGTGCATCCTATTCCTCCAAACGGTACAAAATTGGCAGAATCGCCCCGCCGCCCAGCAGGACGGCAAGAATATCCCAGGGGTCGCTCACCGACCGGGGCAGGTACAGGGGCGTGATGTATTCCCAGAACAGGCCGCAGACCAGAGCGAGAGCCAGGCAATGCCAGGGCTTGGGCGGCTTGCGGTGGGCAAGGTGCAGGACGGCGAACAGGAGGGCGAGCATCATGCCGCCTGCCAGAAAATCGGCAAAATAGCCCGACAGCAGCCTGTGGAGCAATCCGGAGGTGCGGGGAATGAGCGCAAACCGGTTAAACAGGTATAGGCCCATCAGCCCGGCGGCGGTAAAGATGTACTTCTTCATTATAAGAAAGAGGCCACGATAATGCCTACCACCACCGCGCCAACGATGCCCCAGAAGCCGATGCCGCTCTTTTGCGCCTCTTCCAACGGTTCGGGGCAGGGGATGGCCTCGGGCAGCGCCTCCAGATCGTCATCAGACAAAGCCGGAGTGTCGGTACCGGGGATGGGATCGTCGGCTACGATGCGGATGCCGCAGGTTGCCCGCAGGCAGGCGGCGATGTGCAGCGCGGCAGACCGGGGCAGATTGCGGCACAGCAGAACTGCCTGTCGGCTTGCGTCGCTGTAAGTTCCTGCAAGGCGCAGCGCCTTGTCGCATTGTTCCCTGTCCCAATGGGTGAAGCGCATCATCATGGCAGGCGCGTTATAGGTATCGCTGCAGCCCAACAGAAGCAGGGCGAAGCGCTGGTCATCATCAGGCGGGGTGGGGTAGAAATCGTAACTGCACTCGTGGCACTTTGGGGTGCCCAGTGCGGTGTTCTTGCCGCAGCAGGGGCAGGTGACGGTGATGGGCGGGGCGGAGGCGGCAGAGCCGTCGGGCTCTTTGCCCAGCAGGACAAAGTCGGCAGAAACACCCAGCTCGGCGCACAGGCGGGCGATGGTCAGGGCGTCGGGGGTGGCCTGGTTGGATTCCCATTTGGACACTGCCTGCCGGGTGACACCCAACTTTTCACCCAGCTGTTCCTGGGTCAATCCGGCGGCCTTTCGTACGAAGGCGATGCGTTCATGAAGCTCCATAAGATACCTCCTATTAGGGAAAACGGGGACGGGTGATATACCTCCCCACGGTTTGATCGGTGATTTGTTACCCAAATTATACGGAAAACAGGGGTAAAACACAAGCGACAACCGTTGGAATCCTGTCAACTGCCCGTTGACACGGTTTGTTTACACTTTTTCTATTGCTTTTTTGCCCTATCCGCGCTACAATGGGTTAGCACTCAATGAAAGAGAGTGCTAATTTCAAGCTTACAATCCCTCAGTCACGCCTGCGCGTGACAGCTCCCTTTCCACAAGGGAGCCAAATAGGAGTTCATATTAATAAATATAAAGGAAGCGAAAACAACCATGGCAAAAAAGCAATTCAAAGCAGAATCCAAACGTTTGCTGGACATGATGATCAACTCCATCTACACCCACAAGGAGATCTTTCTCCGGGAGCTGATCTCCAACGCCAGCGATGCCATCGACAAGCTGGCTTATCTGTCCCTCACCGATGAAAAGGTGGGACTGAGCCGCTCGGACTTCGCCATCTGGCTGACTGCCGACAAGGAAGCCCGTACCCTCACCATCGAGGACAACGGCATCGGCATGACCAAAGAGGAGCTGGAGACCAATCTGGGCACCATCGCCAAGAGCGGCTCGCTGAAGTTCAAGCAGGAGCTGGCCCAGTCCGAGGGGGACAAGGGCGACGTGGATGTGATCGGTCAGTTCGGCGTGGGCTTCTATTCTGCCTTTATGGTGGCCGACAAGGTCACCGTCACCACCAAGGCCTACGGCAGTGAAGAGGCGTGGAAGTGGGAATCCGCCGGTGCTGACGGCTACACCGTTTCCGAGGCCGCCAAGACCTCTGTGGGCACCAAGATCGTCCTGCACATCAAGGAAAACGCCGAGGGCGAGGACTACGATCAGTTCCTGGGTCAGTACACCCTCCAGCGGCTGGTGAAGAAGTACTCCGACTATGTGCGCTTCCCCATCAAGATGGCTATGGAAAAGTCCCGTCAGATGGAAAAGCCCGAAAATGCCGCCGACGACTGGAAAGGCGGCTGGGAGACCTATACCGAGATCGAGACCCTCAACTCCATGGTGCCCCTGTGGCAGCGGCAGAAGAGCGAGATCACCGGGGAGGCGGCTGCCGAGTTCTATCAGAGTAAGTTCGGTGACATGGAGGCTCCTCTGAGCCACATCACTGCCAACGTGGAGGGCGCCGTTACCTACAAGGCTCTGTTGTTCATCCCCGCCCATGCGCCCTATGACCTGTATACCCGGGAGTATCAGGGCGGCCTGCAGCTCTATTCCAGCGGCGTGCTGATTATGGA
>JAGAVA010000057.1 GCA_017620505.1 Clostridia bacterium
ATGTTGCTCACGCAGTAGTGTACCACGCCGTTGACCACGTAGCGGGGATTGTCGTGGTGGGTCTCATGGCTGGACTCGATAGCGCCGGGATCGTCGTTGGAGATGTCCACCAGCACGCTGCCCGGTTCCATCAGCTTCAGTGCTTCCTTGGTGATCAGGAAGTCCTTGCGCTGCTTGGGCCACTTGACGCAGTTGATGACCATATCGGTCTGAGGCAGTACGGACTCGATGGCCTCCTTGGTGCAGTACATGGTGTTGATCTTGTTGTTGTACTGGTTGCCCAGCTGACGCATCAGACCAACATTGATGTCCATCACCGTCACATTGGCACCCAGTGCATGCAGCACGCTCAGTGCGCCCTGACCGACCACACCGCCGCCCAGGATCAGCACGTTCATGCCGGGAGCGCCGGCAAAGCCGCCGACGAACTTGCCCTTACCGCCGTTGATGGTCAGCATGGACTCCAAACCAAACAGGGCGCCCTGCTTACCGGCAGCCTCGCAGTTGGGGGAGCCGAAGCGGTGGCTGTCCTCTGCGGTGATGGCGATGCACTTGCTGTCCAGAATGGCCTGCACCTCTTCGGGGTGTCCGGCGGGATGGATGCAGCAGTAGATCATCTGACCCTCGCGCAGATAACCGTATTCGGATGCCTCGATCTCCTTGACCTTGGCCAGGAAATCACAGGAATCCCACATCTCCTTAGCAGTGTCCACGATGCGGGCACCGGCCTTGGCATAGGCCTCGTTGGCAAAGCCTGCACCCTTACCGGCATCCTTTTCCACCAGCACGGTATGACCGGCGGCCACGATGGAAGCTACTTCCATGGGGGTGCAGATCACGCGGCTTTCGCCCTCTTTGATATCTTTCAGTACACCAAAAATCATGGTATGTTCCTCCTTTTCAGGTGTTGCAAAATTGCAACACTTTTCCCTTTTTGGACACCTACATTATACACACAACCATCTATATGTCAAGTAAATTGCTTCCAGTCCACACCGTTTTTGTGCATTTTTTCTCATGATATCGACGTTCCTTTTCCGATTGTTCTCGTACAATTTTCACTTTCAAAGCAAAACGGTGTTCAATGAGTGAACACCGTTTTGTTGCCTCATTCTTTTGCCGCCGAGAGTTTTCGGGAAAGCACAGACGGATCCACCTGCAGAGCCTTGGCCGCTTTTCGCAAGCTTCCGTATTTACTGATGCTGCGCCGGATGATCATCAGTTCGTACTCACTCACCTGTTCTTTCAACGACCTCTCTCCGCTGCGCGTCGCATCGTCGGCCTTTTTCCAGGCCGGCAGCAAAGAGGCAGTCAGCCGGGCTGTGCTGCGAATCAGCGCGGGATCATCCAGCACCTCTCCCGGCGAGACCAGCACCATCTGCTCTATAAAGCTCTTCAGCTCCCGTTCATTGCCGGGCCAGGTGTAGGCCAGGATCTCCCGGAACAGGGCGCTGCCCATTCGCTTGCCGGTGCCGTAGCGTTCGTTGGACTGGTGCAGGTAGTGCAGCGCCAGCAGCGCCACATCCTCCTCTGTCAGGGAAGACACAGTCAGCGTTTCGGAATCGCTGGGGAACTTCCCCCCCTGGAACGGGACATTCCAGAGAATCCAGCAGTCGGGCAGCTGGGTATGGACCGCCTCATAGTGGTCGAAGGAAATGTCCTCCTCCCGCAGATCCAGCGTCCGGGCAGAGATGGGATAGGCCTCCCCCTCCACAAAAATATGGTTATCCCGGTACCAGATGTAACCCACCGCACCGGCAATGACCAGCGTCAGCACCAGCACAATGGTCAAAAGGACCGTAATCAAAACTTTTTTCACGGCGCA
>JAGAVA010000058.1 GCA_017620505.1 Clostridia bacterium
CCCCTGCCTTACCGCTTGGCCATGGTGCCATATTAAATTTGGAAAAATAAAGGACGCTTAAGTTAGTTTTAAGCGTCCTTGTGGAGCGGATTACGAGGCTCGAACTCGCTACCTCCACCTTGGCAAGGTGGCGCTCTACCAGATGAGCTAAATCCGCAAATGGTGCCTCCGATCGGAATCGAACCAATGACACGGGGATTTTCAGTCCCCTGCTCTACCAACTGAGCTACAGAGGCAAATATGGCGACCGAGAAGGGGCTCGAACCCTCGACCTCTAGCGTGACAGGCTAGCGTTCTAACCAACTGAACTACTCGGCCAACTTTACGATGGTGGGAACAACAGGACTCGAACCTGTGACCCCCTGCTTGTAAGGCAGGTGCTCTAACCAGCTGAGCTATGCTCCCTTGTTCCCTTAGCGCGAGATTTATTATATCTGCACTCCATCGAAAAGTCAAGCACTTTTTTTATTTTTTTTGTGCTTTTTTTAATTCTTCCAAATCTTTCCTATCGAAGTGATAAACCACATCACAGAATTGGCAGGTCACGTCGGTGGATTCTTCCTCGTCGATCAGCCGCTGCAGCTCTTCCCTGCCCAGGCTGATCAGCGCGGACTCCACCTTGCTGCGGGAGCACTTACACTCGTAAGAAACGGGATGCTCCTCCATCAGCTGCAGACCCATGCCGTACAGCAGCTCTTCCACCACCTGCCGCATATCCAGACCCTTTTCCAGATTGGCGGTAACGCTGCCCACATCCTGTACGCGATATTCCAGCAGATCCACCAGACCTGCAGGCGCACCGGGCAGCAGCTGCAGCAGATAGCCGCCGGCACACTTGACGCTCTGATCCCGATCCACCAGAACACCCAAAGCGCAGACGGTAGGGATCTGTTCGCTCAATACATAATAAGCGGCCACATCCTCGGCGATCTCGCCGCTCTGCAGTTCGATCCGGCCGGTAAAGGGTTCCCGCTCACCAATGTCCTTAATCACGGTCAGAAGGCCGTCACGACCCACGCCGGCACCTACGTTGAGATGACCGTCGGCGCGCAGAGGCAGTACGGCAGCAGGATTCTGCAGATAGCCGCGCACGTTGCCGTTGCTGTCGCTGACGGTGGTGATGGCGCCCAGAGGGCCGTCGCCCCGCAATTGCAGGGTCACAGAACCCTTGTCGTATTTCAGTTCATTGCCCATCATGGAGGCCGCCGTCAGGGTGCGTCCCAGGGCAGCGGTAGCCAGCGGCAGCGTCTTATGAATCTGACGTGCCCGCTCCACCAGCTGAGTAGACTGAACGGCAGTGATCTTCACAAAGCCGTCGGCGGTCATTCCTCGTACCAAAAAGTCTTTTTTATCCATATAAAATATAATCCTTTCCTTAGGGTTTCTCGGCCACGAACAGCAACCGACCGGTCTCTGTCTTTGCCTTTTTCGTGGTATAATCGGCATAAATGCCCTTCAGCCGCAATCCGGCCTGTTCGAGCGAGGTTTTCAGCGTTTCTGCACTGTAGGCTCGCTGCTCGTGCCACTCGGTAAAGCGCACATAGCTGCCCTCCTGCTCCACAAACATATCCACCTGATGCTGGGCATGACCAGAACGGCTGTCAAATCCGTACTGCCAGGTACAGAACAGATCTTCTTCTTCCTGAATGCTGGAAGTGCCGCCCAGTTGGCGGAACATCTCCCGGGATTTTACATCAAACAGGAACAGACCACCGGATTCCAGAAACAGGCTGACCCGGGCAAACACTTCTTTCAATTCCCGCAGGTCGGTAAAATAGTTGACGCTGTCCAGACAGCAAACGGCGGCACGGACAGTGCCGTACAGATCCAGTTCTGCCGCTTCCTGACAGATCCACACCGGCGGAACGGGCAGATCGGCACATTTTTCCCGGGCAATATTCAGCATTTCGGGAGATGCATCGCAGCAGATCAGCTCATAGCCCTGCTGGGAAAGCTTGCGCGCCAGCGTGCCGGTGCCGCAGCACAGCTCCAGCACCAAGCCTTCTGCAATGCCGTTTTTCTGCAGAAGCGAACAAATACGACCGCAAAAGCGGTCGTAAATGGTTTGATCAATGAGACGGTCGTAACAGGCCGCCAAGCCGGAATACTGATCCATTATTCTGCCCCGGCATCCTTATTGTCCAGCGCCAGACTGTAGCCGCCGTCTCCGTACTGCAGGCAGCGGTTCACGCGGCTGATGGTAGCCGTGCTGGCTCCGGTGATCTCTACAATATCGGAATAGATGTACCCCTCTTTCAGCAGGCGTGCCACCCAAAAACGCTGTTTCATAGACAAAAGTTCTGTCACAGTGCACAGGTCACTGAACAAAGCATAGCATTGATCCAGATCCTCCAGCTTCAGGATGGCCTGGAACAATTGATCCATGTGCTTATCGCGCAAATTATTTTGCATAACAAGCTAACCTCCGATGATTCTTATTTCATGACTCTAATTTAACACTTTAAAAAAGAAATGTAAAGCGTTACTTTGCTTTTTTCCTTTGAATAACGGCATTTTCAACAAAACAGAGGAAATATGCTGCCGTTTCCTCTTCAAAATGCTTAAAATTTTCAGTCTGTTTTGACGCTGCTATGATACCGGATGCCGACACCTGCTGTATGCGCAGTCTGTCGAAGCAAGGTTTACTCCTTATATATTAGTTAAATGCATTTCATTTCGCAGCGTCATTGCACATTTTTCATGGGAGATCTTGTAGAAAACGCATTGACTTTACCTCTTAAAAGTGATAAAGTACACTCGTAATGTTTATAAGACTACTCGGACAGGCTTTTGCTGCATATCCGATTTGGAAAGGAACGTCTGTTATGAAAGAAATGAATCGTAAGAATCAGCACTTTACCGATTCTGTTATCCGTAGAATGACCCGTATCGCCTTGGATGTGGGTGCCATCAATCTGGCACAGGGTTTCCCCGATTTCGATCCTCCCAAGGCCATTACCGATCGTCTGGCTGAGATCAGCACCATCGGCCCTCACCAGTATCCCATCACCATGGGCGCTCCCAACTTCCGTCAGGCGCTGGCCCGCAAGTGCGAGCGTTTTATGGGCCGCAAGATCGATCCCAATACCGAAATGGTGGTGACCATCGGTTCCACTGAGGCCATGGTGGATACCATCTTTGCCCTGACCAACCCCGGCGATAAGGTGGTTCTGTTCTCCCCCTATTTTGAGAATTACCACGCCCAGATCATTATGGCAGACTGCGAGCCCATCTATGTACCGCTGGTGCCCCCCGCCTTCCACTTTGACCCTGCCGTTCTGGAGGATGCCTTCAAGCAGAATCCCAAGGCTATCCTGATCTGCAATCCCTCCAACCCCTCCGGTAAGGTCTTCACCGAGGCTGAACTGAAGTTCATCGCCGATCTGTGCATCAAGTATGACGTTTACGCCATCATGGACGAGGTCTATGAGCACATCGTTTATCCCGGTCATAAGCACACTTACATGAACAGCATCCCCGGTATGTGGGAGCGCACCGTTTCCTGCTCTTCCCTGTCCAAGACCTACTCCATCACCGGCTGGCGTCTGGGCTATGCCATCGCTCCCCAGCACATCATGGATCGCATCAAGCAGTATCACGACTTCAACACCGTCGGTGCTCCCTCTCCTCTGATGGAAGCCGCCGTAGTGGGTCTGGAGATGCCCGACAGCTATTATCAGGAGTTTGGCGATCACTACGCTCACATGAAGAAGCTGTTTACCGAGGGTCTGGACCGCATCGGCATCCCCTACACCGATCCTCAGGGCGCTTATTTCGTGCTGGCCAACATCGGCCCCTACATGAAGCCCGGTCAGACCGACGTACAGTTCTGTGAGGAGATGGCCTCCAAGGTAGGTGTGGCCTGTGTTCCCGGCTCTTCCTTCTTCAAAGAGAATGTGGGGAACATCGTCCGCGTCCATTTCGCCAAGAAGGACGACACCCTCTACGAAGCTCTGAACCGTCTGGAAAATCTCAAGAAAATCATGGGCTGATCTCAAACATTCTGAACGATCACACACGAAAACCGTATG
The DNA here is from genome assembly GCA_017620505.1 of Clostridia bacterium. Classification (GTDB taxonomy): domain Bacteria; phylum Bacillota; class Clostridia; order Oscillospirales; family Butyricicoccaceae; genus UBA4644. Next base: position 4,032 of record JAGAVA010000058.1, read on the forward strand.
ACATCTCATCGAGTCATACGGTTTTCTTATCAATGTATAATCTTCCGCACGATATGAAGCAGTATTCTTCTGTCGCCTCGGGCTTTTGGGTAAAATGCACATATTGGTTTCCGTTTATCGACAAATACGTCCGCATTTTCGTCAAAACCACGATTGACTTTTACACTTTTCAGGACTAAAATGTATGTAAATTATTTCTCATTACAAAGTTTCGCGGAAAGGAGCGGTGACCATGTTCAGTAATTGGATGAAGCAGTTTGAATGTGCGTCTGCCAGCTCCGCAGCCGCTTCTTTTTCCTGCGCCAATCTGTTTGTCATGGACGCCGTTCTGTTGGCGTCCATTATTTTTATCCTGTCTGTACTGGATCTGCATATTCTGGGCATCCTGGTAGTTCTGATTTCCATCCTGCGAATTATTGTATGCAAATCCCATCAGCCTGAGAGTTTGGCGTAAACGTTTTACCTGATACAGTGAAACGGCCTCGCTCGATGGCGAGGCCGTTTCTTAATGTATAACGGCAGGTCGGATCGGCCGCCGATCTGCCATACCATTCAAAAATATTTTTTCAAAGGAGAAAAAAATTATGTACAAGAAAGTTTTTGCACTCATGATGGCCGCCGCGATGATGCTCGCCTGTCTGGCTGGCTGCGGCAACAATGACGCTTCCTCTTCCGGCGCTATCAAGATCGGCGGCATCGGCCCCCTGACCGGCGGCGCTGCTACCTACGGTATTGCCACTAAGAACGGCGCTCAGATCGCTGTTGACGAGATCAACGCCAAGGGCGGCCTGCAGTTTGAGCTGAACTTCCAGGACGACGAAGCTGACGGCGAAAAGGGCGTCAACGCTTACAACAACCTGAAGGACTGGGGTATGCAGATCCTGTACGGCTGCACCACCACCGGTTCCTGCGTGGCCGTTTCCGGTGAGACCTATGCCGACCGTTACTTCCAGCTGACCCCCTCCGCTTCCTCCACCGACGTCACTGCCGGTAAGGACAACGTCTTCCAGATGTGCTTTACCGACCCCAACCAGGGCATCGCTGCTGCCGACTATGTGAAGGCCAACAAGCTGGGCGAAAAGATCGCCGTCCTGTATAACAACTCCGACGCTTATTCCACCGGTATTGCTACCGCTTTCGTTGCTCAGGCCGAGGCTCTGGGTATGGATGTTGTGGCTCAGGTCACCTTCCCCGATGACACCAACACCGACTTCTCCACTCAGCTGAACGAGGCCAAGGCCGCCGGTGCTGATCTGATGTTCCTGCCCATCTACTATACCCCCGCTTCTCTGATGCTGGCTCAGGCCAAGGATATGGGTTATGCTCCCACCTTCTTCGGCGCTGACGGTATGGACGGCATCCTGACTCTGGAAGGCTTTGATCCCGCTCTGGCTGAAGGCCTGATGCTGATGACTCCCTTCAACGCTACCGCTACCGACGAGCGCACCCAGAACTTCGTCAAGACCTACACTGAGAAGTACGGCGACGAGACTCTGAACCAGTTTGCTGCCGACGGTTACGACTGCATCTACGCCATCTACGAGGCCTGCCAGAAGAACGGCATTACTTCTTCCTCCAAGGCTACCGAGATCTGCGACAAGCTGATCGCCACCTTCACCTCCGCCGACTTCAAGATCGACGGTCTGACCGGTACCGGCATGGGCTGGACCACCGTTGGTGAAATTTCCAAGACTCCCATGGTCGTCGAAGTTGTCAACGGCGCTTACGAAACCAAGTAAAGAATCCTCTTTTTTCCACCGTGGGGAGCGGCTTGTCCGCTCCCTGCGGTATTCCGCTAAATGACACTTTAATGTAAAGCAGGTGTTATCTTTATGTCCTTTCTGACCAACCTTATCAACGGCCTGAGCTTAGGCAGCGTTTATGCGATCATCGCTCTGGGTTATACCATGGTTTATGGTATTGCCAAGATGCTGAACTTTGCCCACGGCGATGTCATCATGATCGGCGGCTATGTCTGCTTCGTTTCGGTCATGTCTCTGGGACTGGGCGCACTGCCTTCCATTCTGTTGGCTGTGATCGCCTGTACGCTGCTCGGAATCCTGGTGGAGCGGCTTGCCTACAAGCCTTTGCGCCAGGCTCCCTCCCTGGCAGTTCTGATCACTGCCATTGGCGTGAGCTATTTTCTGCAGAATGCGGCCCTGCTGATCTGGGGCAGCGCCGGTAAGGTCTTCCCTTCTCTACTGGATGGCGTGCGTTCTCTGCAGTTTTTTGAGGGTCAGCTGACGGTTTCCGGCAAATCGCTGGTGAACATCGTTGTCTGCCTGATTACCATGGTGGTTCTCACCCTCTTCACCGGCAAGACTCGCATTGGTAAGGCCATGCGTGCTGTCAGCGAAGATAAGGGCGCGGCTCAGCTGATGGGCATCAACGTGGATGCCACCATTTCTCTGACCTTTGCCATCGGCTCCGGTCTGGCTGCCATCGCCGGTGTCCTGCTGTGCTCCACCTACCCCATGCTGATGCCGACCACCGGTTCCATGCCCGGTATCAAGGCCTTTACCGCTGCCGTTTTCGGTGGTATCGGCTCCATCCCCGGCGCGCTGCTGGGCGGTCTGCTGCTGGGCGTTCTGGAGATTTTCTGCAATGCTTATATTTCCCAGGAATTGTCCAACGCCATCGTGTTCGGTGTCCTGATCATCGTTCTGCTGGTTCGTCCCACCGGCCTGCTGGGCAAGCCCATCCGAGAGAAGGTGTAAGCCATGGCTGCTAAAATGAAAAACATGAACTTCAAGAAGTTCCTGAAGGGCAATGCCCTCACCTATCTGATGGTTATTGTAGCCTACGTGATCCTGTTCCTCATGCAGAATCTGGGGCTGCTGTCCAACTCTCTGTCCGGCTTCCTGGTTCCGATTTGCGCTTACATCGTCATGGCTGTTTCGTTGAACCTGACGGTTGGTATCATGGGCGAACTGAGTCTGGGTCACGCAGGCTTCATGAGCGTTGGTGCCTATATGGGCGCTGTCTGTTCTGCCCTGCTGGCTGATTTGATTCCCTTTGCTCCCGTTCGTCTGGCCATCTCCATGGTGGGCGGCGGTATTCTGGCCGGTCTGGTCAGTCTGGTGGTCGTGGTGCCTGTCCTGCGTCTGCGGGGTGACTATCTGGCCATCGTTACCCTGGCGTTTGGTGAGATTATCCGCAATATCCTGCAGGTCATTTACATCGGCAAGGATGCCAACGGTGTCCACTTTGCCATGAGCGAAGCTGCGCTGGACATGGCAGAAGGCGGCAAAATGATCGTCCGCGGTCCCATGGGCGTTGTTGGCATCCAGAAGATCTCCACCCTGACCATGGGCTTAATTTTGGTGATGATTACCCTGATTGTGGTACTCAATCTGATCCGCAGCCGTCAGGGCCGCGCCATCATGGCGATGCGTGACAACCGTATCGCTGCCGAATCGGTTGGTATTTCCATCGCAAAATACAAAATCATGGCTTTTGTCACTTCTGCAGTGCTGGCCGGTGCTTCCGGCGCGCTGTACGCCATGAATTTCTCCTCCATCCTGTCCAAGAAGTTTGATTTCAACACCTCCATCCTGATTCTGGTGTTTGTGGTTCTGGGCGGCATGGGCAATATTCGCGGTTCTATCATCGCAGCGGCTGCTCTGACCATTCTGCCCGAGTTGCTGCGTGAATACGCCGACTATCGTATGCTGGTTTACGCCATCGTGCTGATCGTGGTCATGCTGGTCACCAACAACCCCAAGATCAAGCCCATGGCAACCAAGTTCTGGAACGAAAAAATCGTTCCCAAGCTCCCTGGAAAGAAAGGAAAGGAGGGCGTTGTAAATGGCAAATAAGACCAAGCTGGTACCCATTCCCTCCACCAATATGGTTCCCGAGCGCGATTTTGGAAAACGCCCCATTCTGGAATGTGTTGGTCTGGGCATCACCTTTGGCGGTCTGAAGGCTGTTGAGGATTTCAACATCGCCATCGGTCGTACCGAGATCGCCGGTCTGATCGGCCCCAACGGCGCCGGTAAAACCACTGTCTTTAACCTGCTGACCAAGGTTTATCAGCCCACCCACGGCACCATCCTGCTGGATGGCCGTGACACCCACGGCATGGATACCGCTCACGTGAACCGTGCCGGTATCGCACGTACCTTCCAGAACATCCGCTTGTTCCCCAGCCTGACCGTTGAGGAAAACGTGGCTGTCGGTATGGATACCCAGATGAAGTACAACATGGCCAGCGGTATTCTTCGTCTGAAGAACTACTGGCGTGAAGAAAAACTGGTCCACGATCGGTGCCTGGAACTGTTGTCCCTCTTCCATATGGAAGGTTTGGCCAACGTCAAGGCCGGCTCCCTCCCCTACGGTGCACAGCGCCGACTGGAGATCGTTCGTGCGCTGGCTACCGGCCCCTCCCTGCTGCTGTTGGACGAGCCCGCCGCCGGTATGAACCCCTCCGAGACCGCAGAACTGATGGAGAACATCCGCAAGATCCGCGACACCTTCCACATCGCCGTTCTGCTGATCGAGCACGATATGAACCTGGTCATGGAGGTCTGCGAAGGTATCTGCGTGCTGAACTTCGGCCGCATCATTGCCAAGGGCACTCCCGAGGACATTCAGGCCAACCCCGCCGTTATTGAGGCTTATCTGGGCAAGAAAAAGGAGGAGGCGTAAGCATGGAGACCATTCTGAAAGTTGATGATATCAACGTCTATTACGGCAGCATCCATGCCATCAAAGGCGTTTCCTTCGAGGTCAAGCAGGGCGAGATCGTCACCCTGATCGGTGCCAACGGCGCTGGTAAATCCACCACGCTGAACACCATTTCCGGCCTACTGCACAGCAAAACCGGTCACATTTCCTTCATGGGCGAAGATCTGACCAAGACCCCCTGCCACAAGGTAGTTTCCAAGGGTCTGGCTCTGGTTCCCGAGGGACGCCGTGTGTTCCTGCAGATGACCGTTCAGGAGAACCTGGAAATGGGCGCTTTCATCCGTGGCAAGGTCAATCCGGACGATCTGGAGCACGTGTTCCAGCGATTTCCCCGCCTGAAAGAGCGCCGCAAGCAGATCGCCGGCACCCTGTCCGGTGGCGAGCAGCAGATGCTTGCTATGGGCCGTGCATTGATGAGCCATCCCAAGCTGCTGATGCTGGACGAGCCTTCTATGGGTCTGGCTCCCATCCTGGTAGAACAGATTTTTGACATCATCAAGGAGCTGCACAAAGACGGCACCACCATCCTGCTGGTGGAACAGAATGCCCGTGCCGCGCTGGAGGTTGCCGATCGCGGCTACGTTCTGGAAACCGGTAAGATCGTCACTTCCGGCTCCGGTGCCGAGCTGCTGGACTCCCCCGCCATCAAAAAAGCCTATCTGGGCGGTTAATCTATCTATTGCACCCCGTTTGTTATGCAAACGGGGTGTTTTTTTTACTGTTTTTTCTGTTCTGCCGCAAAAAAGTATGATATGATGGATGCACAAGGAGTGAAAACCTATGAACTTTTATTGTCAGCTGGATTATGAACATATTCCTTACCCTTCTCCCACCAGCCCACATGGTACGCTTTCCAACAACGGATGCGGCGTCTGCAGTGCAGCCATGGTGGTGGAAGCCATGACCGGACAGATCTTTCCGCCGGAAGAAGCGGCTCGGCTTGCCAAGGCCTGTGGCGCCCGTGAGGGCTTTGGCACCAATATGGCCATCTTTGCTCCGACGATTTCCCGTACCTTTCACCTGCATTACGCTGCCACCGGCGACCCGGCTATGGCACAGGCCTTTCTGGAGGAAAACCGCGGAATGGTCATTGCCAACACCCAGGGCGACCGGGAAGGCTGGATCGGCGTCTTTTCCGATTCCCGGCATTTTGTGGTGCTGTCCCAATGTATAAACGGCCAGGTAGCCGTATGGGATCCCATGCTTTCTCCCGGCCGCTACGACAAACCCGGGCGAGCCGGTAAAGTTCGCCTGGATGGCTTCACCGCTTATGCGGATTTTTCGGTGATCGCCAACGACTGCGCCGGAAGAAGCTATTATCTGTTTTGGAAGTGAGACACTGCCCATGATGTTTAAGGAAGTTACGCTGACCGGCACCCCTTATGAACGCGGTCTGCAATACGGACAGGCTTGCAAGAAAGAAATCGAAATCAGTGTTCGCAACTACCGGGATTTGTTTGCTTTACGTAAACAGCTGACCTGGGAGCAGGCACAGCAGCTTTCCCGCCGGTATCTGCCTGCCATTCGGGCGCTGAACGAGGACTACATCGACGAAATGCAGGGGATCGCCGACGGTGCCGGAATCACTTTTGACGAGGTTCTGGCCATCAATGCACGCACCGAACTGCTGCATACGGGGCTTTCTGCCGATGATCTGGTACAGGAGTGCACTGCCTTTGCTGCCGTGGCACCGGCTACCCGGGACGATGTGGTTCTTGCCGGACAAACCTGGGATTTCACCCTGCTGCAGCGACAGGCAGTGGTCATCGTCCGTATCCCCGGCGATGGCAATCGCCCCGATCTTCTGTTTTTCCCTGAAGCAGGCATGATTGGCGGCAAGGGCATGAACAGCGCAGGCCTCAGTCTGACGCTGAACGCCCTGCGTACCAAAGAACACTGCGAAGGTCTGCCGGTACATCTTCGTATGCGCAGAATTCTGGAATGTACTACCCTGAATCAAGCTTATGAACAGGCAGTACGAGGTGCTATGCCTTCGGCTGCCAATCTGATGATGACGCATAAGGACGGCGTTGCGCTGGATGTGGAGCTGGATCCCTCCGGCGTGGATGTGCTGCTGCCGCAGCGGGGCGTTTTGGTACACACCAACCATTTCCTCGGCCCTAAAAACCTGCTTACCCACGATCGCGCAGGAAGCGGCAGCACCTATATCCGCCTGCAGCGGGCGCAGCAGCTGTTTTGTGACAAGCAGGCGTTGACCGTGGAGGATGCCCAGGCCGCCTTCCGGGATCACAAAGGCTATCCCACCTCGATCTGCGCCCATCCCGTCAATCCCATGAGCCCCATTACCATTGCACAAAATGCCACCAATTTTGGTCTTGTGATGGATCTGACCCATCTGGAGGCCTGGCTGGCCTGGGGAAACCCCTGTGAAAATCCCTTTGTGAAGCTTTCCGTGTAAATCTCTGAAATCTCATGGATTTGACATTACAGTGAACACCCTGCCGACAGACAATCTTGTGTATTTCTAAAGAAAAACGAGTAGCTACCCCTTTACACATTGGGCAGCTACTCGTCTTTTTTTGATTGATCAATAAAATGCGCGTACAAACCGATACCAAAGCTGTTTTGCATATGATCTGTGATGCAGGGTTTCGGTCACAGTGGAAACCGCTGATGCCAAGCAGTTCAGCTCCTCGGCTGTCACGGTATGGGCGCTGAATTTCGCCTTTTGCGCCACAGAAAGAGCATCGAAAGAGGGCGCTGTATGCGCGGCACGGCAAAGGGCTTTCAGATATCGCCACTGGGCAAGCGCCCGTTTGTTGGGACTACCTGTGCCAAAGCAATGCGCCCGCCATTTCAGGCGCAAATACCGCTGCAGCGGAAGCAGTGCTGCTGCAACAGCCACGGCAAGCAAGCGCCACAGCAGTGCTTTGGGTATCGTCAGCTGGGGCGGCGGTGCAGCAGCGGCCGTGCCGCTCTCTCCATCCTCCGGCTGGGAAATTACAGGAATGGAAGGCAGCGGGATACGAATCACCGGTTCTTCCTCCTGCGGTTTTTCTTCGGGCCGTTGAGGTACCTCCGGCGTTTCCGGCGCAGCTTCTGGTTGCTCAGGCTCCTCCGGCAGAGGTTCGGGGGCGTCCGGTGTTTCAGGTGTTATCGGCTGCTCGGGAGTTTGCGATTCAGGCTCCTGCTGCCCCTGCCAGTCGGCAGGGGTAGGATCCAGTACTCGCCAGCCAATATCTTCCTGAAAATATTCCACCCAGGCGTGGCTTTGGTCGGCGGTTACGGTATTCCGCTGGCCGATATTTCCATCCACGCTGTAACCGGTTACATACCGCGCCGGGATCCCCTGTGCTCGAAGCAGCAAGGCCGTAGCCGAGGCAAAATGCACGCAGTACCCCCGATGGCTCTCCTCCAGAAAATACAGAACAAAGTCCTGATCGCCGGGGGTACGGGGCGTTTGCAGATCATAAACCGCACTGTTTTTCACGTGACTGGCAATTCTTCCGGCTGAAACGCCCATGAGCTGCTCCTGCCGACTGTAATCCAACAGTGCTGATTTCAGTTCCTCGGGCAGCTGGGTATAAACCGCTTTCACATAATTACGATAGGCAAAAGTGGGTGTTTTTCCGCTTCCGCTGTAGGAAATGGTATATTCGGTAAGATTCTGGCTATTTTCCAGATAGGCATCGTCAATGGCGGTACTTTCTTCCGGAATTTCCTCCAAAAAATAGGTGGTGTAAAGCAGATCTTCTTTACGCTTTGTGTAAACATTCAGCGTGCGGGAAGCTCCGCTGCCTGTGATCTGATGATCACCGGTAAATCCCTGTTCGGCGTACAGGTAAGGATCTGCCGCCGACCAGCGGTTGTTCTCATAAATACCCAACGATACGCCCCGCAGATAGGTGATGTAGGTGTCGGCACGATACTGCAGGACTTCGCTTTTGGATTTGGACTTGGGTCCCACCCGCTGCAGATCTATCTTTTTCAGCTGACGATTCCACTTTGCAGGAGTAACCATCTTACCGCCCGGAGAATAGTCCTGAATCCCCAGCCGCTGTTCTGCTGCAGCAAGCAGACGGTCGCTCCAAGCAGAGCGAACATAGGCTTCCGGAGGCGAAAGGTACAATGGCAATGCCGCCACCAAAGCGATGGGGATCAGCAGTCGCCATGCCAACAAATTGCCCTGCAGGATATTCCGCCTGCGGACGCTATGGGTAACTGTCAGCAGGATCAACCCACAGGTCAGCACCACAAGCCAATGGATCGGAGCGATGCCCACCGTCAGCAGACAGCACACCAATATCGGAGTGCAGACCAAGGCCACCGGCAGAGCACTTCCCTTTCGTTGGCATACCCACACGATCACCCAGACGATGAGCAGACCCAGTGGCAGCAAAAACCAGCGGGCATCCCCTTCGCTGCTGCCCCTGATGGAAATGGGAAAATCCTTTGCCAGCTGTGTGGTTACCTGCAAAACAACCCGTTCAAGGCCGGCTTTCAGCTGGGGCAGCAATTGGGATGCCGCAGCAAATACCGCCAAAACCTCCACAGCAAACACCAGCCATCTGCGCTTGGGAAGCATACTCACGGAAAAGATCATTGCCCCGGCAGCGCAAACCAGCACGGCAGTTTTTAGAGTACATTCCAACTCGAAGGTTTCCGCAAAGCACAAAATGACTGCCGTGCCGATCCATGTAGCCAGAATTGCTGACATCAGGCAGGAGGCCGCGACAGAAAAGACCTTCTTTTTCACTGCCGCACCTCCTCACAGGACACATGGTAGTGCCAGGAGACGCCGGGCCAGCGTGTTTCAGCCAGCGAATGGGTAGTTTCAGGCAGCGGACTGCGCAAAAGTTTCCGCAGCAGCGGTACAAGCTCGTCCTTATCCTGAATCAAAACCCGCTGCAATTTCCCCGTTTGAGGGTCGATCCAACGGATCTCGTGATGGGCATCATGATCGATCAGCCAACGGGACAACCAAAGCAGCCGGGACAGCACAGCATCCAGCTGTGCTGCCGTTGCAGGCACATCAAAAGTCAGCAAAACCTGCTCCCGGATGGGCTCCTGTGCCTCCCGAAGAATCAACTGATCGGTTTTGGCAGAAAGCTTCCAGTGCACATCCCGCAGGTTGTCCCCTTCCCGATACTCCCGCAGTTCATGCTCCTCAGAAAAGCCGCCGCCCGGCTTAGGTCTGCGTCTGCCGGTTGCAAAGGCCGTCAGATTGGGCAGCGGATCGGGTGGCACCGGTCGAGGCAGCACCAGCAGTTCCCGCTCCTGGGAGCCGCGAACAGGCAGCGCAAACAAGCCAAGATAGTCGCACACGCGGCTACCCTTGGCACTGCATTGTAAAATACCACAATGGGTGGTGTCCAGCACAAGCTTCCCCTGCAGTTTGTTCACTTTTCGGGGGCGCACCGCCACAATTTTTCCGTCCAGTGCGTTTTTGACACGCAGCCGCAGATGATAGGGCGGTAAAATCCCCTTGGTTTTTCCGGTGGACAACTGTAAAAAGGCGGTATCCCCTGCAGTGCACTGCTCCGGCAGGGTCAGCTTCAGTCGCAGCCGCAGCATGGCGGGCAGGCTGATAAGCAACACAAACCAGGGCAGGCACAGCATCAGCACCAAAAGGTACCAGGAATACCACCCAAAGTAGAAAATATGAAAGATCAGAGCGGCAAGCAGACCGCCCAGATATAACAGACGGTTCTTGATCATGTTGTATTACAATCGGGGTGCGGAAGTCTTTCGCAGGATCTCCTGCAGCAGCTTGTTTGCCGAAATTCCTTTGGCCTCAGCCTCGGGAGCCAGCAGCAGACGGTGTTCGATGACCTGTGCAAATACCGCCTGCACATCCTCCGGCACCACATAGTCTCTGCCGTTCAAAAATGCCACCGCCTTTGCCATAGCAGTCATGGACAAGGTGGCACGGGGACTTGCGCCCCGCAGGATCATGGGGTGCTTTCTGGTAGCTGTGATCAGTGCCACAGCATAGTCCACCATCTCCGGCTTGATATAGACCAGTTCCACCTGCTCCTGCAGCCGGATCAGCTCCTGCCGGGTCATCACCTGCTGCACCTGATCCAGTGGATTGCCCTTCTGTCGATTGAGCACCATTTCCCGCTCATCCTGCGGCGCAGGATAGCCGATGGACAGCCGAATGGAAAACCGATCCATCTGACTGTCAGGCAGCAGCTGCGTACCCGAGGCACCGGTGGGATTCTGGGTGGCGATGACCACAAAAGGCTGGGGCAGCCGATAGGTTTTTCCGTCCACGGTGACCTGATTTTCCTCCATGGCCTGCAGCAGGGCAGACTGGGTACGGGAGGTGGCGCGGTTCAGCTCGTCCGCCAAAAACAGATTGGTCAGCACGGCGCCGGGCTGATACACCAGATTGCCGGTTTCCTTCTGATAAATGGAGTAGCCGGTGATGTCGGAGGGCAAAACGTCGGGTGTAAACTGCACGCGGCTATAATCCAGACCCAGCACTTTGGAAAAAGCAAGCGCCAGTGTGGTCTTTCCCACACCGGGAATGTCCTCCAGCAGAATATGTCCCCGGGCAAGAATGGCCGTAAAGACCCAGAGCAAGGTTCGATCCTTGCCCACAATGGCTTTTTTCACTTCTGCAAAGACTTGGTTGATAGAGCCCATCGGGTCGCCCTCCCCTGCCCATTTTCTATTATTATACCCTTCCTAAGCTACAGTGGCAATCAAAGAATGATGTTTTATCGTTTTTCTGCCGAGTCTTTTTTCATCAAATAGGCAAGATATTCGTTCTTTTCTGCAATTTCTGGATCATAAAGCGCATATCTTCCGCAGGACGGGCAGACAGCAGGCACCACGGAAAAGGCACGGCTGAAAAGGCCATCTCCCATGGGGCTATTGTCCAGGCACTGCCGCTCCCGAAACCGCAGCCTGGTGCCGCATTGCAGGCAGGTGGGGCGCTGCTCCTCCGATTTGGTTGCCAGTTCGATGCGCGCCTCCAGCGCCTGTGTGTCCTGTACCAGACCCAATCGCAGTGCGCGGCGACACAGTTCTTCTTCAGGCAGATCCTTCAGCTCTTTGAAGCAGTTTTTGCAGCAGGAAAGATAGTAACCGGCGCAGGTGATCGTCATCTCGCGAAAGAAGCCCATCCTTTCACCGCAAAAAATGCATACATTTTCGTTTGCCATACATAGTCCTCATTTCTCTCCATTGCAAAACGGGGCCTCTGTCCGAGGCCCCGTTCGCTGTTTTAGACTTCTACAGGCTCATCTTTGGATTCCACCTGCTGGGGAACCACCACCACCTGTGCGGGAGCCTCGCTTGCTGCCATCTTGCCGCCCAGCGCGCCCATAATCAGGCTCTTAATATCAATGCCCATACCGGCGCTGATGCCCTCGGTGACCTGGGTGGTGCCGTTGACGATGTCAGACAGCAGTTTGGCACTGTTGCCCTCGCCGTACATGGTGATCTTATCCACCTTGGACAGAGGCTCGGCAACGTTCTTGGCGATCTGGGGCAGAGCCTCCATGATCATTTCGATGACGGCGGCTTCGCCGTACTTCTTCATGGCCTCGGCCTTCTTGTCGA
>JAGAVA010000059.1 GCA_017620505.1 Clostridia bacterium
ACCACGCGCTTCCACTGACGACATTCCTCACAAAAATCCAAATCGTCAGATAAAATATACCACCAATTGGGATAATGCGTACCATCCAGTTTGTTCAAACATTTTGGACACAATTCTGCCACAGCCCTCACCTCAATGTAAATATACCAAATATGCATTGCAAATGCAATGCATATTTTGACGACACATCGCAATATGATAAAAGCAATACAAATGTATTGCGAGGTGCCTTTATGGGTAATTTTAAGATTCCTGTTACGCCATCTACTACCAACAAAACCATCCGATTTCCCAATGATGTGATTGAGGCGGTTGAGAAGGCCATTCAAGGTAAGGAATGTACCTTTTCTGCCTTTGTGATTGCTGCTGTCAAAGCTGCTTTGGAGGATTTGGAGGACTAAATCCTTCCCAAATACGACAAAAACCGCACCCTTTCGGGTGCGGTTTGCTGTTTTTTAGTCCAGGATGTCGACCATGACGCGCTTGTCGTCACGCAGACCCATGGCCTTGATCAAAGTGCGGATCTCCTTGGCGATCCGACCCTGGCGACCAATGACTCTGCCCATATCCTCGGCAGCAACACGCAGCTGCAGAGTGATGGAATTGCCGTTTCCAGTACATTCACCTGAATTTCTTCAGGCTTTTCTACCAGATTTCCGACAATGTAGGTCAGCATCTCATTGATGCCGGCGATCTCCATAGCTTACAGGACACCGGCCTTCTTCAGCAGAATGCGGACGGTATCGGTGGGCTGAGCGCCATCCTTGATCCACTTCTGAGCGGCCTCGGCGTTGACAACGATCTCAGAGGGCTCCTTCAGGGGATTGTAGGTGCCGATCTCCTCGATGAAACGGCCGTCACGGGGATAACGGGAATCGGCCACCACGATACGATAGAAAGGAGCCTTCTTGGCGCCCATTCTTCTCAGTCTGATTTTAACCATAGTACTTTTCACCTCCGTAATTTGAATCAAATCTATATGAGTTTTTTGCTAACAGGATTAATAGGGGAACTTGAAGCCCGAACGCTTCATTTTCTTCATGGCACCGGGAGCGGAGAACCGCTTCATCATCTGCTGCATCTGATCGAACTGCTTGAGCAGACGGTTGACATCCTCGATCTTCAGACCGCAGCCGGCGGCGATGCGCTTTTTGCGGCTGTACTTGATGATGTCGGGCTTGTTGCGCTCTTCTTCGGTCATGGAGAGGATGATGGCTTCCAGATGGGCAAAGGCCTTTTCGTCCACCTTGGCGTTGGCGATGGCCTTTTTGTCGATGCCGGGAACCATACCCAGAACATCCTGAATGCTGCCCATGTTCTGCACCTGTTTCAGCTGATCCAGGAAGTCGTTCAGGGTCATTTTGCCCGAACGCATCTTCTTTTCCAGCTCCACAGCCTGCTTCTCGTCAAAGGCATCCTGTGCCTTTTCCACCAGGGTGAGCACGTCGCCCATACCCAGGATACGGGAAGCCATACGGTCGGGATAGAAGGGCTCGATGGCATCCAGCTTTTCGCCCATACCCACGAACTTGATGGGCTTGCCGGTGACCGCCTTGATGGACAGGGCAGCACCGCCGCGGGCGTCGCCGTCCAGCTTGGTCATCAGCACCGAATCGATGCCCAGAGCATCGTTAAAGGCAGAAGCCGCGTTGACGGCGTCCTGACCGGTCATGCCGTCTACCACCAGCATAATTTCGTGGGGCTTGACGGCAGACTTGATGTTTTTCAGCTCATCCATCAGCGCCTCGTCGATGTGCAGACGACCGGCGGTATCCAGCAGCAGCAGATCGTTGCCGTGGGCGCGGGCATGCTCAAAGGCGTGCTGTGCGATGGCGATGGGATCGCCCTGGCCTTCCTCGTAGACGGGGATGCCCAGCTGAGAGCCGACTACCTTCAGCTGCTGAACAGCGGCAGGACGGTACACGTCACAGGCGCACAGCAGCGGGCGGCGGCCTTCCTTTTTCTTGAACCAGCCGGCCAGCTTGGCGATGTTGGTGGTTTTACCGGCACCCTGCAGACCCACAAACATGATGACCGTGGGAGGACGGTTGGCCATGTGCACACGGCTCTGGCTTCCGCCCATCAGGTTGCACAGCTCGTCGTTGACGATCTTGATCACCTGCTGGGCCGGGGTCAGGCTCTCCAGAATATCCGAGCCGATGGCCTTTTCGGTGACCGTTTTGACGAAGTCCTTGACCACCTTGAAGTTGACGTCGGCTTCCAGCAGGGCAAGTCGGACTTCCCGCATGGCCTCCTTAACGTCATTTTCGTTCAGACGGCCCTTGGAGCGCAGCTTTTTGAAGGCGTTATTCAGTTTTTCACTCAATCCCTCAAAAGCCATCTTACTTCATTTCTCCAGTCAGGGTCAAAATGGTATCCACGTTCTTGGCGATCTCGAAATTGCGGAGCTTGGCGTTGACCTGGGCGATATAGCCGGCAGCCTGGCGGATCTCGTCCAGCTTGCTCTCATAGCCGCTGTACTTCTTCACCAGTCCCAGCTTATCCTCGGTCTCCCGCAGGATGGTCTCGCTGCGCACGATGGCGTCACGGACGCCCTGGCGGGAAATGCCCGCGTGCTCGGCGATCTCCGCAAGGGAGAGATCCTCGTTATAGTACAGGTCGAAAAGCTCTTTCTGCTTTTCGGTGAGCAGCTCGCCGTAGTAGTCATACAGCATAGACATATGGAAGGTATCGCTTTTCACTCTTCTCTCCCCTTTCTGTAAAGTATTTTTCCTTTACAACAGGATGTATTCTACATGAAAACCGGCAAAAAGTCAAGAGGAAAGGGCAAATTTCCGGTAGAAATTTCGCAGGTTTTTGACAGGTTTTTGCACAGATTTCACAAGGATACCTCTTGACACACAATACTATGCGTTGTATAGTATTGAAAAGGAGGTGTTGTGATGGATATTCAACTGAAACGGGGCCTGCTGGAGATCTGCGTCCTCAAGGCGCTGGAGAAGCAGGATTCCTACGGTTATCAGATCATCAAGGACCTTTCTCCGGCGGTGACCCTGTCGGAATCCACCCTCTACCCCATCCTGAAACGGATGCAAAGCGCCGGGTGCATCGCCGAGTATTCGGTGGCGCACAACGGACGGCTGCGGAAATATTACCACCTGACCCCGGTGGGCAAGGAGCGCATCGCCGATTTTCTCTCCGAATGGGCTGAAGTCCAGCGGGCATATGATTTCATCAAGGGAGGAGCGCTATGAAAAAGCAGGATTTTACAAAATGGCTGCGATATAAGCTGTACGACCTCCCTACCGAAGAGCTGGAACGTATCCTGCAGTATTACAGCGATGCCATTGCCGACCGCATGGAAGATGGCATGACCGAAGAAGAAGCCGTGGGTGCCATGGGAACCCGGGAAGAAATTCTGACCGCTTGTCGGGCGGGTCTGCCAACGCAGACTGCGGTAAAGCACTCCCGCAAAAAGGTTTGGGCGCTTTTAGGCGCTGCTGCGGCGTTGCTGGCCCTTTGCATTGCGACACTGCCCAAGCTTTTCCCCGCACCTGCATGCGCTCCCCAGGTTATACCACCGGGGATAACCAAAAATGAGGGAATCGACCGAAGCGGCCTTCATGTGCAGTCAGGCAATGACCGGATAGACATCGGTTGGGATGGCATCCATGTGCAATCGGGCGGCGACCGGGTGGATATCGGTTGGAGTGGTATCCATGCGGAAACCGAAGTGCTTGCTGCTTCAACCACATCTGCCCCCCCAAATCAGATGACGCTGAACTTCGCCACCGATTGCCTGCACGCCCTCTCCATCTGGGAGGATGTGGGAAATATCACCGTAGAGCCCTCTTCCGACGACGAGATCCATGTTTTCTTTCCCGACATTACCCAATATGACCGCATGACCACTTATGACGGCATCCTGAAGATCGCACGGGTAAACAACCGTCCCCAATCGGGTAATCTGTTAGTACAAATGCCGGAGGGCTTCGACCTGTCTCTGGAAACCAACTGCGGCAACATCCGGCTTTCGGGCATTGCTCCCGGCTCGCTGGAACTGCAATGCGATGTGGGTGATATTTCCGGCAGTCTGGCAGGGCGGAAATCTGATTACGATATTCATACATCGGTGGACGTGGGCATCTGCAATCTGCCCGCCACACAGCAGACCGATGGTATTCCACTGACCGTCCGCGTGGACGTGGGCAGCATTGATTTGACCTTTAAGGAGGGAAATCTCACATGACCAGATTTGATTTTGAAGACTGGCTGCGGCACAGATTGTCCGATCTGCCCCGGGAGGAGCTGGATCGTATCGCGGCCTTTTATATGGATGCCATCGAGGCGCGGATGGAGGACGGCATGACCGAGGAGGAGGCCATCTACGCTCTTGGCGAGCCCGAGGCGCTGCTGGAGGCCATCCGGGCCGATCTGCCGGAGTATGCCCACACCACCTACCAGCCGGTGCGGCGGAGCAAGCAATCCACCGCGTCGCGCGGAAAATGGATCGTGGCAGGCGTGGCTGCACTGGCAGTTATCTTTGCTCTGCCGGTACTGCTGCTGGTGCTGAACGCTTCCCCCCGTTATGAAACCATCACCGAGGAGGTGCTGCCGCCCATGGTGGACGAAGGCTACTTCGAGGTTTCCGACCCGGATGCCCACACACTTTTTGACGCGACTACCCTGGAAAAAGTGACGGTGGCCGCCGCCCTTGGCAGCGTACAGGTAGAGCCCTCGGAGGACGGCAACGTGCAAATCGTGGGCGATCCGGTGTTTTATGAGGCCGTTCGCCGTGGAAATACCCTGTATATCGAAAATGTGGAAGCCGATTTTATCGTGAAAATCCCCTATCACGTCAAACTGGAGATCAAATGCGATGTGGGAAACGTGGTATTGTATGAAATCGTTCCCCAGACGCTGAGTGTCTATTGTGATCTTGGCAGCATCGAACTGCACAACGTTTCTGCCGTTCATTCCATCACGCTGGAGGCCGATTGCGGCAGCATCGAAGGCTCGCTGCAGGGCCCAGAGACCGATTATGAGATCGACGTGGAGGTAGATTTGGGGCAAACCAATCTGTCTGACAGCTACCATTCGGGTGACGAGGAAATCAAGTTCACCGCCACCGCCGATCTGGGTAATGTAAACATCACATTTGAAGAATAAGCGCAAAAACACCCCGGATTTCTCCGGGGTGTTACTTTTTAATAGAAGGTTGCCACTTCCTGCTCAGGAGCCTCGGCAGGCTCTACCGAGATGACCTGCAGCACCGGGCCGCGCTTTTCATAGACCGGGCTGAACTTGATGGCGATTTTTGCGGTAACGGTGATCCAGTCCTTGCTCTCGAAGTCCATGGGCTTGTCCCACTGACAGGCCAGACCGGCAAAGGTGATGTCGTCCTCGCAGCAGACCATCAGATACCGGCCGCACAGGAAGGTCTTGGGGGGCAGCTTCTGGCTCTTGACCGCCATGCCCTTGAAGGTGACCGTCTTGCCGCCGTATTTCTTTTCCTCTTCGGAAATATCCCGATACCAGATGGCGTAATCCTCGTCCTTGATTTCGAAGGCGTCGGCCTCCAGGTCAAAAGGCAGGGGATCTTCAATCTCGTCATAGACCACATCGCCGTTTTCCATCTCATAGGCGATCTGAGCCCGGCGGCTGACACCGCGGACGATCTTGTGGAACTCCATCTTGTCCTGGTCGGGGGTGGCCCGGTTGAAGACGATCATTTCGCAGCTTTTCAGCTTGTCCACCGTCAGCTGGCGCATATTGGCGTTGTAGCTGAGGAAGGTAGAAGCGTCGGCAAAGCAAATCTCCTGATAGATGACCCAGTCCTCGGGCATATTGTTATACAGGTCATCCAGCAGCCACATACCGTTGTATTCCAGCACCACCCGCTGGGGATTGTGCTTCATCTGCAGCTTGGCCAGATAATCGGGGTTCAGCTGGCTTTCGTCCTCCAGCACTTCGATGAACACATTGGGCGCGGAAAACAGGTCGGGATTGTACTCCTCCACGCCCTCTTCGCACAGCAGCAGCAGGGTGCGCTCGCCGGCGTTGAAGCGCTCGTCTTCCAGCGTTTCCTGAATGAACTTGGTCTTGCCGGCCTCCAGAAAGCCGGTAAACAGATAGACAGGCAAATCCATCTTATTCCACCCCGAACAGTGCCTTCATGGCATTGGTGTCGATCTTGGAACCGATGACGCACAGGCGGCCCATGGTGGAGGCAGCGCCGTGACGGACGTTCTCCTCGCCGGGAACGTAGTCAAAGTGGATCCACTGACCGTCAGTGCTGGCAACGATACCCTTGGCACGCAGCACAGCGCCGTAGATGCCGCTGGTGAACTGGCTCAGAATATCCTCGATCTCTTCCACGGTGAACTTACGGGTGGTCTCTACGCCCCAGGAGGTAAAGACCTCGTCGGCGTGATGATGGTGATGGCCGTGATCATGATGGTGACCACAGCTGCACGCCTCATCGTGGTCATGGTGATGATGATGCTCGTGATCGTGGTCGTGACCGCAGCTGCACTCCTCGTCGTGATCGTGATGATGATGTTCGTGATCGTGGTCGTGACCGCAGCTGCATTCCTCGTCATGATCGTGATGATGATGCTCGTGATCGTGGTCGTGACCACAGCAGCACTCCTCGTCGTGATCGTGATGATGATGCTCGTGATCGTGGTCGCAGCAGCATTCCTCGTCGTGATCGTGGTGATGATGATGCTCGTGGTCGTGACCGCAGCAGCACTCTTCGTCATGATCGTGGTGATGATGATGCTCGTGTGCTTCCTTCTCCAGCTGCTCCAGCTCAGCCTGCAGGGTGTTCTTTTTCTCCATAGTCTCCAGAATCTGTGCGCCGGTCAGATCCTCCCAGGGAGTGGTGATGATGTCGGCGGTCTCATTGTGCTGACGCAGCAGAGCCACCACATCCTGCAGCTTCTTTTCACTCATGCCGGTGGTACGGGACAGAACGATGCAGCTGGCATGGCCGATCTGATCGTTGAAAAACTCACCAAAGTTCTTCATATACATCTTGCACTTGTTGGCATCGGCCACGGTGGTGAAGCCGTTGAGGACGGCCTCCTCCATCTCCAGACCCTGCACAGCGCGGATGACATCGGACAGCTTGCCCACGCCGGAGGGCTCGATGAGGATGCGGTCGGGATGGTACTGCTCCAGCACCTGACGCAGCGCCTTGCCGAAGTCGCCTACCAGACTGCAGCAAATGCAGCCGGAGTTCATCTCGGTGATCTCGATACCGGCATCCTGCAGAAAGCCGCCGTCGATGCCGATCTCACCGAACTCGTTCTCGATGAGCACCAGTTTTTCGCCCTGATAGGCTTCTTCAATGAGCTTTTTGATCAGCGTGGTCTTGCCAGCGCCCAAAAAACCGGAAAAAATGTCAATTTTGGTCATGTTTTCGCTTCCTTTATATCTTAAATTTATATTTTTTACTAATCGAATATTATAACACAGTTTTTTCTTCTGGCAAAGCCTTTTTTTGTGAATTCAATCGTGGTATGATAAAAGGTATGAAACCAACCTTAAAAGGAGGCTCCTGTTATGAACAATCAGTTGGAGCGCAAATACGGACTCTTTACCGCCATCTGCATGGTGGTGGGTATCGTCATTGGCTCGGGTGTCTTTTTCAAGGCACAGACCATCCTCACCCGCACCGGCGGTGATATGCCGCTGGGCATCCTGGCCTGGCTGATCGGCGGTGCCATTATGCTGGTGTGCCTGCTGACCTTTGCTTTCATGGGTCAGAAATACGAACGAGTCAACGGTCTGGTGGACTATTCCGAAGCCACCGTCGGCCCCTAGTACGGCTATTATGTGGGCTGGTTTGCCACCATCATCTATTATCCCACCCTGACCATGGCGCTGGCCTGGCTGTCCGCCCGATACACCCTGGAATTTCTGGTGTCGGTCAACCCCGATCTGCCTCTGGTGATCCCCGCCGCAGCGGGCGGTACCGTCCTGGGTCCCGAGTGTATGGTGCTTACGCTGTTCTTCCTTTGCTTTACCTTTACCCTCAACAGCCTGTCCCCCAAGCTGGCCGGCAAGTTTCAGACCAGCACCACCATCATCAAGCTGATCCCGCTGGCACTGATGGCTGTGGTGGGCGTGATCTACGGCCTGTCCACCGGTATGTTGCAGCAGAACTTCACCCACACTGCCGTGGTTGACGGCGGTGTTTCCGGCAATCCTCTGTTTGCCGCTGTCTGTTCTACCGCCTTTGCTTATGAGGGCTGGATCATCGCCACCTCCATCAATGCTGAGCTGAAGAACGCCAAGCGCAATCTTCCCAAGGCGCTGATCATTGGCGGCTTCATCATCGTGGCTGTTTATCTGTGCTATTACATCGGTGTCGCCGGCGGCGCTTCCAACCAGCAGCTGATCGATCAGGGCGCCACCATTGCCTTTACCAATATTTTCGGCAACGTGCTGGGCAATATTCTCAACCTGTTCATCGCCATCTCCTGTCTGGGCACCTGCAACGGTCTGATGCTGGGCTGCACCCGCGGCCTGTATGCTCTTGCCACCCGCGGTCAGGGTATGCGCCCCGCCATCTTCTCTCAGGTGGATAAAGAGACCAATATGCCCCACAACTCCGCGATCATCGCGCTGATGGCCTGCGGTGTCTGGTTCCTGTATTTCTACCTGTCCAATCTGGCGGGAGCATGGAGCGGCGCCTTTGTGTTCGACCCCACCGAGCTGCCCATCATTACCATCTATCTGATGTATCTGCCCATGTTCATCCAGTGGATGCGCAAGGAAACCGATCAGCCCGTCCTCAAACGGTTCATCATGCCCGGTCTGGCCTTCTGCGGCTCGATCTTTATGGTGGTGGCCTGTATCGTCAGCCACAAGTGGGGCTGCTTCTGGTATCTGATCGTGTTCGCTGTGGTCATGCTGTGGGGCTGGCTCATCGACAAACGTCAGAAAAAAGCCTGATTAAAAAAATCGCCGGGAAACCGCAATTCTGTTCGGTTACGAAAACAAATCGCACCCATTGGGTCATTCCGAGTAAAAATGCCGCCTGACAGGCGGCATTTTTGCGTGGGAATCCGTATTCCCCACCGAGAAGCGGTTTGCCACACCTGTCTGCGGACTTGTTCGCAATGACAGTGTTCTGTTAACCGAACGGCATTACGGAAAACCGGCGATTTTTTATTTACACACCAAACAGTTTTTTGCCCATGGCCTTTTCACAGGGCTCGAACAGCTCGGGCAGGAACATTCCCCGGCCAAGCTTGAGCTTTTCCCGTGGCACGCAGACCACCGACACCTTTTGTCCCGTTTTCAGCTGGGCAGAGCACACCGGCAGACGGGTATCGGTGTCGATCAGTGCGATCAGATCGGGGAAGGTGGCCAGCCGCCGTTCATTTTGTTGGACGGTCATGTACTCGTTCATGAAATCCACCGTCAGCAGGCCGTCGGGCGTGTCCACCTGCACCAGACCTACGTCAAAGCCGCCCTCAATCCTGAGAGTGATGTCCCGAACGGTGCCCCGCCCCAGCTCCCGGCAGTCCAGCAGATCCTTGAGTGCCGCCAGCAGTTTGTCTGCAGTTTCCATGTTTTCCTGCCAGATCTGACCCACCTCTCTGGCCTGCGAAATGCAGCCTACGGCAGAGTTTTCCCGGAAATAGTCTACGGTGGCGGGGTTGCGCAGAACGGTCACATAACCGCCCGCCAGTGTGGCGGCATTGCGCACGACAGCAGAGGTCTGTTCCACCGTACCGGATACCGTCAGGGCGATCTCCCGGGCACCCTTGCCGCCGGCTGCCGTCTGCAGAGCACGGTAACCGGGCAGGGCGTGCAGCCCCATGGCTCCCATCACGCCGGTAGGATGGGCGCGCCCATTGCAGGCGGCATCCACCATAGGACGTCCGGTGAGGGCAGCCAGCATCCAGCCGTTGGTGATGCTGTGACCACCGTTTTCATTGGTGACAAAGGCAGCAATGGGTCGGTCATCGGCTGCCAAAAAGTCTTGATATACCTGTCGATAATGATGTTCTGCCACACAGGAATCGGGCGAAGCCGGCGAGCCCACCAGTGAGGCCGTCACCAGCAGATCCTCCCCGGCCAGCTCCTCCAGAGAAACAAAACGCACCGTACCGGTCTTGAGTACCAGTTCCAAAATCTCCTGTCCGCCCTCGGGCAGTCCGCCGCCTCCGCCGCCTAAAAACCAGCCGCCCAGCAGCATTTGCTGTCCGTTTTCTCTCGTCAGTTCAAACATGAAAGCTCCTCCTTCGCCATTTGGCACAAAACCTCCCGGGGCAGCACGGCGCGCAGGCCTGATGCCGCTTCCGCAGCCGCTTTGTGCTCCAACGTATAGCCAAAGCAGTCCAGACAGAGCACCTCCGCCCCCTGCTCCTTCAGTTCTTTTGCCGCCCGTTCTATCTCTGCTGCTGCACCAAAGGGGTCTGCCGCCTCCAGCAGCACGTGGGGTGCACCGCAGGCCGCCCACCAGCCCCGGATCTGCTCCTCTTGGGCGGCATTGGGAATGAGCACCCCTACCCTGCCATCAACAGCAAGGGCAGCTTTTCGCTGACAAACACCGGGATATAAAATGGTTTTTTCGTGAAAATACGGCGGGAAATTGCCGGTGCAGGCCATCAAATGCAGGTCTGCCCCTTCTTTTTCTGCCAAAGTGATGCAGGTTTGCAGCCGTGCAAAGACCTTTTCGGCCGAAAGCGCGATCTGCCGGGCATCGCCTGCCATCCGGGTCACCAGCAGTTCTCCCTGCCCGTCATAGCCGCAGAGTGCCTCAGCCTCTCTGCGGGTCAGACCGTCCAGCGCACCGTATTCCCGCAGCTCCCAATGGGATGGCAAAAGCTGCCGAAGATCGCCGGAAATGTCCGGTCTGGGGGTCTGACCGATGGTCAGCATGGAAATCACAGGCATGACAAACGCTCCTTTCTTACGGCTCCCACCGGGGCACGGTCAGGTCGACCAGATCGCCGCCCTCCCAAAAGCGTGGTTCCTGCCCCAGATAACCTTTTTCATAGCCGGAGCTGCGCCAGACCAAACGCCCCTTGCAATAGGGCATAATATCATTGAACAGCCCGTGGGCCTGATCGTAGTAAGCCTGTGTATCGAAATCTGCTTTCCAGTGCGGATCCATGGGCAAACCGGCCTGTCGGTGGGCCTGTCCCGCCAGATAGCTCTCCCGGAAGGCGTCGACTTTGCCTCGATCGTACATACTTTCCGACCGATAGTGCATGGAAAAGCCCAGAACAGCTGCCGTGATCAGCAGCATCACAAAGAATCGCTTCATGAAGACACCTCCCTCGCCTTTATCCTACCATATTGTCCCGGTTTTCTCAATGTGTATTTCATTTGCATTTATTCCGCAGGTGTGGTATGATACCTTCGTATTTTTCTTTAGGAGTGATCACTTTGCATAGTCCCTTCCATACCGAAGCGCCCGAAAAAGTGCGCGAAGTCCCCGCCGTGGCTCCCGCCAAGGCTCACAAAGGCGAAGGCCCCCGCGGCATCCTGTTTATGGTGCTCTACATGGCTCTGCTGGTGCTGCTGGTGTTTGGCTGCTACCGGGTCTTTTCCGATCCCTTTGCCCACTATCCCTATCACAAGGTCAACCAGACCGAAGTGCAGCAGCCCGTGGGCGACGAGACCGAAAATCCCGCCGATACTCCCGCCACCATTCTGCAGCCCGTCGCACAGCTTGCTGCCAACGATGGTGTCAGCGGCACCGATGTTCCCGGCTGGGATACCGTGGTTGCCACCTTCGAGGGTCATGAGCTGAAGAACCAGGAGTTCATCTATTACTACTGGGATGTGTTCTACAACCTCTACAACACCTACGGCACGTCTTTTTACAGCTACATCGACATGACCAAGCCCTTTGATCAGCAGCCCTTTGACGAGACCCAGACCTGGCATGAGTATCTGTCCTCCATGGCAGTATACACCTGGCATCAGACCAAGCTTTTGTGTCAGGATGCCCAGGCCAACGGCTTTACCCTTGGTGCTGAGGACGAGGAATACCTGCGCACCAACATCGACCAGCTGGACACCTATGCCGTGGACAACGGCTATGCCGACGCTGACGCTTACGTCCAGAATCTGTTTGACCCCTGCACCGACGTTGCCAGCTACGAGGCATATAACCGGGATATGCTGCTGGCCAGCGCCTATGCCGACCATTTGTATAACAGCATTTACGAGGCAAACTACGATCCGAACGCCGAAGTTTCCTATTGCGTCAATGTGCGCCATATTCTGATCCAGGCCGAGGATCCCTCCAACGCCGACAGCATGGCTGCCGCCAAAGTCCGCGCTGAGGATCTGTATACCCAGTGGCAGGCCGATCCCACCGAGGAGAACTTCATCAACATGGCCGGCACCCATACCGAAGATCCCGGCTCTCAGAGTACCGGCGGTCTGTACGAGGATATTTATCCCGGTCAGATGGTCACCAACTTCAACGACTGGTGCTTCGATGAAGCCCGCCAGCCCGGCGACCACGGCATCGTGGAGACCGAATACGGCTACCACATCATGTACTTTGTGGGCGACAGCGAGACTCCCTATTCCGATCCCAACGCCACCGTTGCCAACGAGAAGTACAATGCCAAGCTGGAGACCCTGTTCACCCAGGAAGAGCCCGAAAATCTCACTGAAAACGCTGTATTCACCGCAAAAGCCGAATAAACAGGTACAAAATTGCCCCCGCTCAGCCGAGCGGGGGCTTATTTCATTCTCCGGTGAGGAGTTTTTGGTAGTCGGCTTTCAGGTCGCTCCAGAGCTCCTGGTTTCCGCTATACATGGGCACATCATTCAGCTTATTCATCAGAATGATCTCTTCCAGCCCCGGCAGTTGGAGATAAAAACTGCCGTCCCGATGCAGTTCCACAAGCAACACACACTGTTTACCCGTCAGCCGGTACAGGTTGGGCTTAAGCTCCTCCCAATTTCCGGAGTCTACCAGGCAGCTGTTAATATAAAGCGAAAAACTCTGCTCCTCATTCCAGTTTTGTGCCGCCAATTGAATCAGATATCCGCCTTCCGGGCGGCCCCCATAGTCACCGATGGGAATCACTGTATTCTGATAGGTTCCCCGAATATCCAGATCGATCGGTTTGTTTTTCACATAAACAATCGCCCATAGGGACATACCGATCACCAGCAGCAGGCAAAACAGCAGCACAAGAAAGTTCGTGCGGGTATTCCGATGCTTTTGCTGGACCTCTTCCACAGCTGCCTTTACCGCTTCCTTCACCAGTTCTTCGGTTTGAACCGTTTGTGCATCCCGTTCTCCCCGGAACAGGTCGGCCAGTGTCAGCCCCAGCGCTTGCGCCAGCGGCTCCAACAGAGAGACCTCGGGGAAACCCAAGCCCCGTTCCCACTTGGACACGGTGGTGTGGCTGATGTGCAGCTGTTTGGCCAGCTGCTGCTGGGTCAGGCCTTTTTCTTTTCGCGCCCGGGCGATCAAAGCGCCGGTCTTTTGCAGATCCATGGTCTCCCCTCCCTTCTGTCTGTATGATAGCAAAAATCCCTGCATTCCGCAATCGACGGAACGTCGAAAGGGTTGTTTTTTCGGAAAAAGGGGCGTATAATCCCCTTGGGTGATTGATATGTCAACAAAATTCAAAGAACGTTATCTGGCTCCCGGAGCCTTTTACAAAAAGATTGCCAACATTGCCCTGCCACTGGCTGCCCAGCAGATTCTGAACCAGGGCGCAGGCTTCGTGGACACCATCATGGTGAGCCATGTGGGCGGCGTGGGCGCTGTGGCGGTTGCCACCCAGCTGGACAACCTGCTGGGTACGGTAGCCTTCGGCATCAACTCGGGCATCAACATCTACTCCGCCCAGTTTTTCGGCGCACGGGACTGGAAGAGTCTGAAAAAGTGTTTCGGCTTCCAGCTGTTGATGAACTTCCTGAATTTTCTGGTGTTTTTCTCGGTGGCGCAGCTGTTCGGACAAAGCATCCTGCATTTTTACAGCAGCGGTGACAGCAATATCATCGGGCTGGCCTGGCAATATCTGCGCATCACCTGCTGCGGCTACATTTTTAACAGCATCATCAGTGCCTTTACCTTTATGTATCGGGCCATCCACAAGACCAAGGTTCCCATGTATATCGGCTTCGGCATCAACATCATCAACGCTACATTGAACTTCCTGCTGATTTTCGGTCATCTGGGTCTGCCCAGAATGGGCGTTGCCGGTGCGGCACTGGCTACCGTGATCGCCAACGGCTGCGGTGCGGCGGCTCACATCGCCTATGCTTTTATCACCAAGCAGCCCTTCCTGGGCTCGCTGAAAGAGCTGACCGACTGGGACTTTATCTTCCTGACCCCCATCGTCCGCCGCATGATTCCCCTCATCGCCAACGAGGCTCTGTTCGGACTGGGCAACACCATGTTCGTCAAGGCCTACGGTCTGCTGGGTGGCTCGGCGCTGGAGATCTACAAGATCGGCAACACGGTGGGCAGCTTCTTCTACATCGCCGTTATGGGCATGAACAACGCGGTCGGTCTTTTGGTGGGCGAACAGCTGGGCAAAAAGGATCTGGAAGGTGCCCGCAGCACTGTCCGGTATTTGTTCCCCCTGTCGGGCGCGCTGGCTGTGCTGATGGCTACCCTGATCGCCCTGTTTGCCGCTCCCATGGTATCGCTGTTTGGTCTGACCGATCCGGCGGTGGCGGCAGCTTCGGTGACCATGGTGCGGATGTTCTCTATCCGGGTGGCCTGCCGCCTGTTCAACGTGATCTTTATGTCCACCCTGCGCGCCGGCGGCGATTCGCTGTTCCTAATGTTTTTGGACTGCGGCGTACTGTGGCTGGTGGGTGTGCCCCTGGCCTTTACCGGCGTTTACACCCTGGGTATCCAGACCATCGCCGGACTGTTCGCCCTCATCCAGTGCGAGCAGCTGGTGCGTATGGGCATCGGCTTTGCCCGGTATAAACAGGGCAAATGGTGCCGCAATCTGACGGTAGAAACCCAGAAAAAAGCGTAAAGCAAAAGCGGGAGGCGATTGCCTCCCGCTTCATTTTTATCAATCAGATCAGCTGCTGTTCGTTGATCATCAGCTTAAACTGCAGACCCAGCTTTTCGGCGGCCTTGCGGCACAGCAGCATACGGCCCATGAAGATCTCAAAATAATCCATCACCGAGCCGAACCGGGTGTCGACGGTCAGCTTTAGCTTGATCAGCGTATGCGCCTCGTTGATCTTCAATTCCGACTTGGTGACCGAATAGTTGACCCGGTCGTGAATATCAAAGTTCTGGATATCCTGATTGCGGACACGGCTGCGACACACGTCCGACTTGTCGGCCAAAATCAGTGCAGCAGCCACTTCGTCCACCGGCACGCCGGTGCCCTCGTCGTGGTTGCCGATGGCGGTAACGATGGTGGCGATTTCCAACGGATCAAAGCCCAGATTGTCCAGCAGACGGAAGGCCATCACAGCGCCGCTCTGGCTATGATCCACCCGGTTCACCAGGTTGCCGATATCGTGCAGATAACCGGCGATTTTAGCCACTTCCACCGTGCGGGGCTCATAGCCCATAGTGGACAGGATGTAGCCCGCCATTTCAGCCACGCGGGTCACATGGGCAAAGCTGTGCTCGGTAAAGCCCAGCGCCGCCAGCGACTTGTCTGCCTGGGCAATATAAATCTGGATGGTTTCGTTGTCTTTAATTTGCTCATAAGTCATACTCATGTGTATCACACCTCCTGCGTGATGATCTCTTATTTCTTTTCTTATCGCATTTTATTATAGCATACCCACCCGGAAGCCTCAAGTAAAATGCTTCTACAAAATGTAAAACCCTTGTAAAGTCTGTGTGCAGATTTTGACGAACGTTTTTGCGCTTTTGGGATTTACAAATTGGCAAAGTTGTGATATAATTCCATTTGTTCTGAATAAGGTACGCGCCCGTAGCTCAGTTGGATAGAGCGTTAGACTCCGACTCTAAAGGCCGCTGGTTCGACTCCAGTCGGGCGTACCAGATTGCACTCACTTGGAAATAAGTGGGTGCTTTCTTTTTGCAGGGAGAACCAGCGGCCTTTCTATCCAATCCAGTCCGCAAGCGGAGCGTTGGCGCAGCCTACGACTCCGCCCGTTC
>JAGAVA010000060.1 GCA_017620505.1 Clostridia bacterium
CCTCCAGGGAAGCGCCAACTGCCAGGCCATCCTCGGAGAAGGCAGACTGGCTGCGGCCATAGACGATCTGCAGGAACAGCTCACGCATAGCGGTGTTGATGGCGTCGCAAACCAGGTCGGTATTCAGAGCCTCCAGGAGGGTCTTACCGATCAGGATCTCGGAAGCCATAGCGGCGGAGTGGGTCATACCGGAGCAGCCCAGGGTCTCGACCAGAGCCTCCTCGATGATGCCCTCCTTCACGTTCAGGGTCAGCTTGCAGCAGCCCTGCTGGGGAGCACACCAGCCAATGCCGTGGGTGAAACCGCTGACATCGCTGATCTGCTTGACCTGCACCCACTTGCCCTCTTCAGGAATGGGAGCGGGACCGTGGTAAGCACCTTTGCCTACAGGGCACATGTGCTGTACTTCAGTACTGTAAATCATGGCAAATTTTCCTTTCTTTGAAAGACGGATACCCGTCTTTATTAAATTTTCCGAAAATATTATACAGACTGCGCCCCAAAAAGTCAATCATCCCCCTCCAAAAAAATCACCTTTTACCCTTTGCACCATTTTCGGCTGATTATTCGCTGTTTTTAAGACACTTTTTAACGCTTTTGTATTTGCTTTTCCGGATCTCATGTGTTATAGTATAGGGTGAAATGCCACAACCTGTGGGTTTCTATCATAATATTGAGGTGAATTCTATGTATATCGAGAAGGCAGCCTATGCTTTCCAGACAGACAGCACCCCGGTTGACTGCAAGGCTTTCGGCCACGGTCACATCAACAACACTTTCTGCATTACCACCGAAACCGGTTCCAAATACGTGCTTCAGCGCATCAACAAATACGTCTTCAAAAACCCCATTCGGGTGATGGCGAACACCAGCGCTGTTACCAACTACCTCCGCCAGCGTGTAGAGGATCCCCGGATGACCCTGCACTTTATCCCCGCCAAGGACGGCCGCTACTATCACAAGGGCTGTGACGGCGAATTTTGGAGAATGTATGATTTCGTCGGCGGCTTTACCCTGGATATGCCGGAAAGCGACGAGGACTTTTATCAGAGCGCGCTGGCTTTCGGCAGATTTCAGGAGCTGCTCTCGGACTACCCTGCTGACACCCTTTACGAGATCATCCCCAATTTCCACAACACCGTCGACCGGTATGTTCAGTTTAAGGAATCTGTGGATATGGATATCGTTGGCCGGGTGGCAGACGTACAAAAGGACATCGATTTCCTGCTGGCACGGGAAGAAAGCGGCAGCATTCTGCAGAAGATGCTCTCCTCCGGTATTCTGCCCCTGCGTGTTACGCACAATGACACCAAGCTGAACAACGTTCTTTTGGACAACAAGACAAGAAAGAGTCTGTGCGTGCTGGATCTTGACACCGTTATGCCCGGCTCCAGTCTTTACGACTTTGGCGACTCCATCCGCTTTGGCGCAGCTACCGCTATGGAGGATGAGCCGGATACCAGCAAAATGGGGCTGGATCTGCATCTGTTTGAGGTGTACACCCGGGGTTACCTGGAGGCTGCACCTTCCCTGACCAATATGGAGGTAGCTATGCTGCCCCTGGGTGCTTATGTGATGACCCTGGAGCTGGCTGTCCGTTTCCTGAAGGACTACCTGGACGGCGACCTCTACTTCAGCAAGATCGCCTATCCGGAGCACAACCTGGTCCGCGCCCGGAGTCAGATGGCTCTGGTGGCCGATATGGAAAAGAAATGGACCAAGATGAATTTGA
>JAGAVA010000061.1 GCA_017620505.1 Clostridia bacterium
AGCGGCACGCCCACCAGCCACACCGTTCCGGTGTCCAGCAGGCAAGCAAACAGGGTGTCGCCGCCGGCACGGAAGATGCCTACCACCAGCGCCATGCTGTCGGCCTTGACGGTGCCCATGAGCGCCTGCAGGATCAGCAGGGCTTTTACCATGGCCAGCGTTTCCGCAGAAACCTGATAGAGGGAAAGAAGCAGCGGATGGATGGCGATGAGAATCAGACCCGTACACAGTCCCACTACTGGCAGCAAAATGGCAAAGCGGTAGCCGTAATCAATGGCTTGTTCCCGGTCGCCTGCGCCCACCGTCCGGCCTACAAAAATGCCGCAGGCGTTGCTCAGACCGCGGGTAAAGACAAACAGAAGCTGGATGGCGGTGTTGGAGATCTGCACAGCCGCCAGCGCCTCGGTACCCAGCAGGCCGTAGGCCACCGAGTACAGGGAGATGCCGGTGCTCCACAGAATCTCGTTGAGCAGAACCGGCCAGGCCGTCTTGATATACTTGGAAACAAAGCTTTTGTCAAAGGCAAAGAGTTCTTTGACCTTTGCCGCACCGGGCAGCTTCTTTTGATAGATGATGATCACCAAAAACAGACATTCGGCGGTACGGGCGATGGCGGTGGCGATGGCCGCGCCGTCCAGGCCCAGGGCAGGGAAGCCGCACAGACCGAAGATCAGCAGAGCGTTGCCCACCACGTTGATGACAATGGACAGCATGGAGGCCCGGGTGGGGATGGACACGTCGCCGGTGCAGCGGCAGACCATGGACAAAATCATGCTCAGCGCTGTCACCGGATAGCTGATGCCCACGATGCGCAGGTAGGAGGCGCCCATGGACAGAGCAGGCTCCTCATGCACATAAAAGCCCACCAGAAACCGGGGTGCCAGCAGCGCTCCCAGGGTGAACAACGTGACCGCCACCGAGCCCAACAGGTACATCATACCAATGGTGCGGCGGACGTTTTTCAGATCCCGGGTACCCCAGAACTGGGACAGGAACACTGAAGCGCCCGAATTGATGCCGAACAGCATCAGGTTGAGCAAAAAGAAGATCTGGTTGGCTCCGCCCGAGGCTGCAACGGCGCTGTCGCCCAGCGAGCCGATCATGACCACGTCGATCAGATTGACGGCAGAGGCCAGGAAAAACTGCATGGCGATGGGAAAGGCCGTGCGGAAGATGGTTTTCAGAAAACTGGGTTCAAAGGCATTTTTTACTCGATTCATATAGATTTACCCATGTGGCAGACCCCGGCAGGCAACTGCCTGCCGGGGTGATGGTTGATTTATTCCGCTTTGGGAGCCTGAGGCTTGCCGCCCTGGGGCTTGTTTCCGCCCCGGTAGTTGCGGCGGCCGCCCCGATGGTTGCGGCGCTTGTGGTCGCCGCCCTCTTTGAGAGCCTGTGCGCCCTCAACGGGCTTTGCCTCCTGCTGGGGCTTGTCCTTTTTGGGCTTGTCGTTTTGTGCCTTGGGCTTGTCCTGCTGGGGACGGGGCTTGTTTTCCGGCTTGTCGGATTTGGGCTTGTCCCGGCGTTCGGCAGGCTTGTGATTCTGGGGCCGCTCGCCGCGGTTTTCCCGGTTTTCGGGGCGGCGGCGCTCCCGGTCGCGGCGGGGCTTGGGCTCGCTCTGCTCGGCTTTGGGGGTCTCCGGCTCTGCAGACACCGATTCGGCCTTGGGCTGAGGCTGGGGAATGGGGGGCGCAGGCAGATCCAGCGGCTCGCCCTTGTCACGACCACGGCGCAGCACGGTGCACTGGTCACAGGGAACGGTGACGGGGGCATCGGAACTGTTCATCATGCGTACCCGGCAGGTGCCCCGCAGCAGGGAGGTATCCATGACGGTGCCCCGACCGTAGGGGGTGTCCACCAGACTTTCGTTGGGCGGGGTCTGCTTGAGCAGATCCTGATAAGCGTCGTTTTCATACTTCAGGCAGCACATCAGTCTGCCGCAGGTGCCGGAAATCTTGGTGGGATTGAGGGACAGACCCTGATCCTTGGCCATGTTGATGGACACCGGCTGGAAGCTCTCCAAAAAGGCGCTGCAGCACAGGGGTCTGCCGCAGATGCCCAGACCGCCGATCATTTTGGCTTCGTCCCGGACACCGATCTGCCGCAGCTCAATACGGGTGCGGAACACGCCGGCCAGATCCTTCACCAGCTCCCGGAAGTCCACACGGCCGTCGGCGCTGAAATAGAACAGGATCTTGCTGCGGTCAAAGGTGTATTCCACCGACACCAGCTTCATGTCCAGCTTGTGCTTCTGGATCTTTTCCTCGCAGACCTTGAAGGCATCCTTCTCAAACTGCAGGTTTTGCTCCATGGTTTTCTTGTCGGCCTCGGTTGCCACGCGCACCAGCTTTTTCAGGGGCTGGACGATCTTGCTGTCCTCCACCTGACTGTTTGCCATGGCAACCTCGCCGTATTCCTGTCCCCGGGCGGTCTCCACGATGACGGCTGCATCGTTTTTGACCTGAATACCGCAGGGATCAAAATAATAGACTTTTCCGACTTTTTTAAATCGGACGCCGATCACTTCAGTCATAATACCTCCGTATCTTACAGCCCGCCGCAAAAGGCCGCCAGTGCACCGGCAAGGGCGGTCACCGAGGGGGTTTGGTTCAGCATGGCGCGCTGTTTTTCCAAATATTCAAAAATATCCACAGAACGCCGGCTGCCGGTCAGCATCACAGACCGGGTCAGCAGGCGGCAGCTTTCGTCGCAAAAATCGGCATATTCCTCCCGATGGAGCTTACTGAGCTCCTGACAGGCGAGAAAAATGCCCAGTTCGTCGCCCCTGAGCGCCTGACAAAAGGCACGGGCGGCAGTATGTCCGGCCTTTTCCTGACCGGAAAGAATGTCCAGCGCACGCCCCAAAAGTCCACCCGACTGGGCGGCGGCAGCGCGCAGGGCATCTGCGGAGGAATCACAGCGTCTGGAAAGCTCGGCCAGCAGCTCCTGCTGCTCCAGGGGCGCCAGACGGAAGGTCTTGCACCGGGAGCGGACGGTCTGCAGCATGGCTTCGCGGTTTTCGCAGAGCAACACAAAAACAGAGGAGGCAGGCTCCTCCAATACCTTGAGCAGGGCATTTTGCGAGGGAAGATTCAGGCGGTCGGCCTGCGGGATCACAAAGACCTTGAAGGGGGCTTCGGAAGGGCGCAGAAAACTCTGTGCCCGCAGCTGGCGCACCTGCTCCAGCTTGACGCCCTTGCTGGGCTCGGACTCCTTCAGCCAGATCAGATCGGGATGAGAGCCGGCGCTTGCCCGCTTACAGGAGGGACACACACCACAAGGGCCGTTTGGTTGGGGGCACAACAGACCGGCCGCCAGATCGGCGGCCGCCGTGCGCTTTCCGATGCCGGCAGGGCCGTCCAGCAGTACGGCAGAGCCAACGCCGCTGGGCGGCAGAGAGGCCAAAGCCTCCTTCAGCCGGGAATTGCCCAAAAGATGAGGCAGTCGCATCAGAACTTCTCGAAGTGGTTCACGTCCAGCACAAAGATGGTAGCGCCGCCTACCTGCACTTCCACAGGCATGGTGGGGAAGAAACCGATGCCGGCCTCAGAGGTGGTGGGCATCAGCTGCTTGCGGCTGCGGGAGTACTGGTGGATGATGTCGATGACGGGCTGCACCTTTTCGTCCTCCACGCCCACCAGAATGGTGGCGTTGCCGGCACGCAGGAAGCCGCCGGAGGTGGTCAGGCGGGTGACGAAATAGCCGGCCTTGTTCAGATGCTGGATGACCACGGGAGCGTCATCGGTGTTCAGGATACCAAGGATCATTTTCATAGTATTTTCCTCGCTTTCTTTATAGAAACAGTTCAAATTTATGCAGTGTTGGGAAATTTAGTCGATGTATTGCCGGGGGATGGAGGCGGGAACGAACAGAGGCGCGGCATCCAACTGTACCACCGTGCCGGGAGCACATTCCACATCGGTCACGTCAATGGCGGTGTGATTGACACCCACATGACCGATGACCGGAACCCGCTTGCCGTTGATCGTCACATAATATTTCCGACGGCGGAAGAAGGACAGCATTGCCGAGCAGGCCGCCCGGAAGCACTCCTTGAAGCCAAAGCCGGAGCGTGCCTTTTCCACCATATAGCCGTCGGCAGAGCCAACAGGAACGATGGCAACCCGGGTGGGATGCTTGGTCACAAAGGCGCTGCCGTAGCCCACGGGACAGCCGGTGGGCAGCCAGCGGACTTCCGAGATCTCGCTCTGCAGCCGTCCGGTACGCTGCAGGCCGTGGTCACCCTTGGCGATGACCCGACCGCCCAGAGCCGAGCCGATGCGGACGGCATCCAGATTGTCGGTCTTGCAGCCGAACATGGCCTCAGAGTTGGAGGCGTGCAGCATACCCGGCTCAAAACCGGCGGCGCGGATCTTTTCCACCACGCTCAGAAAGGCATCCAGCTGCAGCTGGGTCTTTTTCACGCTCTTGAAGGCGTTGGCGTAGTGGGTATAGGTACCGGTGACATTCAGATTGGTCAGATAGCGGTAGACGCTGAGGATGCGGTCGATCTCGGTGGGCAAAAAGCCATAGCGGCCCATGCCGGTGTCCACCTTGATGTGCACATCACAGACCATGCCCTCGCTTTCCGCCAGACCATTGAGCGCCAGCGCGGCGTCGTAAGAGCCCACCGTGGCGGTGGCACCGGACTGAAGAATTTGCCGAATCTCGTCGGCATTGGCGGTGGACCGCAGAACGATGATCTCCTCCTCGCCAAAGCCCCAGTCCCGCAGACGGACGGCATCCTCCGGCTCGGTGACGGCAAAACGGCGGATGGAGGCCTCACGGCACAGCTGCGCCATCTCCTGCAGTCCCAGTCCGTAAGCGTTGGCCTTGAGCACAGCGATGACCTGCGCCTTGCCGGCCTTGGCCTTGATGGTTTCCAGATTGGCGCGGATCTTATTTTTTTCTACCAGCAGGGTTTTCATATCGATCCTCCCCTCGGATCAGCTCACTCTTTCTCTTCGGTGGTGTTGGCGCCCCGGGCGGAGACGGCTTCCTTGTGCTTGCGCTCCTGATCCCGGTTTTTCAGCTGTTTCAGCTTGCGCCGCAGGGTGCGGGCGGTGCCCAGCGCCTTGTTGACAATAAAATCAGCGGTTTTGTTATAAATCATCTCGAACTCGCCGCAGAACTCCACCAGATCGCCGCCAAAGCCCTTTTTGAACAGGTACAGGCCGTACAGGGGATTGTCGGGGCTCAGATCGCCCGACACGCCGCGGAAGTCGTAAATGTCGCTCTTGGTCTCCAGCGCCCAGCGGATCATCTCCCACTGGAGCTGATAGTTGGGCATCACGTTGCGGTGCTCATTGGCAGAAGCGCCATACAGATACCACACCTTGTTGCCGTAATGGATGGCCAGCGTGCCGGCGATGGGTTCGTCCTCCCAAAAGGCCATATACAGACGGGCATTTTCGCCCAAAGCATCCATCATGGTCTCAAAATAGGACTGGGGGCGGGTAATAAAGCCGTCCCGGTCACCGGTGGCCTTCATGATGCGGGTAAAGTCTTCCAGCATTTCCTTGCCGCACAGTCTGACGGTGACACCCTTGCGGGCAGACAGGCGCAGATTGTAGCGGGTCTTGGAGTGGAAGGCGGCCAGCAGTTCCTCTTCGGTCTTGTCCTTCACGTTCAGCCGGAAGACGTAGCAGGGCTGGATGCCGTTGAAGTCCTTATCGCCGGGGTGGTGGGCATAGCCCAGACTCTTCATCAGCTCGATAAAGCCGGTCTGGTCAGAGGGCACATCGGGGTCGATGCGCAGGGCGTAGGCATTGTTCTTTTTTGCCAGAACGGCGGCGCCGTTGGTCAGATCCTTCATGGCATCCCGGTCGTCCAGATCACACACCGGGCCGCGGGCGGCGTACATCAGCTTGTAGGGCACACCGGGCATCTTGCGGATGAGCACGCTCATGGCGCCCCGGACATTGCCCTCCTCATCCCGGCTGAGGATGCCCTCCCAGGTCCAGTCGGGCTTGACAGGCGCCCACTGCTTGGACTGGAGGAAATGGCCCTTGGGATGGCCTTCGATAAACGCCTCAAAGAGAGGCAGGGTTTCCTGGGTTACGATTTCAAACATGAATGAAACTCCTATATAAATTCAAAACGGATATACGATTCCTATCTTACCCCATATTTTACAACATTTTTCTGTAAGACGCCATAGGTTTTCTGAAAATTCAGAGAAAAAATAAGGCTTGTACGCAAAAAAACGGACGAGCCGGATGGCTCGTCCGAAAAAAAGATGCGTTTTTTACTTGTGATCCATCTCGTCCATGTACTCCAGCAGGTTGACGGTGTTGGCGCTGTAGCCGTACTCGTTGTCGTACCAGGCAACAACCTTCACAAAGGTGTCGGTCAGCTGGATGCCGGCCTTGGCGTCAAAGATAGAGGGATGGGGATCGGTGGTGAAGTCGCTGGACACCACGTCCTCGTCGGTGTAGCCCAGAATGCCCTTCAGAGGACCT
This sequence comes from Clostridia bacterium, assembly GCA_017620505.1. GTDB lineage: Bacteria > Bacillota > Clostridia > Oscillospirales > Butyricicoccaceae > UBA4644. Next base: position 6,462 of record JAGAVA010000061.1, read on the forward strand.
TCCTGAGAAGCCTTCTTCATGGCGGCGCAGATCTCAGCATAGGTGGTGGGCTTTTCCAGATTGCAGGTCAGATCCACGCAGGAAACGTCCAGCGTGGGAACACGGAAAGCCATGCCGGTCAGCTTGCCCTTCAGTTCGGGGATGATCTTGCCGACAGCCTTGGCGGCGCCGGTGGAAGAGGGGATGATGTTGCCGAAAGCGGCACGGCCGCCGCGCCAGTCCTTCTTGGAAGAACCGTCCACCACCTTCTGGGTGGCGGTGGCGGCGTGGATGGTGGACATCAGGCCGTCCTTCAGGCCGAAGTTGTCGTTCAGAACCTTGGCAACGGGAGCCAGGCAGTTGGTGGTGCAGGAGGCGTTGGAAACCACGGTCATGGAAGGATCATACTTGTCGTGGTTAACGCCCATAACGAACATGGGAGCGTCGTCGGAGGGAGCAGTGATGATGACTTTGCGGGCGCCGGCCTTGATGTGGGCGCTGGCAGTTTCCACGGTCTTGAACTTACCGGTGGACTCGATGACGTACTGAACACCCAGCTCAGCCCAGGGGTTGGCGGCGGGGTCGTCACCCTGAATGACGGCGATCTCCTGACCGTTGACGATCAGCTTGTCCTCGGTGTAGGTGACTTCGGCATCCAGACGGCCGTGGACGGTGTCGTACTTCAGCATATATGCCATGTAGTCGGGGGTCATACGGTGACCGTTGATGGCGACCACGCGCATATCGGGGTCATTGCGGCGCAGGATCTCCCGGAAAACCAGACGGCCGATACGGCCGAAACCATTGATTGCGATCGTTCTCATGATAAATCTGCCTCCATCGTTTTATAATTGATAAATCCGTTGAAACACTATGTATCATTATTATAGCCCACCCTTCGCCCAAAAGCAAGGGTACTCGACCAAAACTGACAATGCACTTTTGCCAAATTTATCGTTGCAAAATGGCCAATGATGAATTATCATACAATCAGAGCAACAAAAATCGCGCTTTTTCGCGGAAAGGAAGGACGTTCATGAACGAGAACAAAGAACCCGCAGGGCTGACTGCCTTCCGGGAGCATATCCTCACCGCGGAAGCCTATCTGCTGTGCACGCCCTCCGGCCGGGTGCGCTATGCCAGCGGCCCGCTGAAGCTGATGATCGAGGAGGATCTCAGCGGCCGGAACCTGAATGATTTTCTGGAGGATGCCACCGCCGCACGGCTGATCGCCGAAACGCTGGCGGGCAATCCTTATGCCTTCCGGTGCGAGATGCACGGGCAGGCCTTTAACTGCCGTGCAGAGCCCTGGGAGGACGGCGACGGCATCCAGATCGCTCTGTTCCCTGTCAATGGGGACAAAAACCGCATCAGACCCGCCGGAATGGGGCTGTTTCTGGCCCGGGAGCTGGATCGGGAACTGGGGGTGCTCATGCCTGCGGCCCAGCTGCTGCGGGACAGCGCTTCGCCCCAGCAGGAGCCTGCACTGGCGGCTCTGCAGCTGCATCTTTACAGGCTTTTGCGGATGTCCCGCAATGTGGAAGAACTGGCGCTGGTGGAGAGCGGCAAGCTGCAGCTGTATTACAGCGAGGTGGATCTGAAAGAATTCTGCCGGGATCTGCTGGAACAGGTGCGGCCCTATTGCGAAATATGGAATATCGAGCTGCATTATCGCCTGCCCGATATGCCGGTGCAGTGCCGTGTGGATGCCGACCGGGTGCGCAGTGTGATGCTGCACCTGCTGTCCAATGCCATTCTGGCGCAGAAAGACGGGGGCGCTGTCAGCGTTACCCTGCAGCAGCGGGACAACGGCGACGCCGTGCTTTCGGTAGCTGACCGAGGCTGCGGCATGGGCGGCGATCTCTTCCGGGATGTGAACCGGGTGGTGGGACAGGAAGATCCCCGCAGTACCGGCGGCCTGGGACTGGGTCTGGAGCTGACAAGGGCCTATGTGGATGCCCACGGCGGCCAGATGATGCTCATGAGCGGCGAAGGCGGCGGCCTTGTGGCACGGGTCACCCTGCCCCGGGGCGAACAGGCCGTTCTGGACGAGCTGCAGACATGGCGTGCGCCCTACGGCACGGGCATCGACCCCCTGTTGGTGGAGCTTTCGCCGGTGGCAAAAAAAGAAATGCTGATGAAGTAAAGAAAAAGCACCCGAACGGGTGCTTTTTTCTGTTCATTTGTCTTTTCGCAGGCGGTAAAGAGACAGGCCGGTGGAGAAAACACCGAAAAGGGCGAGGGTGGTAGCGAGAATGAAATATGTCAGCTTTAAGAAATGGCGGAGAAACAGTACATAATATGGCCCAAAGCTCCCGGTTATAAAGAAATGACCAAGGACATAGGAGAGGAAAAACAAA
>JAGAVA010000062.1 GCA_017620505.1 Clostridia bacterium
AGAGTGAACTCGGCGGGAGACAGAGCGGCGATCTCTTCAGCAGTCAGATCGTCCTTGTCAGACAGAGCAGCAGAAAGGCTGTTGTTTACGCCCTCTTCCAGCTTTTCGGTCAGTTTATCTTGCAAAGTATGAGCCATTAGCGAGCGCCTCCTTTCTTGGTAAAGCTGATGCGGGGATCCACCAGAGTCATGGCGATATCACCCAGCAGCAGGCCGACGATACCCATAACGGCAAACAGCAGGACCAGAACCTGGACCATGTTGTTGTCCTGGCGCTTGATAACGTCAACCAGCAGACCGCCCATTCCGGGGATGGAATACAGGGACTCGGTGTAGATGGAGCCGGAGATGGTCATCAGCAGAGAGCCGGGGATGGTCTGGATCATGGGAACGAAAGAGTTGCGGAACACGTGCTTGAACCAGATGGTAGTGTTGGGAACACCCTTGGCACGAGCCAGCTTGATGTAGTCCTTGTTGGTTTCGTCAACCATATAACGGCGCAACCACATACCGTAGCTGGCGATGGAAGGCATAGCCAGAGTCAGAATGGGCAGAACCATGGTAATGGGCTTACCTTCACGGTACAGCATGGAGCAGTTCAGCAGTTCGGAGCCGTACACCTGGATCAGCAGGAAGTAAATGGCGTTGGGAACTGCCTGAATAACAACGATATAGGCATTACCGATCTTGTCCAGAGGACCGCCCTTGTTCAGAGCCATCAGGACACCCAGGATCATACCCAGAGGCAGAGAAACTGCCATAGAAATCAAACCGAAACGGAAGGAGACAGGAATCTTGTCTGCCAGAATGGTGGTGATGGGTACATTCTCACGATAGCGATGAGACACACCCAAATCACCCTTGAACAGGTTGAGCAGGAAACGACCAACCTGAACATAAAGCGGATCTTTCAGGCCCAGCTCACGGAGGCCCTGGTCGATCTGCTGCTGAGACAGCTTGTCGAAGTTGTTGAAATAACCTTCGATGGGCATGACCTGCAGCATTGCGAACAGGACAGTCAGGATGATCACGATGGTGAGCATCGAGCGGGCCAGTCGTTTCAACGAATACTTGATCATTACATTAACCCCTTAATAAGTACGGGCTTTGCCCGCGGTTTTCTCAAGTTTAACGGTCTGCGGCCCTGTCCCGCGCCTGCAGGACAGGGCCGCTTGTAAGTCAATTACTGAGTTACGTTAATTTGCGCGATATCAATTAGTTGCCGTTAACGGCGTTGTTCCAAGCCTCCAGCTGAGCGTAGTACATATCTTCGCTCATAGCCTCTTCATAGATCCACTGGCCCTTGTAACGGCTGGTAGCCTGACCATAGGTAGCGAACTGACCCTCGAAGGTGTTCAGCTTGGTAGCCTGATAGCCGCCGCCGGTGATGCCGTAGGGGATGATGAAAGCATGGTTGATCAGCAGAGCCTCGGCCTTAGCAAAAGCCTCATAACGGGCATCCATATCAGCGGTCTGCTTCTTAGCCTCTGCGACCAGACGCTCATACTCCTCGTGGATAGCCAGAGTCTCGGCGGTCTTGGTGTTCACACCGTACTTAGCGGTGGTGTCATAAGAGAAGATGTAGTTGCTGCCGTAGACGAAGGGATCGGTCCAGGTCTCGGGGTCAGAGTAGTCAGCGCCCCAGTTCAGCTCCTGCAGGCAGTAGTTACCAGCGCGGCGAGTACCGGACAGGAAGCCCTGAGAACCGAAGTTGTTGATCTGGATGTCGATAACGTTATTGCCACCGGTCAGAGCCTTCAGCTCGTCGGTGTTGAACAGGTTGTGCATGGTCTGCTGCAGCAGAGTGCAACGGGAACCCCACTCGGTGCCGCCGTTGTACTGAACCAGAATGATGACGGGGAAGTGACCGCCGGCAGCCTGGATCTCGGGAATAGCCTTCTTCATGTACTCAACAGCAGCGGCTTCATCAAAGCTGTCCTTAGCAGAGATGGGAGCCAGATCACCGTAGGTGACATAGTCCTTGCCGTTATGAACATAGGAAGCAGAGGGAGAAACGGTGTTCTCGATCAGCTCGTTGTAGTTGTTGGGATAGGAGACCTGGTACAGCAGCTGACGGTTCAGACCGGCCTTGATAGCCTGACGGAAGTTCTCAACGTTGACAGCGACAGACCAGTTGGCGGGCTCATACTGCTCGTCGAAACGAGGCTCGAAGTTGAAGCCGTAGAAGTAGGAGTAGTCAGAGGTGACACGGGTAGGAGACAGCTGCTGAGCCAGCTCGGGATCAGCCTGCCAGGCGGTCAGCAGGTCAGCGTCGACGTCGACGCCATCGATCTCGCCAGCCAGATACAGCTGGGGAGAAACAGCGGCGGAGTCAGCATTGTAGGTCTGCTCGATAGCAGTGATGTGGATGTTCTCGGCATCCCAGTTGTTCTCGTTCTTGGTGTAGATACGGGACTGCTGAGACTGGAAGGTAGACAGGATGTAAGCACCGTTGAACCACATGGTGGTGTTGTCGGTACCGAAGCTGGCGCCCCAGGTCTCCAGCATATCAGCGGGAGCAGGCCAGTAGCAGCCGAAGCCCATAGCGGTCAGGAAGTAGGGACGGGGAGACTCCAGATGATAGACCACAGTGTACTCGTCGATGGCTTCGCACATGACGTCCTCGGGCAGAACCTTCAGCAGTTCTTCGTAAGACTCGACAGCGGTGTCGTCATCGTTGTAGATGACCTCATAGATGACACCGGCCTCGTCAACGGCATACTCGGAGTTGCCGTTTTCAGCGTCGATGACTTCCTGGCCCTTGGGAACGGCAACGCTCTCAGCGTAGGTGTACTCCCAGGCCTCGGCAGCGCCGCGGACCCAGCCTTCCACCAGGTAAGAGTTGGAGCAGTCATAAACAGCGTTGGAAACATAGCGGATACCGGCAACATAGTCGTGAGCGGTCACATCGCCCATCTCGTTGCCCTGGTAGTCATACCACTTCTGGCCTTCACGGATCTTAAAGGTCCACTTCTGGCCCAGAACGGTCTCGCCGTCGTAGTTGACGTACTCTTCGTCCTCGATGCTCCACTCGGTGGCGCCGCAGGGGACGATGTTACCGTACTGATCGTTCTCAACCAGGGGATCGATGCAGTTAGCACCGACGACCAGGTTGGCGGTAGTACCGGTAGACAGGTAGTTCAGGGTGGTCAGCTCAGAGGAATAGGTGCTGTGATAGGTCTGATCCTCACGAGCAACACGGCCGTCGGGACCAACGTGGGGGCCTTCGACCTCAGGGGTGGTGTTAGTATTGGTGTTGGTGTTGGTCTGATTGTTGTTAGTGGACTGATTGCCGTTGTCAGCGGGGGCATCGTTGTTGCCGCAGCCAGCCAGGCAGGACAGAATCATCATAGCAGCCATCAGCAGAGCCAGATACTTCTTCATGTTTTGCTCTCTCCTTTTACTTTTTTGCAGAATTTATCTGCACGCTTGTATTGGCTATTTTAGACCTCTTACACGAGGTTTGTCAACAAAAACAGGAGTATTTGTCCTCGCAAAAGTAAAAACTGTTGTTTTAGCCTAATATTTTTTGTGTTTTTTGGCTATAATAACTATTGTTTTGGTTTTATTTTTTTATATAAAGGTTTCTGTGTTATTTTTTTGTCTTCTACTGCAAATTTTTCTTTACAATTAAGGTTAGCTATGGTAAAATACCTTGTAACTGTCCGGGCACTTAGTGACAGGGTTTATGCGGCAAAGCCGCCATGTTCCTCATGCCTTCACTCAGACCCAGGATAAAAATATTATTAGGAGGAATATCCCCATGATCCTGAAGGAAAAGAAGACTTCCGTCATCGAAAACAGCCGCCTGCACGAGACCGATACCGGTTCTCCCGAGGTTCAGGTCGCCATTCTGACTGCTCGCATCAATGAGCTGAATGAGCATCTGAAGGTTCATAAGAATGACAAGCACAGCCAGCGTGGCCTGCTGAAGATGGTCGGCCAGCGCCGCCGTCTGCTGGCTTACCTGCAGCGCAAGGACATCGAGCGTTACCGCACCGCTGTCGCTGCCAACAACCTGCGTAAGTAATGCAAATCGAAGGGGGACGCGTCTGCGCCCCCCTTCACTCCATCCGAAAACGTAATTCAAACAAACAACTTTCCCGGCAGCGCCATTAGCAGTTGAAGGTGTGCAAAATACACCTTATATATAATATATGCGCGTATGCACGCGTCGCATATACTACAAATAACGGAAGCTTTTGTGCAGCTTCAAATGCTAAGGGTCGCGCCTGGATACAAAACTTTGAAAGGTAGGTACCCCTAATGGTAAAGCATGCAACTTTCCCCGAGCATCGCATTTATGAAACCACCCTGGGCGGCCGCAAGCTCAAGGTTGAGCTCGGCAAGATGGCCGGCCTGGCCAACGGTGCCGCTCTGGTCTCTTTCGGTGACACCACCGTTCTGACCTGCGTCACCATGGCAAAGGCTCCCCGCGACGGCATCGATTTCTTCCCCCTGAGCGTGGACTATGAAGAGAAGCTGTACGCTGTGGGCCGCATTCCCGGCAGCTTTATGCGCCGTGAGGGTCGTCCCGGCGAGAAGGCCATTCTGACCTCTCGTATGATCGACCGTCAGATCCGCCCCTTCTTCCCCTCCGATATGCGCAACGATGTGTGCGTCAACTGCACCGTCATGAGCGTAGAGCACGACAACTCCCCCGAAGTGGCCGCTATGCTGGGCGCTTCCATCGCCCTGTCCGTGTCTGATATTCCCTGGAAGGGCCCCATCGCCGGTATTATGATGGGCTACACCGAGGAAGATGGCTATATCGTCTGCCCCAACAGCGAGCAGCGTGAGAAGTCCGTCCTGCAGCTGACCGTTGCCGGCTCCATGGAGAAGGTGGTCATGATCGAGGCCGGTGCCGATGAGTTCCCCGATGACATGATGCTGACCGCTATCAAGAAGGGTCACGAGGTCATCCAGGATCTGATCCAGTTCATCCGCAACATCAAGGCCGAAAACTTCAAGGAGCCCGCTGTTTATCCCAGCATGAAGGTCTCCGAGGAGATGTTCGAGGCCGTTAAGGGCTACGCCATGAGCGCCGTCAAGGAAGCCGTCGATACCGACGACAAGACCGTTCGTGACGCCCGCATCGACGCCATCACCGCCGACGTGAACGAGCACTTTGCCGAGATTTATCCCGATGCCAAGGCCGAGCTGGGCGAGTGTATGTACAAGCTGCAGAAGTACGTTGTCCGCCGTCTGATTCTGGACGAGGGCAAGCGTGTTGACGGCCGCAGCCTGACCGATGTCCGTCCTCTGGCTTCCGAAGTCGGTGTGATCCCCCGTGTTCACGGTTCCGGTATGTTCACCCGCGGCCAGACTCAGGTTCTGACCATCTGCACGCTGGGCACCCTGCGTGATGCTCAGGAGCTGGACACCACCTGGGAAGAGACCGAGAAGCGCTATATGCATCACTACAACTTCCCCAGCTACTCTGTTGGCGAAGCCCGTCCCTCCCGCAGCCCCGGCCGTCGTGAGATCGGCCACGGCGCTCTGGCCGAAAAGGCTCTGGTCCCCGTGCTGCCCTCCGTGGAGGAGTTCCCCTACGCCATCCGTACCGTGTCTGAGGTTCTGTCCTCCAACGGTTCCACCTCTCAGGGCTCCATCTGTGGCTCCACTCTGGCTCTGATGGATGCAGGTGTGCCCATCAAGGCTCCCGTTGCCGGTATTTCCTGCGGTCTGGTCACCGAGGGCGATCGCCACATCACCTTCACCGACATCCAGGGCATCGAGGACTTCTTCGGTGACATGGACTTCAAGGTAGGCGGCACCAAGAAGGGCATCACTGCCATTCAGGTTGACATCAAGAACGACGGTCTGACCTATCAGATCATCGAAGAGGCTTTCGACAAGACCCGCACGGCCCGTCTGGAGATCCTGGACGAGATCATGCTGCCCGCCATTGCCGAGCCCCGTCCCGAAGTCAGCCCCTATGCTCCCAAGATGCTGAAGATCACCATCAACCCCGACAAGATCCGTGAGGTCATCGGTAAGGGCGGCGCTGTCATCCAGAAGATCACCGCCGAGACCAACACCAAGATCGACATCGAGGACGACGGCACCGTCTGCATCGCCGCTGTCAACGCAGCCGACGGTGAGAAGGCTCGCCAGATGATCGAGGCCATTGCCAAGGATCCCGAGGTGGGCGATCTGTACTTCGGTAAGGTCACCCGCATCATGAACTTCGGTGCTTTCGTGGAGATCGCTCCCGGCAAGGAAGGTCTGATCCGCATCAACCATCTGGATACCCGCTTTGTGGAGAAGGTGGAAGACGTTCTGAACATCGGCGACGAGACCTGGTGCAAGGTCATCGAGATCGATGAGAAGGGCCGTATCAACCTGTCCCGTAAGCAGGCTCTGAAGGAAATGGCTGAAAAGGCCGAATAATTCCCGGTAAAAGATCACAAACTCACAAGGGCAGGATCCTCCTGCCCTTGTTTTATCAGAATTTGAGGTGCTTCTATGGTAGAAAAAATCATTTTGGACAACGGCGTTCGGGTTCTGCATGAAAAGCTGGAGCATGTGCGCTCCTGCGCTTTAGGCGTTTGGGTGGAAAACGGCAGCTGCCACGAGCCCGACAATCTGGCCGGCATCTCTCACTACATTGAGCACATGATGTTCAAGGGCACCGAAAGCCGCACCGCCGCCGATCTTGCAAAGGATTTTGATGCTATCGGCGGTCAGGTGAACGCCTTCACCACCAAAGAGCACACCTGCTATTACGCCAGAACTTTAGATACCCATGTGCAGAAGGCCGCTGAGCTGCTGTGCGACATGGTGCTGCACTCGGCCTTCCGCCCGGAGGATGTGGATCTGGAGCGTGGTGTCATTGTGGAAGAGATCGGTATGTACGAAGACACGCCCGAAGATCTGGTATCTGAGATCCTGTCCGCCGCCGTCTATCCCAGTCAGGCGCTGGGCCGTCCCATTCTGGGCACTCCCGGCACCCTGCAGCACATCGACTCCCAGACGCTGAAAGACTACCGCCAACGGCAGTACGTGGGCAAAAACACCATCATCTCCCTGTGCGGCAGCTTTTCCGATGCCGATCTGCAGGCGGTTTGTGACGCTTTTTCTGTCCTGCCTGCCGGCGAGCCTGCAGCCATGCCCAAGGCCAGCTACCGCAAGGCCGCCGTGGTAAAGAAAAAGGACATTGAGCAGAATCATCTGCTGCTGGTTTTTCCCGGTCTGCACGCCAATCACCCCGACCGCTATGTGCTGGCTGCCCTCAACAACATTCTGGGTTCGGGCATGAGCAGCCGTCTGTTCCAGCGGGTGCGGGAGCAGAGCGGTCTGTGTTATTCCATCTACAGCTTCACCAGCCTGTATCAGAACACCGGCGTGCTGGGTATCTATGTGGCACTGGGTCGGGAAACTCAGGATGCCGCCCTGCGGCTCATCCGGGAGGAACTGGAGAAGTTCCTCTCTAACGGTGTTACCGAAGAAGAGCTGTCCCGCACCAAGGAGCAGCTGAAAACCACCCTGCTCATGTCGCTGGAAAGCACCAATTCCCGGATGTCCTCCATGGCGCGCAACGAGATGATCTTCGGTCACGCCCAGTCTCCCGAGGAGGCGGTGGAAAAGCTGGAAAAGGTTACGGTCTCTGACGTGCACCGTCTGGCAAAGGAACTGCTGGACTTCGAGCAGATGTCCTTCTCTGCCGTAGGCAACGTATCCCAGCCGGAGGAATATCTGGCGCTGTTCCGATAATTGCAGTAAAAAGCCCTCTTTTGAGGGCTTTTTCTTGCTTTTTAGGCAGTTTTTTGCTATCCTTTAGGCCATAAGGAGGCATTTCAAATGTTTCATGTTCGAGATAACTTCCCGGCGCGGTTTTTGCCGTGACACCCGCCGGCTGTACCCCTTTGTCATGGCAGGCCGCGCCCTTTCGGCCTATTTTCTACAATAAAGGAGCAAATTTCATATGAATTCTGAAAAATTACGGGAACAGTGGCTGGCCGAAGAGGCTGTTGCCCACATCCACGGCTGGGATTTTTCCCATCTGAACGGTCGGTGGGAGGACAAAGACGATCTCCCTTGGGATTATAAAACCGAAGTTCTGGCGGCCTTGCGGCCCGACAGCCGGATTCTGGATATGGATACCGGCGGCGGTGAATTTTTGTTGTCGCTGCAGCACCCCTACCATCTGACGGCTGCCATCGAAAACTTCCCCCCCAACGTGGAACTGTGCCAAGAGACACTGCTGCCCCTTGGCATCGACTTTAAGGCCGCTGCAGCCGACGGCCCTCTGCCCTTCCCCGACAACCATTTTGATCTGGTGCTCAACCGGCACGGCAGCTTTGACCCCAAGGAGGTCTTCCGCATTCTCAAGCCGGGCGGCGTGTTTCTTACCCAGCAGGTAGGCGAGGACAACGACCGGGAGCTGGTGGAGTTGGTTTTGCCCGGACTTAAAAAGCCCTACGGCGGCTGGAGCATGGCACCGGTTGCAAGCAGTCTGAAAGCCGCCGGATTCGCGGTGGAGAAACAGGACGAGGCCTTCACCCCTCTCCGCTTTTTCGACACCGGCGCGCTGGTGTGGTTCGCCCGCATCATTGAATGGGAGTTCCCCGGCTTTTCGGTGGAACGCTGCTTTGACCGACTGCTGGAGGTGGAAAAAACCATCGCCCGAGAGGGCGAAGTTTCGGGCCGCGCTCACCGTTTTCTGCTGAAAGGCCGCAAGCCGCTGGGGGAAGTTTTCTTCCGCGAGGCCTGCAACGCTGATCTGGATGCAGTTATCGCGTTATATCGCAGCTGCACTGCCTATTCTCCCACCCATGGCAACGACAACTGGAGCGACGAATACCCCAACCGGGCGTTTGCCGAAGAAGACCTTGCCAACCACGGTCTGTTCGTGCTGGAAAGCAGCGGCGAGATCATCGCTGCCATCTCTCTGGTGCCCGAGGACGACTGGGACGAGCTGCCGGTCTGGACGGGCACCGCCTCCTGTAACCTGTCCCGCCTGTGTGTCAAGCCTCAGCTGCAAAAGATGCATCTGGCAGAGCGCATGATGGAGGAAATCTCCGCGCTGGCAAAGTCCCGCGGCTACCGCTCCACCCGTCACGGCTCTCTGATCACCAATGTGGCCAGCAATCGGCTCTACCAGCGCATGGGATACCAAAACCGTGGTCGCGCATCCCTTTACGGCCACGAATACTGGTGTTTTGAGCGTATCCTGTAATAGTATCGCCTAAGGGCGGCCCTTCGGCCGCCCTTTTATTCCTGCTCGTGCAGTTTTCGATATTTTTCCCGGGTGGCTTCTCCGCCCCGGAGGTGCCGCTCCCGCTTATTTTCCTCCAACACCGTCCGCACCTGCTCGTACAGGCTCCGATCGATCCAGTACAATCGGGTGGTCACATCCTTATGGACGCTGGACTTACTCAGCCCGAATTTTCGCGCCGCCGCGCGGACGGTAGCCCGATGCTCTACAATATAATTGCCCAGTTCACAGGCACGGTCTTCCATAATTTCTGTCAACGCCGCCACACTCCTTTGGGTAATGGTTATGATTTTCCCGTGCAGGATATGAACCGGAAATTCTATTTGTTAATTTTTTACCGCTCGACAAAAACCTCTTGACAAGCAGATTTCAAACGGATAAAATATGAATAAATCATTGAGGGAGTAGTTCCCGTATCCTTTGGATACGTTCCCGGTCAACAACTTGGTGCGGCAATGACCGCCCTGGCCTGGATAGCTGAGAACCAGACTCATGAAGCTGCTGATCTGCTTCATGAGTCTTTTTTTACTTTTTCGATAAGATTTTTTGAAATATACAACAGAAAGGAAAAAGACCTATGATGAACCCTTATTGCAAAGACATCCAGGACGTTCTGAAAGATGTGGGCTCTTCCGCCGAGGGTCTGTCCGCTCAGCAGGCGCAGGAGCGGCTTGCCAAATACGGCCCCAACAAGCTGAAAGAAGCCGAAAAGCTGTCTCTGTTCCAGCGTTTTGTGGAACAGCTCAAAGACCCCATGCTGATCATTCTGCTGGCTGCAGCCGCTGTCAGTGCGCTGACCGGTATGCTGTCCGGCCACAGCGAGTGGGCGGAAGTCATCATCATTCTGGCTGTCGTTCTGTTGAACGCTATTCTGGGCGTAATCCAGGAAAGCAAGGCCGAAGCCGCCATCGAAGCACTGCAGAACATGACTGCCGCTACCTGTAAAGTCCTCCGCGACGGCAAAATGGTCGTTCTGCCCTCCACCGAGCTGGTTCCCGGCGACGTGGTACTGTTGGAGGCCGGTGACTCTGTCCCCGCCGACGGTCGTATCATCGAAAGCGCCTCCCTGCAGATCGAGGAAGCTGCACTGACCGGTGAATCCGTCCCTGTTTACAAGGCACTGGCTGCACTGCGCCTGGGTGCCGGTCAGGACGAGATTCCTCTGGGCGACCGCAAGAATATGTGCTATATGGGCTCCACCGTGGTTTACGGCCGCGGCAAGGCCGTCATTATCGGCACCGGCATGAACACCGAGATGGGCAAGATCGCCGGCGCTCTGTCTGCCACCGAACAGGAGGAAACGCCCCTGCAGCGCAAGCTGGACGCTCTGGGCACTCTGCTGTCCAAACTGGTTCTGGGCATCTGCGTATTTATCTTTGCCTTTAACCTGTTCATCGCCCGCGATCAGCTGGGCGTGGCCGGTCACACCCTGACCGTCATTCTGGAGACCTTCATGGTTGCCGTTTCTCTGGCTGTTGCCGCCATTCCCGAGGGTCTGGCAACCGTCGTTACCGTGGTTCTGTCCATCGGCGTCACCAAGATGAGCCAGCGCAATGCCGTCATCCGCCGTCTGACCGCCGTCGAAACCCTGGGCTGCACCCAGGTCATCTGCTCCGACAAGACCGGCACCCTGACCCAGAACAAAATGACCGTGGTGGATCATCTGGGTGAAACCAATCTGGTGGCTACCGCCATGGCACTGTGCTCCGATGCCAACCTGAACG
>JAGAVA010000063.1 GCA_017620505.1 Clostridia bacterium
CTTCGGGCATGGTGCCGGGGTTGGGATTCTTTGTGACGGGGAATTTCATAAGAAAGACATCCTTTCTGCAGTGATAAAGTTGAATACAATTTAGCACGCTAAAGAGAGAATGTCAAGCCCTTCCACCAAGGGTTTGAGCGTGAAACCGCACCCAGTTTGAGCAGTTATCAAAAAAGTGAATTTTTTTGAAAATTCCTGTTGACTTTAACACCAAAAAGTGTTAAAGTACACCCATAATCAAACAAACGCGATGAAGAAACCAAGTAAGAACCCGCAAACCATCCCTCAGAGAGCTGCCGGTGGGTGCAAGGCAGTGGGAAACCGGGGACTGAATACCTTTCTGAGCGGCTTTGCCGAAAACTCCCGCAGTAGGCAAAGACGGGTGCGCCCGACATCGCGCTGGGGCCTATTGGGGCCTGAGAGGCCGTCCTTTTGGGCGGTAAATTGAGGTGGTACCACGGGATAATATTTCTCGTCCTCTGCAGTTTGTGCAGAGGATTTTTTATTTTCCCTTACCCAAAAGAAGGAGAGATTGTTTTGATCATTACCGATTATCTGGAACGAAACGCCCGTCTGTACGGCGCGGAATCCGCTCTGGTGGAGATCAACCCGTCGGATGAACGGGATCAGGCCACCACCTGGCGTGAACTGAATCTGATCGCCAGCGCCCATCCCGATGACCCTTATCGCCGGGAGATGACCTGGAAGGATTTTGACCGGCGTGCCAACCGCTTTGCCAACCTGCTTTTGAGCCGGGGTATCAAGCGGGGCACCAAGGTGGCCATCCTGCTGATGAACTGTCTGGAATGGCTGCCCATTTATTTCGGCGTTCTCAAGGCCGGATGCGTAGCCGTTCCCATGAACTTCCGATATTCCAGCGATGAGATCAAGTATTGTCTGGATCTGGCTGACGCCGAGGTTCTGGTCTTTGGGCCGGAGTTTATTACCCGAATGGACCCCATTGTGGACAGTCTGGAGGATGTACGCACCCTGTTCTTCGTGGGTCGTGACACCCCTGCCTATGCCGAGGATTGCATGCAGCTGACCGAGTACTGCTCCTCCAGCGCTCCCCCCGTACTGCTGGAAGACACCGATGATGCCGCCATCTACTTTTCGTCCGGCACCACCGGCTTCCCCAAGGCCATCCTGCACAACCACCGTGCGCTGGTCAGCTCCTGCCGTACCGAGCAGCATCACCACCAGCAGAGCCGGGACGATGTATTTCTCTGCATCCCGCCCCTGTACCACACCGGCGCCAAGATGCACTGGTTCGGCTCTCTGCTGGCAGGCGCCAAGTCGGTTCTGCTGCGCGGCGTGAAACCTGAGTGGATCCTCCGGGCGGTCACCGAAGAAAAATGCACCATTGTCTGGCTGCTGGTACCCTGGGCACAGGATCTGCTGGACGCCATTGAGTCGGGTAAAATCAATCTGGACAGTTATTATCTGGATCAGTGGCGACTGATGCACATCGGCGCACAGCCTGTGCCTCCCAGCCTGATCAATCGTTGGCGCAAGGTCTTCCCCCACCACCAGTACGACACCAACTACGGCCTGTCGGAATCCATCGGCCCGGGCTGTGTCCATCTGGGGGTGGAAAACATCCACAAGGTTGGCGCCATCGGCAAGCCCGGCTATCTGTGGAAGGCCAAGATCATCGACGAACAGGGCAACCCCGTCAAGCAGGGCGAGGTTGGCGAACTGGCAGTTTTCGGCCCCGGCGTCATGCAGTGCTATTATAAGAATCCCGAAGCCACCGCCGAGGTGCTCCATGACCGCTGGCTCTATACCGGCGACATGGCCCGGGAGGACGAGGATGGTTTCATTTATCTGGTAGACCGCAAGAAGGACGTGGTCATCTCGGGCGGCGAAAACATCTACCCCGTCCAGATCGAAGACTTCCTGCGGGCTTATGACAAAATCAAGGATGTGGCCGTCATCGGTCTGCCCGATCCCCGTCTGGGCGAGATCACTGCCGCCATCATCGAGATCAAGGATGGTCTGACCTGCACGGAAGAGGAGATCAACGCCTTCTGCGAAGGTCTTCCCCGGTACAAGCGTCCCCGCAAGATCATCTTTGAGCACGTCCCCCGCAACCCCACCGGCAAGATCGAAAAGCCCGTCCTCCGGGAGCGCTATTGCAAGACCCCGCTGGTCGAGGCTCAGATCACCGGTTAAGTTCTCTCTTCCCATGGATTTCTTTCTCTCCCGAGGGTCGGCTTGCCCTCACCGGCTCTGTCCGAAATAGCTCGAGGGCGCTTTTTCGGATCGGGAGAGCACGAATAGATTGACATTTGAAAAAAACAAGAGCAAAATAATGAAAAGAGGCGCATTTTTGTGGATATGTTCATAAAGCTTGGTATGCTAATCGTTTTCTTTGGTATGATGATCGGTGTCGGTCTGTATTGCCGCAAGCATGCTACCGACGTGAATGGTTTCGTCCTGGGCGGCAGAAGCGTCGGCCCATGGCTGACCGCCTTTGCTTATGGTACATCCTATTTCTCCGCTGTGGTTTTCGTCGGTTACGCCGGTCAGTTCGGCTGGAAGTACGGCATTGCCGCCACCTGGGCCGGTATCGGCAACGCTCTTTTGGGTTCTCTGCTGGCCTGGGCCGTTCTGGGCCGCCGCACCCGTGTCATGACCCAGCATCTGGATTCGGCTACCATGCCCCAGTTCTTTGAACAACGTTTCCAGAGCAAGGCCCTCAAGCTGGCGGCTTCCGCTGTTATCTTCATCTTCCTGATTCCCTATACCGCCTCCCTCTACAACGGCCTGTCCCGCCTGTTCGCCATGGCTTTTGACATCGATTACGCCGTCTGCGTTATTGTCATGGCGGTGCTCACCGGTGTGTACGTCATCGCCGGCGGCTATATGGCCACCGCCATCAACGACTTCATCCAGGGCATCATTATGATCGTGGGCATCTGCGCCGTCATCGGTGCCGTGCTGAACAGCCAGGGCGGCTTCCTGGAAGCCCTGAACAAGTTGGGTCAGGTCAGCGACCCGCTGGTGTCCTCCACCCCCGGTATCTTCAATTCCTTCTTTGGCCCCGACCCGGTCAACCTGCTGGGCGTGGTACTGCTGACCTCTCTGGGCACCTGGGGTCTGCCCCAGATGGTGCAGAAGTTCTACGCCATCAAGAGCGAGCAGGCCATCAACAAGGGCATGATCATCTCCACCGTCTTTGCACTGATCGTTGCCGGCGGCTGTTACTTCCTGGGCGGCTTCGGCCGACTGTTCGCCGACCAGATCGGCATCACCGAGGCCGGCGTTCCCGTGGGCGGCTACGATGCCGTGATCCCCACCATGCTGTCCGGCTTGCCCACCATTCTGATTGCCGTTGTGGTCATTCTGGTGCTGTCGGCCTCCATGTCCACTCTGTCCTCTCTGGTGTTGGCTTCCAGTTCCACCCTGACGCTGGACTTTATCAAAGGCGGCATCGTAAAGGATATGGACGAAAAGAAGCAGATGGGCTGGATGAAGGGACTGATCGTGGTATTCATCGTCATTTCCGTTGTCCTGGCCATCGTCCAGTACAAATCCAGCGTCACCTTCATCGCACAGCTGATGGGCGTGTCCTGGGGCGCTCTGGCCGGTGCCTTCCTGGCACCCTTCCTCTACGGTCTGTACTGGAAGAATGCTACTGCTGCCGGCTGCTGGGCAAGCTTCCTCTTCTCCACCGTGGTCATGCTGGCCAATGTGGTAGTCAAGCCCTTGTTCCCCGCCATTCTGCAAAGCCCCATCAACGCCGGTGCCTTCTGCATGATCGCAGGCCTGGTCATCGTACCGCTGATCAGTCTGTTTACCAAAAAACCGGACGCAAAGCATCTGGAGGATGTGTTCTCCTGCTATGATACGCCCGTTACTGTCACCGCCAAACATTCTTTGAATCGTCACTAATCCCTTTCCATAAAGGAGGAAACCCTTATGAAAATGCTGATGCTGGGCAACGAAGCTGTTGCCCGTGGCCTGTATGAGGCCGGATGCAGCTTTGTATCCAGCTATCCCGGCACTCCCAGTACCGAGATCACCGAAGCCATCGCCAAATATCCCGAGGTCTATGCCGAATGGGCGCCCAATGAAAAAGTCGCCATGGAAAGCGCCTTTGGCGCTTGTCTGGCCGGCAAGCGCACCTTCTGCGGCATGAAGCACGTGGGTTTGAACGTGGCTGCCGACCCTCTGTTTACCATCTCCTATACCGGCGTGAACGGCGGTATGGTCATCGGCGTGGCTGACGATGCCGGTATGCATAGCTCTCAGAATGAGCAGGACAGCCGCCACTACGCAAAGGCCGCCAAGATCCCCATGCTGGAGCCTGCCGACTCTGCCGAGGCCATTGCCATGGCCAAGCTGGCTTATGAGCTGTCTGAGCAGTACGACACCCCCGTGCTGCTGAAAATGTGTACCCGTGTTTCCCACTCCCAGAGCGTTGTAGAGCTCGGTGAGCGCATCGAGGTCAGCAAGACCTATGAAAAGAACGCTCCCAAGTACATCATGATGCCCGGCAACGCCAAAAAGCGTCATCCCATCGTGGAGCAGCGCACTGCCGCTCTGGTAAAGTGGGCAGAAACTGCCGAGATCAACCGTCTGGAAGAGGGCGAAGACAAGTCCATGGGCATCATCACCTCCTCCACCTCCTATCAGTACGTAAAGGAAGTCTGCGGCGACAAGTATCCTGTCCTCAAGCTGGGTATGATCTGGCCCATGCCCGAGCAGAAACTCCGTGATCTGGCAGCTTCGGTAGACAAGTTGGTGGTTGTGGAAGAGCTGGACGGCTTTATCGAGGAACACTGCCGCAATCTGGGTCTGGAAGTCACCGGCAAGGAATGGTTCTCCTGCATTGACGAATTGAGCCAGAATAAGGTAGCTGCCGGTCTGGGCAAGGCTGCCGCACAGGGCAAGGCACTGGACGAGACCATTCCCGCCCGTCCGCCCGTCATGTGCGCCGGCTGCCCCCACCGTGGTTTGTTCTACACCCTGGCAAAGAATAAGGTCACTGCCCTGGGCGACATCGGTTGCTACACCCTGGGTGCCGTGCCCCCTCTGGGCGCGCTGGATACCACCATCTGCATGGGCGCTTCCATCTCCGGCCTCCACGGCTTTACCAAGGCCGGCGGTGGCAAGGCGGTTGCCGTCATCGGCGACTCCACCTTTATGCATTCCGGCGTTACCGGTCTGATCAATGCCGCATACAACGAGTCCAACTCCACCGTCATCATCGTGGACAACTCCATCACCGGCATGACCGGTCACCAGCAGAACCCCACCACCGGCTTCAATCTGAAGGGCGATCCCTGCACCAAGATTGATCTGGAGACCCTGTGCAAGGCTGTGGGCATCCGTCGCGTCCGCGTGGTGGATCCCTATGATCTGGCACAGTGCGATGCCGCCCTCAAGGAGGAGCTGGATGCCGACGAGCCTTCTGTGATCATTTCCCGCCGTCCCTGCGCCCTGCTGAAATATGTCAAGCATAAAAAGCCCGTGATCATTGACCCCAACAAGTGTGTGGGCTGCAAGAGCTGTATGAAGATCGGCTGCCCCGCCATCAGCATGGTGGACGGCAAGGCCACCATTGACAATACCCTGTGCACCGGCTGCGGCGTCTGCGGTCAGCTGTGCAAACTGAGCGCCATCAGCGCCGCAAAGGAGGACTGACCATGGAAACCAAAAACATTATGATCGTTGGCGTTGGCGGTCAGGGCAGTCTGCTGGCCTCCAAGTTGCTGGGTCGTCTGCTGCTGACCCGGGGCTATGACATCAAGGTGTCGGAAGTCCATGGCATGAGCCAGCGGGGCGGCAGCGTAGTCACCTATGTACGCTTTGGCGACAAGGTGTACTCTCCCATCGTGGATAAGGGTGAGGCCGATTTCATCGTATCGTTCGAACTGTTGGAGGCCGCCCGTTACACCGAAGATCTGAAACCGGGCGGAAAGATCGTCACCTCTACCCAGCAGATCAATCCTATGCCGGTCATCACCGGTGCTGCTCAGTATCCTGCCGAGCTGGTGGCGAAGATCCAGGCTGCATGCATGGACATCGATGCTTTTGACGCACTGGCACTGGCGGAACAGGCCGGTTCTTCCAAGGCCGTCAATATCGTCCTGATGGGCCGTCTATCCAAGTACTTCGACTTCTCGGAAGAAGAGTGGATGACTGCCATCGAGCAGAGTGTCCCCGCAAAGTTCCTGGAGCTGAACAAAAAGGCCTTCCTGTTAGGCAGAAATGCATAATTTTCAAGGCGGAGAAGCTTTTTCTCCGCCTTTTTCAGTTTTATTCTATTGACTTCACCTATCGAAAGTGCTAAAGTGATACTGTTTTAAGAAATCTACGGTTCTACACCAAGGAGACCAAACCTATGAAACGCTATTATCAGCCCGAGATCGAAACCGCCTCACTTGAACAAATGCGTGCCTGGCAGGATGAACGCCTGGTCAAGCAGGTGCAGCATGTTTGGGACAATGTGCCTTTCTATCGCAAGAAGATGGAAGAAAAGGGCCTTACCCCCGCCGACATCAAGGGCGTGGACGATCTGAAGAAGCTGCCTTTTATCACTAAGGATGACCTGCGGGAATGTTATCCCTACGGGCTGCTGGCAAAGCCTCTGAAGGACTGTGTCCGTATCCAATCCACCTCCGGCACCACCGGAAAGCGGGTAGTGGCCTTTTATACCCAGCATGACGTGGATCTTTGGGAGGACTGCTGCGCCCGCGCCATCACCGCTGTGGGCGGCACAGAGGAAGATGTTTGCCAGGTAGCCTATGGCTACGGCCTGTTCACCGGCGGCCCCGGCCTGAACGGCGGCTCTCACAAGGCCGGTTGTCTGACCCTGCCCATGTCCTCCGGCAACACCGATCGTCAGCTGCAGTTCATGACCGATCTGGGCGCTACCATTCTGTGCTGCACCCCCTCCTACGCCGCTTATCTGGCAGAATCCATTCATGAGCGGGGCCTGCGGGACAAAATCAAACTGAAAGCCGGCATTTTCGGTGCCGAAGCCTGGTCGGAAGAAATGCGCCGGGACATCGAAAAGCAGCTGGGTATCAAGGCTTATGATATTTACGGCCTCACCGAGATCACTGGCCCCGGCGTCAGCTTTGAGTGCGAAGAGCAGACCGGTATGCACGTGAACGAGGACCACTTCATCCCCGAGATCATCGATCCCAACACCGGCGAGGTGCTGCCCGACGGCACCAAGGGCGAACTGGTCTTTACCTCCATCACCAAGGAGGCCTTCCCCCTGCTGCGCTACCGCACCCGTGACATTTGCGTACTGTCCCGTAAAAAATGCTCCTGCGGCCGCACTCTCATCAAGATGGCAAAGCCCATGGGCCGCTCGGACGATATGCTGATCATCAAGGGCGTCAACGTCTTCCCCTCTCAGGTGGAAGCCGTCCTGCTGGAGCAGGGCTATCAGGCCAACTATCAGATCATCGTGGATCGCGTGAACCACTCCGACACCATGGAGGTCCAGGTGGAGATGACCCCCGAGAACTTCTCCGACTCTCTGGCAAAGATCACCGAGATGGAGAAGTCTCTGGTTGCCGCACTGAAGACCATGCTGGGCATTTATGCCAAGGTCAAGCTGGTGGCGCCCAAGTCCATCACCAGATCGGAAGGCAAGGCCGTCCGTGTCATCGACAAGAGAAAGATTTAAGGAGGAAAGCTGCATGAGTATCCAACAGATCTCTGTATTTCTGGAAAACCGCGCCGGTCAGCTGGCCGAGATCACTAAAGTGCTGGCAGGCGAGGACATTGACCTGCGAGCCATCTCCATTGCCGAGACTGCCGACTACGGCGTGCTGCGCATGATCGTAGACGATTCTCAGAAGGCCAAATCCATCCTGCTGGACAGCGGCTATATCATGTCTGTTACCCCCGTTCTGGCAGTTGCCGTACCCGATGCTCCCGGCGGCGTGGCCTCCGTTCTGGAGCTGTTGGCCGAGGGTCACATCGACATCGAGTATATGTACTCCCTGTTCACCCATGTGGAAGGCAAGGCCTATATGGTCTTCCGCGTGTCTGACGAAGCCAAGTTCAAGGCACTGCTGGACAGCCACGGCATCCAAACCTGCGGAAACGCGGAACTGGGTTTGAAGCAGTAATATTGCGCAAAATAGGAATCCCCTGAAGCGACGCTTCAGGGGATTTTTATATGTTAAACTTTGGCGTTAATGACCTGCATCTCCAACCACGGAGGGCAGAGAAGGCAATTTTCCCCAAGGGGTTCTGCATCTGAACAGACTTTCCACTCTTCTTTTTCCAAAACGATGCCAATATCGGCGCACACCAGCCGCCCGATGTGCCGTCCGGCGTTTTCCGTAAGGAGGCCGCGCTTCACATAGCCGCTGGTCACGGTCAAATCCGAGCGCACTGCCAGTTTCGCACTGCCATCATCGCCGTTCATGCCGCTGTTAATATCCACGCTGACCACATAGGCGTGGGATGCATTGATGGCCTCAATGGCAGCACGGTAGTTTTCCCGCAGTCCACCCCGGAAGCCGGTGCCTAAAAGGCAGTCCACGACCATCGAAAAACCTTGCAGACAGGATTCTGTAAAGGGTTTTATCTTTACGCTCATTTCCCGGGCCTTTTGGGCATAAAAAGCGCTGTCTGCCGACAAGCGGTCGCTCAGGGTGAACACCGTACAGTCGATTTTCCGCTCCTGCAGGATGCAGGCCAGTGCAAAGCCGTCGCCTCCGTTGTTTCCCGAACCCACCAGAATTGCCACCGGCGCTGTCCATGCACAGGCCAGATAAACACCTTTTGCCGCTCGCCCCATCAGTTCCAGGCTGGAGACATATTTTTCAATGGTCAGCGCGTCGCTGCGCCGCATATTTTCCACAGAAATGCAATCGATCATGATTAGATAATACGGGTCGTCCACTGGGTACAATCCCAGACGGTGGTGACAACATCCCGATAGAACTCCGGCTCGTGGCAGATCAGCAGGACGCTGCCTTTATAGGCCTGCAGCGCACGCTTCAGTTCCTCCTTGGCATCGGTGTCCAGATGGTTGGTGGGCTCGTCCAGCAGCAGAATGTTGCTCTCCCGATTGATCAATTTGCACAGCCGCACTTTGGCTTGCTCGCCGCCCGACAGCACACGCACCTGGCTTTCGATGTGCTTGGTGGTCAGACCGCACTTTGCCAGCGCTGCACGGATCTCGTACTGAGAATAGCCGGGAAACTCCTTCCACAGCTCCTCGATGCAGGTGGTGGCGTTGTCATAAGCGCTCTCCTGCTCAAAATAGCCGATCTGCAGGTTGTCGCCCAGCTTGACACTTCCCTCCAGAGCCGGGATCAGTCCCAGAATGCTCTTGAGCAGGGTGGTTTTGCCGATACCGTTGGCACCCACCAGCGCGATCTTCTGCCCACGCTCCATGGACAGATTCAGCGGCTTGGAAAGGGGCGAATCGTAGCCGATCACCAGATCGTGGGTCTCAAAAATATGCTTGCCTGCTGTGCGGCCAACCTTGAAGTTGAACTCGGGCTTGGGCTTTTCGGCAGCCAGCTCAATGAGTTCCATTTTGTCCAGCTTTTTCTGCCGGGACATGGCCATATTTCGGGTGGCAACCCGGGCTTTGTTGCGGTTGACAAACTCGGTCAGCTCGGCAATCTCCTGCTGCTGCCGCTTATACGCCGCCTCCAGCTGAGATTTCTGCACCGCATAAACTTCCTGGAACTTGTCGTAATTGCCCACATAGCGAGTCAGCTTGCGATTTTCCATGTGATAAATCAGATTCACCACGTCATTCAGGAACGGAATATCGTGGGAAATCAACACAAAGGCGTTTTCATACTCCTGCAGATACCGCTTGAGCCAGGTGATATGCTCTTCGTCCAGATAGTTGGTGGGCTCGTCCAGCAACAGGATCTCAGGCTTTTCCAGCAGCAGCTTTGCCAGCAGTACCTTGGTGCGCTGTCCGCCGCTCAGGTCGGATACCTCGTGTTCCAGCCCCAGCGCCATCAAGCCCAGCGCCCGGGCAACCTCCTCCACTTTGGAGTCGATCATGTAAAAATCATGGGCGTCCAGCATCTCCTGGATCTCGGAGAGTTCCTCCAGCAGAGCCGCCATCTCTTCTTCGCCCACCTGCCCCAGCTCGTCGCAAATGACATTCATCCGGGCTTCCAGTTCAAACAGCCAAGCAAAGGCCGAGCGCAGCACATCCTGAATGGTCATGCCCGGCTCCAGAACGGCGTGCTGATCCAGATAGCCCGCCCGCACGTTTTTCGACCACTCGATCTTGCCTTCATCGGGCTGCAGACGGTGGGTGACAATGCTCATAAAGGTGGATTTACCCTCGCCGTTGGCGCCCACCAAACCGATATGTTCGCCCCGCAGTAGGCGGAAGGACACATCCTCAAAAATAGCACGGTCACCGAAGCCGTGAGACAGATGTTCAACATTCAAAATGCTCATGAAAGAACTCCTTCTGTTGTTATACTTTATCGGCCGGACATTTGGGATGTAAACTGCTGCAGATAAGGGGCGCAGCTGTCTTTATCCAGGAAAAAGATACGGGTGTTTTCCCCCGGCGTAATAGGGATGGTAAACTCTTTTCGTTGTTCTGCAGCAGGGCTCACCATCTGAACGGAGACCATCTTCCCGCCGTCATACAGCGCTACCAAAACCATCAGGTTTTCCGGCGCATCCAGGATTTTCACGGCATCTTCCGCCGCCACAAACCGGAAAAGATCTTTCCCGCAAACATCACATAAGGTGTCCTGATCGTCACCGTCCTGGCACGCGCTTAGCGTTTCACCGCACCAGTCGCAGGCATGATCGCTGTCATCATCCATGTGTTCACTCAAAACGGCAGTACATTCATCACAGGAATGATCTTTGTCATCATCTGCACAGGCACTCGCGCCATCTGCGCCGCAAATCTCACAAAGATGATCGCCGTCGCCGGCTTCATCGCTGCACAGTCCTGCCCCATCAGCTTTCCATTTGGCATAGAGCGTTTGCGCGCCCATGGTTCCGGCGGCAAACTGTTCTACCGGCACAGTTCGATCAGCGTCCGAATACCAGCCGACAAAGCTGTGGCCTTCACACACCGGCGCGGGCAGCTGATACAGGCCTTCGCTCACCGGATAAAACAAGGGAATATCCTCTGAAAATGCACCGCCCATAAGCTGATAGCGAACCGAAAAATGGCTCTTCAGCCCTTCGATCAAAGCGGCTGCATTGACCAAACCGTAGCCGTAGGAGGTATCATATCCCGGCTCGCCCAGATCCACCGCAGTAAGGCGCAGCATTTCGGCAATTTCTGCCGGTGTCAGCGTGGGATCATACTCCAGCGCCAATGCTGCCAAGGCGGTGACGATAGGGGTCGCGTAAGAGGTTCCGCTGCCGGACACATAACCGCTTGGATTCGTATGACTCAAGCTTGTCAGCGCCTGTCCCGGTGCCATCACAAACACAGATTCGTTGGTTTGAGAAAAAGAAGACCGCTCCAACTGCTGATTTACCGAGCCCACACCGATCACACCCTCATACCCGGCGGGATAAAAGGTAGCGGTCAGATCGGGCATACCGTTGACAATTCCGTTGCCGACAGCTGCGACCACCAAAACACCGGCCGCCTGCGCCTTTTGGATGCCCGCAAGCAGCTTTGATGAATCTGTAGACGTTCCCATGCTGAGGTTGACGATCTGGCATCCATCTGCAATAGCCTGTTCTAAAGCATGCAGCATGGTAAGCACCGAACCCTCTTTTTCCGAAAAAGCCCGATAAGCATAGATTTCTGCATTAGGCGCAATGCCCACAATGCCTTTTCCGTTTTTTTGCTGGGCTGCGATGATACCAGTCACGAAGGTACCGTGACCGATGACATCCTTGGTAAAGTCTTCACTTTCATCCGGACCGCTATTGTTGAAATTACCGCCTTGCATGTCCACGCCTTGCAGATCCTCATGCGCGGCATAGGTGCCAGAATCAATGATACCGATCTTGACGCCCTTTCCGGTCAGACCCTGCTGCCAGACGGGCAGCCAATCGATGGCTTCCAGCGCCCACTGTTGGTGGTAGTAGGGATCGTCAAAGGCCGCCTCAGCCTGCTCTGCGCAGACGGGAAGCGTCATCCACAGGCACAGCAAAATGCCCAGCAAAAATCCGGTGGCTTTCTTCACGGCAGCCCCTCCTTTCCCTCTTTTGTTACATCTGATCCACCACGTCGCCCAGCTGATCGCACAGGGTCTGCGCCTTGACGCAGTCACCCGCCTTCAGGCAATGGGCAATGCGGATCTCCAGTTCTTTTTTCTGCTGCTCCAACAGCAGATAATCCTTGTTGAAATGGTGCTTGTAAATCATCTTGCGGAAGGCTCGGCCGCTCATGGGGCGCACCGTGCCATTTTCCACAAACAGCACCGAATCCACGCAATTGGCAATGGTGTAGAAGTCATGGGACACCATCAATACCGCACCGGGATAGGCCTCCACAGCCTCCTCCAGCGCCTCTTGTGCAAAAGTGTCCAGATGGCTGGAGGGCTCGTCCAGCAGCAGCACCTGCGCCTTGCCCACCGCCAGTACCGCCAGCTGCAGCAGGTTCTTTTCACCGCCCGACAGATGGGCGATCTTGCGATGCAGGCTGTCGGGATCAAAGCAATAGTCAGTGAGGTATTGCTCGATCTGTTCTCTGGTTTCAAAGCCCAGATCGAAGAAAGTGTCATAAATGGTGTCTTCCTCCCGGAAGACCTCCTCGTGCAGCTGAGAAAACCAACCGATCTCCAGGCCCTCAGCAAACCGTGCTGCCGGGTGGCCTTTGCGGATTTCCCGCAGCATGGAGGATTTTCCGGTGCCGTTGGGGCCTACCAGCGCCAGTTTTTCACCGGCATGGAGAGCAAAAGACACCTGCTCCAGCAGCTTGCGGTCAAAGGACAGGCTGTAATCCTCCACCTGCAGCACCACCGTGCCCTCTTCCACTGGTTCGGGCTGAGGCAGTGCAATGTTAGGCTTCTGGATTTCCACAAAAGGCGCATCCTGCCGTCTTGCCAGCAGGCGGTTCAGATAGCTGACCTTGCCCTTGAGCATCCGGCCTTTCTGGGCAGAAGCCACCTGTGTGGCATCATCGCGCATACGCTCCACCACATCCTCCATCCGGCGGATCTCCTCGGCATCGGCGTTGGCAGCCACCTGCTGATCGATCTTCTTTTGCAGGCGATAATGCTGATAGGCCATGAAGTTGCCGTCGTAGACCGCCATACCGCCGTTTTCCAGATGCCAGATCTGGTCAAAGCAGTGGTTGAGCAGATATCGGTTATGGGTCACCACCAGCATGGTGCCTTCGTAGGAGTTGATCAGATCCCGCAGACCGGTGAGGTTTTCAAAATCCAGGAACACGTCGGGCTCGTCCATGATCAGCAGGCCGGGGCGGCGCAGCATCTGGCGGATGACCTGCACCAGCTTGTATTCACCGCCGCTGAGCTTTCCCATCTCCAGACCGGCCTTGTCGGTCAGCTCTGCCAGATGGAGCTGACGATGGATGTTGACCTCGTAATTATCGGCATCCATGGCCTGACTTTCGTCCAGCAGCTGCTGATAGCGCTCCATCAGCGCATCCAGATTCTCGCCGGAGGCCATCTCCTCGCAAACTGCGGTGATCTTGCCTTCCAGATCCTGAAAATCCCGGCTGAGGTATTCCAGCACGGTGTCGGTCTGTTCCTTATCCCGCTGAGCAAACTGGCTGACGTAGCCGATGCGGCCTACATCCTCATATTCCAGCCGACCTTCGTAGGTAAAAATATCGGGCTGCTGGATCAACCGCAGCAAAGAGGTCTTTCCCGTGCCGTTGCTGCCGATCAGTGCGCAGTGCCGGTCTTTTTCCAATGTAAAATTCACATTCCAAAACAGCTCCCGCTGGGGGAAGCCAAAGGACAGGTTTTTTGCTGTAATCATGGCAAAAATCTCCGTTCTTTCATCAGTTCATACAGTATTATCATAAGCGGAGTTTGCCCGGATTGCAAGAAAAAGTTGCATTGCTCAGATTTCGCCAAGGATGCTGCTCCGCCCTTGCCATTGAGCGAACTTTGCATTATGATAATGGTAACATCATTTCTCTGGAGGTGCTGCTATGCGCTTGCAAAACGGAATCGTCCTGACCATGGAGGGCGTGACCATTCCCTGCGGTTATGTGGACTTTGAAGAGGGAAAAATCACCGGCTGCGGAGCCATGGAAAATGCGCCCGCTTATTCCGGCGAGGTACTGGATGCCAAAGGCGGCTATATTCTGCCTGGCTTTATTGACGCGCACACCCATATCGGCATCTCGGAAGAGGGTCTGCGCTGGGAGGGCGAAGACTGCAACGAGACCACCGGCGCTGTAACAGTCGAAATGCGGGTCACAGACGGCTTTAATCCCTTTGATACCGCCATTGCCAAAGCCCGTCGGGCGGGCGTGACTGCCGCAGGTGTCTCTCCCGGCAGCACCAACGTGATCGGCGGACAGATCGCCGCCGTCAAGCTGGTGGGACGAAACATCGACGATATGATCGTCAAAGCTCCTGCGGCCATCAAGTTTGCTCTGGGCGAAAACCCTAAGCGCAACTACGGCAACGCCAAGGGCAGTGAGCCCATGACCCGCATGGCCATCGCCGCCGTCATGCGCCGGACGCTGGAAAAAGCCAAGCGCTATGCCGCCAAAAAAGAGGCAGGTGAGGATGTGTGGGACGACGGTCTGGAGCCCCTGCTGCCCCTGCTTCGCGGCGATATCCCAGCACATTTCCACGCCCATCGGGCCGACGATATGCTGACAGCCATCCGGATCGCCAAGGAATTCGGGCTGAAATACAGTATTTTACACGCCACCGGTGCGGAAAGCATCGCCGATCTGCTGGCACAGACCGGCACCATTCCGGTGGTAGGCCCTTCCATGGGACCTTCCAGCAAGCCCGAGACCCAAGGTGCCTCCTTTGCCACCTGCGCCCGGCTGCATGAGGCCGGTATGGAGGTCGCCATCACCACCGATCACGACGTAACGCCGCTTTGGCTGCTGCCCATGTTCGCCGCCATGTGTGTCCGAGAGGGACTCTCTGAGGATGCCGCCCTCCGTGCCATCACCATCAACGCTGCCCGTGCACTGGGCGTGGATGATCGAATCGGCAGCATCAAGCCCGGCAAGGATGCCGACATCGTGGTGTACGACGGACATCCCTTCCACTACATGACCAAGCCCATGGCTGTCTTTATCAACGGCAAGCAAGCAGAATAAGCATGAAAAAGCACCCAATCGGGTGCTTTTTTCATTATAAAATCCGAATTCGCTTTTTGTACTCGGCGATGACCGCCTTGTTAGCTTTGTCACCTTCATCGGTATTGGCGCTGGCAAAAACCGGCGGCATAACGCTCCGCTCCAGCAGCAGACGCACGGTCTCGGTCATCACCAGATTGATGAGGGCTGCCCCCAACACGGTGGAGGTGGGAGAGATGGCCTGGGTCAGACCGGGCAGTTCGATGCAGGCATCCCCGTAAACACCGCAGTTGTCCAGCACATAATCGCACACCTCAAACAGTCGCTTGCCCGAGGGATGTCGAGACGTGACCGCCGAAGAATGTGCCATGGAGGTGATCGCCACCGTGGTGGCACCCCGTTTTTTGCCCTCCAGCGCACCGTCGATGGGCACGCTGTTGCGACCGGAGTTGGAGATCAGGAACAAAACGTCCTTCTCCCCCACGCCGCTTTCGGCCACTACCGTGCTGCCCAGTTCCGGCAGACGTTCCAGCGCGCTGCTTTTGGCACCACCCTGGTGCAGCATCAGCGAAGGCTCCAAAATCGGAGACACGCAGGCCATACCGCCTGCCCGGTAAAAAGGCTCCTCACACAGCATATGGGCATGACCGGTGCCAAAGAAATACAGCAGGCCGCCTGCCTGAATGGCATCGGCACACACCTTTGCCACAGCGTCGATTGCCTGCTCCTGGGTCTGCTCCAGCTTGTCCAACTGTCCCCGAATGATATTGAGATAGGTTTTATCCATGAAAAGTCTCCTTACTTTACAGCGCTTGCAGCGCAGTCCAAAACACCCTGCCAAATCTGTTTTCTTGCTTCCGGCAGATAGCCGGTGGCCAGATCCTGATAATTCACGCCTGTCTGCGCATGGGGCAAATAGCCGTCATAGCCGCCGCAATAGCAGATCAGGTAGGCGGGCTTTTCGCAGAGGGCAGCAGCCTCCCGTTCCAGCTGTGCACCGTCGGCCTGCGCCACTTCAAAGGGCAGCGCCAGCAGCAGTCGGGAACCAAGATCACAGGCTGCAACCGTTACCGTCCTTGTCTGCGGCAGCACCCGGTCACCTCGTTCCAAAACAGCGATGCAGGCATCCAGCTCCCGCAGCGCGGCTTTGTCGGTGCAGTCAGCAGTCTTTTGCCGGAGCTCCTCCAGCAAACCAAGCCGTTGATCTCCCCGCACCCCATTGCCATAGGGCAGCACCAGTTCCCGGGCGATCGGACGGATTCTCTCCCCAAAACCGATATCCTCTTGATATTCCATTTCATTCCAGGCGCTTTTGATCAGCAATCCCAGACGCTCCCGCTCTTTTGCCGAAGATTCCATGCGTGTAAACCGGGTGGACAGATCGGCGCAGGCTCCATTCGTGAAGATGGTATTCTCTCCGGCGATCCCACCGGGCAGATCCCGGGAATAACATAAATTGCTTTCGTCCAACACGGTGGGATGGCACTGAAACTGCAGCCAATGAAGGGTATCGTTTTCCCGCTTCAGCCGCAGAGAAAGCAGCGGCATGGCATACGCGGCCTGTGTGCGCGGAACATCCCGCAGGGATGCAACGCCCTCTGCGGTGGCTTCGCCCCACAATGCCTGAGCAGACAAGAGATCATCCATAGCGGCAAATGCCGCCGCCTTGCAGTTGGCAACTAAGCTGTCAATATAAGCGTGATCCTGGCTGATGCCACCGGAAAAAGCACCTCTCGGTGCCCCATGGGTATGGGTAGCACACACCCACACCCGCTCAGGCGGCAGCGGCAGCGCCTGCCGCACCTTTTCACACAAAGTGCGGTCGGTTCCCAAAAGATCAAAGGAGCAAAGCAGAAACGGCGCTTCTTCTCCGTTTTGCAGCGCCAGAACGGTCACATACAACTCGTCCAGCATCCCTTGGGCCGGCTGGCTGCGACGGTCAAAACCTGCCAACGTCATGGATTTTTGCGGGGTAATTGGGCGTTTTGCAAACCCGGTCTTCAGCATATGCTCCCCTCCTCCAAAAGACGCTGCGCCGCCTGTTGCAAACCCGCTTTTTCCAGCGCCAGAGCGGCGCAAGCCAGTCCGGGATGCATTTGTAAAGTCATCACACTTGTCAGTCGTTTTTTCAATTTTGTAAGAATCCCGGCAGACAATCCACCGGTCAGAATCACCGGCAGCACCTCTCTGCCGGCCTTTTTTGCTGCCGTGCGGCACAAAAGCGAAAGCTCCGCTGCCGCTTCCTCCAGCAATTTGTCAGCAGCTTGGCTGCCCGCCTCCGCCAGATGAAACACCGTTTTTGCGCAGGCAGCGATTTTTTGGCGGGAATCCTCCTCTTTGACGGCGGAGATCAGTTCGTGGGGCGTTTCCACCGCATAAGTATCCAAAACAGCCTGCAGAAAAGCTGGTTCCGCTGCCATTCTGCCGTCTGCCATTCGGGCAGCTGTCTGCAGCGCACGGCGGCCTAAATCGTAGCCGGAGCCTTCATCCCCCAACAGGGGACCCCAGCCTCCAACCCGGAAAAAGCCTTCGTTCGTGCATCCGTAAGCGATGGACCCGGTGCCCGCAATGGCCACCACAGCCTCCGCGCCTTTTGCTCCGCCGAACCAGACGGGCAGGATATCACTATCGCAGAAAAGTTGCTCGGTGTCGATCCATTGCCGAAAAAACGGTGCATGGAAATCCCCATGACCCAGCAAAATGGCGGCAGATCCCACAAAAGCGCAGCTTAACCGCTGTTTTTCCAATCCTGCGGCGCAAAAGGCCTCTTCCAGTGCATCCCGCACGGACGTTCCGGCCTGTTCCCTGCCGCAGAACAAATAATTGGAAGGACCTCCGGTGCCCCGCCCCAGCAGTTGACCCTGCTCGTCTGCCAGAAAGCAGGCCGTTTTGCTGCCGCCGCCGTCAAAGCCTGCGTAGAGCTTCATTTGCGCTCCACATCCTCTCCCAACAGCCAGGGGATCAGATCTGTAGTCAGATAGGCGGGATCCCAGGAATTGTGCCCCACACCAGGGAACTGGGTCAGAACCGCATCGCCGCCCTGCTCGTTGACCGCATCCACCATCACTTCGGAATATACCCGTGGCACATCATCGTCGGCCTGACCGTGGAAGGCCCAAATCGGGATGCTCTTCAGCGCCGAGGCGCGCCAGTTCATGCCGCCGCCGCAGATGGGTGCCAGCCGGAAAAATCTTCTGGGGCGGGTGATGGCATAGCTCCAGGCACCGAAGCCGCCCATACTCAGGCCGGTCAGCGATACGCGGCTGCTGTCCACCGGATAATCATTGAGGGCATCTGCCACGATCTGATCCAGCTGGAATACCAGATTGTCCCACACATAGCCCTCCGGGCACTGAGGGCAGACCACCACAGCGGGGATTTCCCGTCCGGCGGCCAGATATTTGGGCAGGCCCTGCACACACAGTGTGTCGAAATCCAGGCCGCGCTCCCCTGCTCCGTGCAAAAACAGGATACAGGGCAGTGGTTCCGAAATGCTTTCCGGGCTCCAGACCCACACACCCATGGTGCCGATTTTATCAAATGTATAGTCTTTTCTTTCACATTTCACAGAGAATCCGCTCCTCTCTGTCTTCAGAATAACACAAACGACCCTCTCCCGCAAGGGAAAGGGTCGTTGTCCATTAGGGTTTGATCACAAAGGATACCAGAAACAGCAGTACCGCACACAGGATTCTGGAGAACACCCGCGCCTTTTCCCGCCATGGTTTGGAAAACTCCTCTTCCCTTGCCGTGGTGGCGTGCACTAGATCGTCGTCAAAGTCGTCGTTATCCATGGCAAAGGCCGGTTTGTGCATCTTCTGCTTCTCTTTTCGCAGGATATAAGGCACTTTTTTCTTTCCGGGCTTGGTTTTCCAACCGGGAAGGCGCATACCGGTGGCATACAGGTAAGTAAACCAGCCCCAGGCCAGAAAAACACCGCCCAACGCGCACAGCGCAAAGACAAAATGCAGTCGGTCACCGTAAAAAGACGCAAGGATAGCCGAAAATACCAGCGCAATGGCAAAATAGCGCAGCGTTTTGGCATACACCAACCGTATGAACTTTTTCCGCTGCGCTTTGTCCATTTAAGCTTCCAGTTCCTTTCTGTAGATGTCCAGCTCCTGCTGATTGGCCAGAATGAAATGACCGGGCAGGATCTCCACCCACTGGGGTTTGTCCTCGGTATAGTTGTGCATCTTGCGGTCATAGGTCAGCAGAATCTTGTTCCGCTCGGTGTCGGGATCGGGATAGGGCACGGCAGACAGCAGTGCTTTGGTATAGGGATGCAGCGGGCGGGCAAACAGCTCTTCGCAGGGCGCCAGTTCCACGATGCGGCCCTTGTTGATGACGGCAATTCGGTCAGAGATAAACCGAACCACACTCAGATCGTGAGCAATGAAGAGATAGGTCAGGCCACGCTCTTTTTTCAGCTTATTCAGCAGATTGATGACCTGAGCACGAATGGACACGTCCAGCGCAGAGATGGGCTCGTCTGCCACCACGAAATCGGGGTTCATGACCAGACTGCGGGCAATGCCGATGCGCTGGCGCTGACCGCCGGAGAACTCATGGGGGAAACGAGAGGAAAAGTCCTTTGCCAGACCCACTTCCTGCATGATGTTGCCCACCTTATCCATGCGGTGCTTTTCGTTGTCAAACAGCTTGTAGTTATACAGACCCTCGGAAATGATGTAGTCCACCTTGGCACGTTCGTTCAACGAAGCCATGGGATCCTGGAAGATCATCTGCATTTCCATGTGGAGCTTCTTGATCCGTTCCTTGTCCAGCTTTCCGGTGATCTCCTGGTTTTTGAACTTGATGCTGCCGCTGACATTGTTGCCATAGATGCGCATGATGGCGCGGCCGATGGTGGTTTTGCCCGATCCGGACTCACCCACCAGAGACAGGGTCTCGCCCTTGTAAATATCGAAGTTGACGCTGTCTACGGCGCGGAATTCCTTACCTGCCAGCTTGAATTTCACCGACAAATCGCGAACTTCCAGCAAGGTTTCGGCATTGGAATAATCAAAGGGCTCCTCGGGCACAGCGGCTTCCCGCTTCTGTGCCTCCAGTTTGTCCAGCTGCTCCTTGAATTCCTTAGCATAGGGATGCAGCAACCAGGTTTTTGCCCAGTGAGTTTCGGTAATGGGGAAAATGGGCGGTTCTTCCTCGAAATCCACCTCCATGGCGTGGGGATTACGAGGTGCAAAGGCATCGCCCTTGATTTCCTTGAACAGATTGGGCGGTGTGCCCTTGATGGAATACAGCTCGTGTCCTTTGACGCCCAGCTGAGGCAGGGACTGGAGCAATGCTTTGGTATAGGGATGGGCAGGCTCCCGGAAGATTTCTCTGACGGTTCCGCTTTCGATGATCTGACCGGCGTACATGACGCTGACCCAGTCGGCCACGTTGGCCACAACACCCAGGTCGTGGGTGATGTAAACCACCGTCATTTTCAGTTCCTTCTGCAGCTCACGGATGAGCTTGAGGATCTGCGCCTGCACGGTCACGTCCAGTGCGGTAGTGGGCTCGTCACAGATCAGAATCTCGGGACGGCAGGCAATGGCGGTGGCAATGACCACGCGCTGACGCATACCGCCGGAAAACTCGTTGGGATACTGTTTATAGCGGTATTCGGCGTCGGCAATGCCCACACGCTTGAGGATCTCGATGGCCTCCTGCTTGGCCTGCTCATGCTCGGTGCCGAAATGCCAGGTGATGACCTCAGCGATCTGCTCACCGATGGTGCGCACCGGGTTCAGAGAGGTCATGGGATCCTGGAAGACCATAGCGATCTTCTTGCCGCGGATGCGGAGCCACTCTTCCTCGGTGGTATACTTGGTCAGATCTTCGCCCCGGTACAGAATCTGTCCGCCGGTGACCGAACCGTTCTTGTCCAGCATACCGATAAAGGACTTGGTAAACACGCTTTTGCCGCAGCCGGACTCGCCTACGATGGCAAGGGTTTCGCCTTCATACAGGTCAAGGGAAGCCCCGCGTACAGCGGTAAGGATACGACCACGCAGATTGAATTTGACCTCTACGTCTTTGGCGGAGAGGATCAGCGGTGTGGTGTGAGAAGTGACAATGGGTTCCATAGTCTGCCCTCCTTACACGTGGTTGCGCGGATCGGATGCATCCGCGAACTTGTTGCCGATCACATAGAAGGCCACCGTGATGATACACAGAATGGCGGTGGGACACAACATCTGATAGGGGTGGGAGGAGAAGGATTCCCGCCCGTGGTTGACGATGTTGCCCAGAGAAATGGCATCCACCGGCATACCCACGCCCACGAAGCCCATGAACACCTCAGAGCCGATGGAATAAGGAATACACAGCGCGGCTTCCATGATGATCAGAGAAATGATGTGGGGGATGATGTTGCGGGTAGCGATTCTGCGCATGGGAGTACCCAGGCACTTGGAGGCGATGTTGTACTCACTGTCGCGGATGGACAGGATACGGTTGCGGAAAAACCGTGCTTCCACGATCCAGCCACGGGTCGCCATGGAAATAAACAGGGTAAACCAGCTGGTATTCATAATATAGGCCAACAGCACCAGATACACGGTGGAGGGAATGTTGGTCATGATATTATACAGCTCGATGAAGAAGGGGTCAAGCTTCTTGTTGTAGCCCCAGATAGCGCCGGCGATCATGCCGAAACCGACATCGGAACAAGCGATGGCAAAGCCCAGCAGGAAGGAGTTGCGGGTGCCGTACCAGGCGCGGGCCCAGATGTCACGGCCCAGCTGGTCGGTACCGAACCAATGCTCCTTGGAGGGGCGCTTGTTCCACTCCAACGGCAGGCGGACGACGGCGGCGGGATCCACATCGGACACGATGGGATAAACCACGCTCATGATGATGAGCAGGACTACCAGCGACACCAGAATCACAACGGCCTTGCTCTTGAAGAAGGTACGGATGGTGGAACGCCAGTAGGAATAGTTGGAGAAACCAACGTCTTCGCTGGCGACGTTGTCATAAATGGCCGCCGTGAACTTGACGGGATCCAAGATCAGGTTGGGGCGTTTTTTGTTTTCTTCCATAACCTTAATCTCCTTCCGTCAGTTTGATGCGGGGATCGATAAAGGCAACCAGCAGGTCGCCCAGGAACACGCCGACCACCGACAGGACAGCGTACATCAGCACAATGATCTGCACCAGATTGTTGTCCTGCTTTTTGATGGCGTTGGTCAGCAGGCCACCGGTGCCGGGGATGGCGTACAGGGTCTCGATGACCAGCGAACCGGAAATGATGAACAGTAAGTCAGAGGGCAGATAGATGGCCAGCGGGATCATGGCGTTCTTGAACACATGACGCCGGTTGACCACCTTTTTGGGCAGACCCTTGACCTGTGCAAACTTGACATAATCGCGGTTTTCCTCGTCCACCATGAAACGCCGCAGCCAGAGGGCGTAGTAGGCGATACTGCCCAGCGACAGGCAGATGGTGGGCAATATCCAGGACTCCGGCCGGTCGCCGTAATAAACCAGCGGCAGGTTAAACAGCTTGGAGATCCACACCTGGATAAAGAACAGATAGATAACCGAAGGCACGGCGCGCACCAGCAGGATATAAAAGGTACCCATCTGATCGCCCCAGCCATCTTTAAATCGCACCATCAGCAGACCCAGCAAAAGGCCCAGCGTGATGCCCAGCACCATACTGGCAAAGCCGAAGGCTGCCGTGACGGGAATCTTCTCTTTCAGCAAAGTGGCGATGGGTACCTTGGGATAAACCGTCAGGCTTCGGCCCAGATCACCACGGAACAGGTTCTTGACGAATCGCCACAGCTGCACCAGCGGATGATCCAGCAAGCCCTGGTTGCGGAGATAGCTCATACGGGTGGCTTCGTCAGCCTCTTTCAGCATTTCCTCGGGGAAATAGCCGGTCAGCGGCATCAGACGGAGCAGCATAAACACGCACACAAACACCACGACAACGGTAAAAATGGAGCGCAGTGTTCGGGAAAGGATGTATTTTGTCAAAGGAATCCCTCCGTTTCATGGGGAAATGGAAAAAACTTACGGTCTTTTCCGGATAGTGGGTACGCCGCAGGAAATCTGCGGCGTACCCAAAGAAAGAGAAACAAGGAAAGTGTTCGGATGGAGATTTACTCTGCCAGAGCTGCAGCACGCTCCAGCTCATAAGCGGCAGTCAGAGTGTTATACTCTTCCACGGTCAGAGGCTCATCCATCACCAGGGCGCCCTTGAACTTGGAGTTACCGTACAGGGTCAGGGGGCAGGTATAAGGAACGGTGTTGGTCATGTAGTAGCCGCGCAGAGAGGAGATGAAGGGGATGACGTAACCGCCGTCCACCAGCCAGGCCTCTGCCTCAGCGAAGTACTGCAGGCGCTCCTCAAAGGTAGCGGCAGCTTCGGCCTTTTCGATCAGAGCGTCGAACTCGGGGACTTCGTACCAACCCATGTTCTCGGCGCCGTCGGTGGTCAGACGGGACAGGATGCCCGAAGGATCGGCGTAACCGGTGGACAGGGAGTCAAAGTAGATGTCATAGTTCAGAGGATCGGCAACGGTGCCATAGGTCCAGCCGGCGAAGCACTCGGGAACAAAGTCCACATAGTCGGCGCCCAGAGCGGCCTCCACCATGGCCTCCATCAGCTGAGCCATGATGATCTCATCTTCGTCATCGGTACCGACGTAGATGATGGAAACGGGCAGCTTGCCGTCCACCTCATAGGTGCCGACGGGCAGATAGTCAACGGTACCGGCAGAAATGCCCTTGATGGTGCCGTCAGCCTCGCACAGCTCCGCAACGGCCTTTTCCATGTAATCGCGAGCCAGCTCGGGATTGTTGTAGTTGGTCTCCTTGATGGCCTTCAGAGGCTCGTAGTCGGTGTATTCCTTACCGTTGCTGTCGTAGATACAGCCTTCGGCGTTGATGGTGTTACGGACAACGCGGGCGGGATTGACGGGGTCACGCAGAGAGGCAATGGCCTCGCGGTCCAGAGCATACTGCAGAGCCTTGCGGAAGTTGGCGTTGTTGATGAAGGTGTTCCACTCGGGGTTCTCGCTCTGGAAGGCCAGCCACAGGTAGTTGGTGGACAGAGAACGCTCGGAGGGGATCAGATTATCTTCCCACTCGGTGCCTTCCATGGACAGATACTCTTCGGATTCCACGCTGGTGTCGTCGATCTCACCGCGCTTGAACATTTCCAGAGAGGTGGTGCCGTCGGGAACCATCTGGTATTCCACGGTCTCCACAGTGACCTTGTCAGCATCCCAGTACAGGGGGTTCTTGGTCAGGGTGATGGCCTTGTCACGCTGGAAGTGAGAGATGTAATAAGCGCCGCAGTACAGCATGTGCTCATTATCCACGGCGAAGTCTTCGCCCAGGCCGATGGCGTAATCATACTCGACGGGCAGCAGCAGCATGGAGCTCTCGATCAGGGACAGGAAGTAGGGGGCGCTGTTGTCCAGAGTATACTCAACGGTGTACTCGTCCAGAGCCTTGACGCCCACCATTTCGTCGAACTTGGCAACCACATCTTCACGGTTCTGGTCGGTGATCAGACCGCAGTCGATATCGTCCAGCGTCCAGTAATAGTCATACAGACCGGAGATCAGGTTGCGGACAACACGCAGGGAGTAGGCGCCGTTGAGGGGATCGCCGATGTAGCGGATACCGTCCACGAAGTCCTGAGCCGTGACGGGCTTGCCGGTGTCCTTACCGGTATGGTCGATCCAGTTGACGCCTTCGCGGATCTTGAAGGTCCAGACGGTCTGATCATCGTTGACTTCCCAGGATTCGGCGATAGAGGGGCCGTAGACGCCGTAAATATCGGGCTCAACCAGGCCGTCGATACAGTTTGCAACGATGCCGCGGACGGTGGAGTAAGCGGTGGAGAAGTAGTTGAAGGATGCATAAGAGGAGCTGAAGGAAGTCTTATAGGTCTTCAGATACTCCTTGCTTTCAATGATGGTCTCTGCATTGTCCTGGGTCTGCTGGGGATCCGCAGGAGGGGTTGTGTCAGAGGGAGCCGGTGCAGGATCGGGCGTGGTGGTGGTCGTGTCATTGTTTTGGCAGGCCGCCATGGACAGAACCATGATCGCCGCCATCAGCAGGGCGATAAAGCGCTTCATACTTGTTTCCTCCTTTAATCATTTGGGCTGAAATTGTATTTTTTATCCAAAAGTAAGCCCTCTTTCTGATTGTATTATAGAATTTTGAACAAAGAACCGCAACCGAATCGGCAGTTTTTTAGCGAAACTTTAACGCGGCAGTCTTTCCCTTCCTGCAAAAATGTGTATAATGGAAGAAAGAAGTCCACCCGGAAGGAGGATACGCGATGAACCGGCTGAGAAAACACGGTACGACCTTTGCCGACGGCCTGAACAGCCTTTGGCTTGCCGGTTTGTTTTCCGTTCTGCTGTTTTTGCTGGCGCGGGTCATCCTGCGCAGCACGCTGACCGTCCTTCCCCTGCTGACGCTGACCGCTTTGCTGCTGGCTACGGCCGCCTCCCACACCCTCTGGCGGCTGATTTCCTGCGGCGCACTGATGACCTGTTTTTTCTTTCTGGAGTTCACCCTCAACGCCGCCAAAACACCTTTCGGCTTTTTTCCCGCCATCTTTTATGCCATCGTCACCGTGCTGACGGCAGAATTGCTGGGCCGTCGCTTGGGGCAGTTGATGCAGGAGCGTGCTTATATTCAGCGGCAATACACCCGCGAGCGGTCGATCTCCTCTCTCAGCGCTCAGCTGCTCACGGCTGCAGATCCGGCGCAGCTTTACGATCTGACCCTACGCAGCCTGTATAGTGTTACCGACTGCCCCGCCGTACTGTTTCTCCCGGATGGACAGGGTGGTTTTCCCCGTCGGGGCAGCTATCCCGAAGGACTTTTGCTCTATCCCGTTGACGATATGATCCATTACTGCTTTACCCATGCCTGCTGCTGCGGCCGCGGTGCAGAGCATTTTCGGGACAACGTGCTGCGGTGCTTCCCTATCCAGGCCGAAGAAGGACGGGTACTGGCGGTGGCCGGTCTGCTGACCGATCCCGAGCGCCCGCTGGAAAGTTATCCCCTGGACACGGTGGAATCACTGCTGGTGCGCTGTGGTGTGGCGCTGGATCGTATGGATTTTATGAACCGGGAGCAGAAAATCCTGATGGAAAAAGAGCTGGAGCATATGCGCTCGGATTTTCTCCGAGCCATCTCCCACGATTTCCGCACGCCCCTCACCGGTATCATCGGGGCCTGCTCCACGCTGGAGCAGCCCGGTGTTTCTCTGGAAGAGGAAACCAGTCGGGGCCTGATCCACAGCGTCAGCGAAGAGGCCGGATGGCTGCTGCGCATGGTGGAAAACCTGCTGACTGTCACCCGCGTGGGGCCCTCCGGCCACAAGCTCAACCGCAGTCTGGAACCGTTGGAGGAAGTGCTGCTGGAAGTGCTGGAAAAAGCCCGCGGACGCTTTCCGCAAGCCGACATCCGGGTACAGCAGCCTGCTGACCTGCTGCTGATTCCCATGGATCCCACCCTGATGGTGCAGGTACTCACCAATCTGATCGAAAATGCCGTCAAGTTTGCCGACGGCGATCACCGCATCGATCTGATCGTGGAAGAACAGGCGCAGACGGTCACCATCACCGTCCGTGACTATGGCCGGGGTCTATCCGATGCAGCACTGAAGAACCTGTTTGAACCCATCAATCACCACGACGGTGATTCCAATCACGGCATGGGACTGGGTCTATCCATCTGCAAGAGCATTATCCGCGCCCACGGCGGCACCATCGAGGGCCGCAATATTCCGCCCAAAGGTGCGGTTTTCATCGTTACATTGCCCAAGGAGGAAGCTTATGAATCATGTCAAAGCCACAATTCTGGTGGTTGAGGACGAACAATATATTGCCAGAGTGCTGGAAACTCTGCTGACGGCAGACGGATACCGGGTCATTTCCGCTCAAAACGGCGCTATGGCGCGCAGCCATGCTTTTTCCCATATGCCCGATGTGGTGCTGCTGGATCTGGGACTGCCTGATATTGACGGCATCCAGCTTCTCCGGGAACTGCGGGAGCAGATCAACCTTCCGGTGATCGTGGTCAGCGCCCGTAATATGGAACAGGACAAGGTGGCTGCACTGGATAACGGCGCTGACGACTACATCACCAAACCCTTTTCCGCGCCCGAACTGCTGGCACGCATCCGGGCGGTGCTGCGCCGCCGTACCACGGTGGCCGAAGGCCCTGCCAATGTCTATACCGTTGGCGGTTTTTCCATCGACTTTGACAAGCGTGTGGTGACGGTGGACGGTCAGCCGGTGCGGCTGACACAAGTGGAATACCGCATCGTGGAGCTGATCGCCCGGCAGCCCGGAAAGGTGCTGACCTATAGCCATATCATCAATCATATCTGGGGTCCCTATGCCGACGCAGAAAACAACCGCATCCTGCGGGTCAATATGTCCAACATCCGTCGAAAAATTGAAAAAGACCGGATGGCACCTCAGTATATTCTCACCGAGATCGGCATCGGCTACCGCATGGCGGAAAAAACCTGATTGTTCCGGAAAACACCCTTTTCAGGTCCTTTCAGCTTGTCAAAAAAGTCAGATTTTTGCTTACCGGAAGATACGGGCCGCTGAGGGCAGCGGCCCCTACAGGATGGGTTTTGACCGTAATCTATGTGATTATGGTCAAAAGCACCGTAACCCGCCGACTTTTTCCACAGAAAAAGTGGCGAAACCGCGCCGCAGCGCGGAGCTAAACTGTCGAAAAGAACCCAGCGCAGCGGTTCTTTGACAGTCTCAAACACCCATTTCTGGGTGTTTTTCTTTTTGCTCGGTTTTGATAACCGTTGTCTCCTGTTTCCCATAGAATATAGAAAAAAGGTAAGCCAGAGGCCTTCTCTTGCAACTTATGCTCCGGCTATGCTATAATACTACCGATTTCGACGAGCTTCGAGGGATATTTTATGAAACAAATTTCCGCAAAACAGCTTGCCCTGTCCTTTACCGGTATGATGCTGGGCGCCGGATTTGTGTCCGGTCAGGAGCTGTGGCAGTTTTTCGCCTGCTTTGGCCCCATCGGTTTGGTGGGCTTTCTGGGTATGACCTTTATCTTCGCCTATGTGAACTACGCCTCCCTGAGACTGGTGCAAACTACCGGGCAGGAGGATATGGGGCGGATGTTCACCCCCGGTGACCGACCCAAGCTGCGGTTGCTGGTCAGCTCCATGCAGTGCCTGCTGCTGTTTGGCGTCTCCATCATCATGATCGCCGGTGCCGCCACGCTGATCCATCAGCTGATCGGGCTGCCCGTCTGGCTGGGCGGTCTGCTGTTCACCACCCTTGTGGTGGCGGTGGCTATGATGGGTATGCACGGTCTGGTTGCCACTTTCTCCCTGCTGGTGCCGGTGACCACCGTCTGTGCTCTGATTTTGGGCGTTGTAACGCTGGCAAAGGGCAACTTCCAATTTGCGCCGCCAAACGGCAGTGTTTCTGCCCTGGTGCCCAACTGGATCATCGGCTTTCTCACCTACGCCGCATACAATCTGTTCGGCTGCGTCAGCGTGCTGGTGCCACTGGCAAAGTTCATTCCCGAAGAAAAAACCGTGCGCCGGGGTCTTACCGGCGGCAGCGGTCTTTTGATCCTGCTGGCATGGAGCATCATTGCCGCCCTTGCAGTACAGCCTTCCGCCGGTGCAGGCGATCTGCCCATGGCAGTACTGGCCGGACAGCTCCATCCCGTTCTGGAGATCGGCTATGGTTTGCTGATGGGCTTTGGTATGTTCAGCGCCTGTCTTGCTGCCATGACGGCCTCGGTCAACCAAATCGCCATCCGCTGGACCAAAATGGCCATTCATCACAAGCCTTTCACCACCGTTCTGCTCTATGCCGCCTGGGCGCTGAGTCTGCTGGGCTTCGGCAACCTGATCGGCGTGGTCTACCCCATCTTTGGCTATGCCAGCGTACCGTTCCTCATCTGTCTGGTGATCAACTGGCACAAAAAGAAGAAAACCTTATAAACACGCAGCCGCCGGGTGACAAACCCGGCGGTTTCTGTTATACTGATGGTGCTCTGATCAAAGACAGGAGGCATCCTTATGGAAAAAATAGAACTGGTTTTGCGGGAAAAGAACCGACCCGCCGCCGATCTGTCGGCATTTTCCTATGAAGAAGCACAAAAAGCCCGGAATTTCCACGCCGGATTTGCTCAATACACCGAAACGCCCCTGACTTCCCTGTCCAATCTTGCAAAGGCACTGGGCGTTGCATCCATCCATTTGAAGGATGAAAGCTACCGTTTCGGCCTCAATGCCTTCAAGGTTTTGGGCGGCAGCTATGCGCTGGGACGATTTATCGCCCAAAAACTGGGCGAAGACATTGAAAATCTGCCCGCAAATCGGATCCTTTCCGCCGAGGTGCGAGAGAAGCTGGGTGAGCTGACCTTCGTCACCGCTACCGATGGCAACCACGGTCGGGGCGTGGCCTGGACGGCTCATCAGCTGGGACAGAAATCGGTGGTCTATATGCCCAAGGGTTCTGCTATGGAACGGCTGGAAAATATCCGTGCCGAAGGCGCCGATGCCTCTATCACCGACCTGAACTACGACGATGCCGTGCGTCTGGCTGACAGGCACGCCCGGGAACGGGGCTGGG
This sequence comes from Clostridia bacterium, assembly GCA_017620505.1. Classification (GTDB taxonomy): domain Bacteria; phylum Bacillota; class Clostridia; order Oscillospirales; family Butyricicoccaceae; genus UBA4644. The sequence continues at coordinate 29,815 of JAGAVA010000063.1, forward strand.
TCATGGTGCAGGACACGGCCTGGGAAGGCTATACCGACATTCCCCTGTGGATCATGCAGGGCTACTCCACCATGGGTTGGGAGATCATCCGGCAGTTGGAAGAAATGGGCGCCGAAAAGCCCACCCACCTGTTCCTGCAGGCCGGTGTGGGCAGCATGGCAGGGGCAATGGCAGGCTTTTTTGCCGCCCATTACGGCGAAAACCGCCCCTTCATCACCATTGTGGAACCCAACCGTGCCGACTGTCTGTTCCGCACCGCCCGCGCGGATGATGGCAAGCTGCACACCGTCACCGGTGACATGAATACCATCATGGCCGGTCTGGCCTGCGGTGAGCCCTGCTCCATCGGTTGGGATGTGCTGCGCAGCTGCGCCGATGCCTTCCTGTCGGTACCCGAATCGGTGGCTGCCGACGGTATGCGCATCCTTGCCGCCCCCGCCCGGGGTGACAGCCCCATTATTTCGGGCGAATCTGGCGCGGCAGCCTTCGGTGCCGCTGCCAATCTGCTGCTGGACAGTGATCTTGCCTCCATGAAGGCACAGCTGGGCTTGAACGAGCACAGCCGACTGCTGTTCATCAGCACCGAGGGTGACACCGACAAGGAAAACTACCGCAATGTGGTTTGGCGCGGCAAATATCCGGGAGGCCAGGCATGAAAATCGCACTGCTGCAGACTCCGGTAGATTTTGACAAGGAGAAAAATCTGGATCTTGCCTGCAAAGCCATCCGGGAAGCCGCCCAACATGGCGCAGCGCTGGTGATCCTGCCTGAAATGTTCTGCTGTCCCTATTCCACCCGATACTTCGCCGATTATGCCGAGCCCGCGGGCGGTCACATCTGGCAGACGCTGTCGGCCAGCGCCCGGGAAAACAACATCTGCCTGGTGGGTGGAAGCTTCCCCGAATGGGAGGACGGACGGATCTACAACACCTGCTTCGTGTTCGGCCCTGACGGCAAGCAGATTGCCCGTCACCGGAAAATGCATCTGTTCAACGTGGAATTTGACGGCGGACAGCACTTCCGGGAGTCGGACACCTTCACCCCCGGTGAGGATGTAACCACCTTCCGGTACGGCGACCTGACCTTTGGTCTGTGCATCTGCTTTGATATGCGCTTCCCCGAGCTTTCCCGTCTGATGACGCTGCAAGGTGCACAGGCCATCATCGTGCCTGCCGCCTTCAACATGACCACCGGCCCTCTGCACTGGGAGACCATGTTCCGACAGCGGGCAGTGGATGATCAGGCATACACCATTGGCATTGCCCCAGCCCGGGACGAGCAGGGCGTCTATGTGTCCTATGCCAATTCCATTTTGTGCGATCCCATGGGGCAGGTGCTGACCCGCGCCGGTACCCAGTCCTGTATTCTGTACGGAGAGCTGGATGCCGGGCAGGTGGACAGCGCCCGTCGGCAGCTGCCCTTACTTTCTGCCCGGAGAACGGATATTTATACGCTGAAATGAACGAAGGACCTGCTCAACCGAGCAGGTCCTTTTGATGTTATTCCACCACCACGGTGCAGCGGTCGATGCCGTAATAGGCAAAGGCTTCTGCCGCAACGGCATCAATCCGTTCACCGCAGAGAACGATCGGGACGGCAGGCGGACAGCCCACCGAGGGACTTGCCAGAATTCGTCCCACGCTTTGTGCCACCGGCACCTCCTCACAGGGAGAAAACACCGCCTGACGGGGTGTCAGCACCTGCCGACACTGGGCAAAGACAGGGGCTGTGGTTTGGATGGGCACTTCCTGCGGCAGGGCCAGCAGAGCCGCCTCCAACCGGGCAAGGCCCGCTGTGCCGGTTTCGGGAGTGACCATCAGCACCAGAAAATCCTGGTCGCAGAACTCGCACACCAGCCCTTTCCGTTCCAGAAGCCGGGCAAGCTGGTCGCCCGTATAACCGGAGGCCTTGGTTTGCAAGGTCAGCTTCAAAGGCTCCTGCCCGCACAGACAGAAGCCTGCCCGGGTCAGTTTCCGCTTCAGTGCCTCCACCTGCCCGATAAAATCGGCCAGTTTTTGATCGTAATGGTCTGCCAGATAGCCGTTGACCGCATCCAGCGACTGCAAAATCAGATAGGACGGGCTGGTGGAGCCAAACAGCGCCAGTGCGTTTTTGGCCTGCTGCCCCAACAGTGCGGGAGCGTTTTTGCTGATGTGCAGATAAGCGCTGCCGGTAACGGCAGGCAGGGTCTTGTGGGCAGAATCACAGCACAGATCGGCTCCCAGATCCATGGGATGCCGGGAGGGGCGCAGGAACTTCAGATAAGCGCCGTGGGCGTTGTCCACCGCCAGCAGAACGCCGTGACGGTGACAGACCCGAGCCAGACTCGCCACATCCACCATGTTGCCCAGATAATCGGGGGTGGTCAGATAGACCGCCGTGGGCTTATCCCCTTGAGACAGCTGCGCTTCCAGATCCTCCGGGGTCACCGGACAGGACAGATAGGAAGTCTCTCCCCGAGGATAGAGCCAGCGCACCGAAAAATCCAGCAGGGCGGCTGCACTGATAAACGTCTTGTGGGCATTGCGTCCCGCCAGCACCAAAGGCTTTTTCCCCTGCTGCCGTGCATACAGGCACACCAGATGAAGCATGGCCCGGATAGACAGTGAGGAACCCTCGGTGGAATAAAACGTCTGGGCCCCGAACAGCTGTCCGGCGTTTTGCTCACTTTCCCGGATGATGCCTTCGGCCTCGTACAGGCTGTCGGCTCCGTCGATCTCGGTAAGATCCAGCGGCTCGATACCCAAAAGGGATACACCTTTGTGTCCCGGCATATGCAGCCGGAGAGGGCTGCTTTCCACATATTGCCGGCAAAAATCACAAATGGGGGTCTTCATCATTTGCCTCGGATCGCACGGGCTACAGCCACCATGATGGCGCACTCCATGCGTTTACGGAACAGTTTGCAGCCATATTCATACACACCGGTCACCGAACCGGTGGAATGATAGGCGTTTGCGGCACAGCCGCCCGAGCAATAAAGCCTTGCCCAACAGTCCCGGCACTCCGGGTGGGCGTACACATTGCAATTTCGGAACTCGCTTTGGATGGCGGTATTGGTGACCCCCTCCCAGATGTCACCCAGGCGGAATTTCTCCTCGCCCACAAACTGATGGCAGGGATACAGGTCGCCCCAAGGGGTGACCGCCATGTATTCGGTGCCGCTGCCACAGCCCGAGATGCGCTTGTAGATACAGGGGCCGCCGGTCAGGTCGATCATGTAATGATAGAAGGTAAAGGGCTTGCCCTCTGCATCCCGCTGCAGCATCAATTCCGCCAGCTTCTCGTACTGCTCCAGGACGATGGGCAAGTCCTCCTCGGTCAAGGCGGAGGGATCACCCTCGGCGCACACCACCGGCTCCATGCTCAGCTCGGAAAAGCCCAGATCCAGCATCTGTCGAATATCCTTGAGAAAATCGGGGTTTGCGTGGGTAAAGGTTCCCCGCATATAGTAGCCCTTGCCCTCCCGCGCTTCCACGAACTTCTGAAACTTGGGAACGATGGTCTCCCAGCTGCCCTTGCCGTTGTAATCCACACGGAAACGGTCGTGGATCTCCTTGCGGCCGTCCAGCGACAGCACTACGTTGTGGCACTCCCGGTTGGCAAAGTCGATCACATCGTCATCCACCAGCATACCGTTGGTAGTCAGGGTAAAGCGAAAGTTTTTGCCCGTTTCCTTTTCAATGCTGCGGGCATAGGCCACCAGATCCTTCACCACCTGGAAGTTCATCAGCGGCTCACCACCAAAGAAGTCCACCTCCAGATTGCGCCGGGTGCCCGAATGTTCCACCAGAAAATCCAGCGCTCGCTTGCCTACTTCAAAGGACATAACAGCCCGGTCGCCGTGGTATTTGCCCTGACTGGCAAAGCAGTAGGAGCAATTCAGGTTGCAGGTGTGTGCCACATGGAGGCACAGGGCCTTGACCACGCCGGCGGTCTTTTCCTTCAGTTCGCCCGCCATGGGGGCAAAGGTGTCGGGGGCGAACAGACGGCCCTGATCCTTCAGAGCCTGCACCTGTGCATAGCACTCCTCCAGATCCTTTCGAGTGATTTCGGGCTTTTCGGCGTACTTTTCCGCCATCTCCCGGAGGACATCCTCCCGCTCCCGTCCTTCAAATATAGAAATGATGTCATAGGCGACCTGGTCCACCACGTGAACCGAGCCGGAGCAGACATCCAGCACGATATTGAAGCCGCCCAATTGATATTGATGGATCATAACCGTTCTCCTTTATCACGAAAAAATGCCGCCCGCAGGCGGCATTTTCACTTTTTTGTTACTTATTCTCGCACTGCTGATTGGCAATACCGCAGCTGGTCTTGCAGGCAGACTGGCAGGAAGTCTGGCACTCACCGCAGCCGCCGTTCTTGGCGCTGTCACACAGATTGCGGGTTTCAATGGTGATAATATGTTCCATAAGGATACCTCCAAATAAAAAACTGAAATTATAGTACCACAGTTGCACGGTAAAGTCAAGAATTCCAGCTTCTCTCTGCTTTTATTCAATCATTTTGCAGAAAATGAAATCCCCGGTTTATTCGGCTTTCAGCACCTTGACGATCTCACCCACATACAGATCGTGGAAGTCCCGCTGAGGATAGCAATCCTCCAGCACAGCTTTGTCTACAAAGCCCTCTTCCAGTACGGGTGCCCGGTACAGCTTGCGGCACACCAACACCAGACTGGCCTCGGCAAAGTAAGTATAGCCCTCACCGAACACCGGCGTCAGTCCCACCTTCGCCACCTTGTCCTCGTCCCGACCGGAATGGCTGCCCAGATAGACCAGCTTGCTGTGGTGCTCCTCAGAGAAAAAGCACAACGTATACAGCGGTTCCCGATCCACAAACTGCTTGGTATATCGTTGAGGCCGCACAAAGATCACCGATGTGGGCAGACCGCCTCCGTGACCCCAGATGGAGCCCAGATGTCCCCAGCTGGCTGTCATGGTATTGTAGCCGGTCTTGTCATCACCGGCGGTGACCAGCATCCACTCTTTGGCGATGAGGGTCATGGGGTTGAGCTGCAGCTCCTGCACAGATACTTCTTTCATGGGCAACACCTTTCCTTGCTTTTTCTTTATTCTATCCCATTTTTCACCGTTTGAAAAGACTTTACGGCAGCAGGCGGATGGACTATAATGAAAAAAAGAAGTTTTGGAGGGATTCCTCATGAAAATATGGCTTACTTTGCTGCTTTGTCTGTTGCTGGCATGCTGCGGCAATACAACGGTACCTGAAACACCGAAAGAACCGCCTCAAGAAGAAATCGCCGTTCCCCAGCCCCAGCCCGATCCCGAACCTGCACCGCAGCCTGAGCCCATCCCGGAGCCCGAACCCCAGCCTGTCTGGATCGAATCTGACTGGCAGCAGGGGGAGCCCATCACCCCTCAGCCCGGTGACACCGCCCAGACCTGGCAGCCCGAAAAAGCCGCAGACTACCCTGCCGATCTGTGGTGCACCGATCTTGGCCTGCTGGAAAAATGGATGGCGGTGGAAGGACTCACCTGGGCCGATCTGGATGCACGGGAATGTGATCAGCTGATTCTGGCCGTTGCACTGGATGCCGACGGCGTTTCTACCATTACGGTATGCTACGAGCAGGATGCATCCGGTAATTGGATTCCGGTGGAACACCTTGGGCGCATGGCAGGCTACACCGGTTCCAAGGGCATTCAGCATGATCGTCAGCGCAATACCCGCCGCTCCCCCGCCGGTCTGTGGGGACTTGGCTCGGCCTTTGGCGTGGCAGAAATGCCGGAAGATCTGAAGGTGGCCTGGCGGGATGTTACCCCCCAGTCTGACTGGGTGTGCGATGCCGAATCCATCTATTTCAACACCTGGCAGGAACGGGACGACACATCCCTTACCAAAAGCTGGAACTGGAGTGACGTGGAACATCTGGAAGATTATGATGTAACCTATCGCTATGCAGTGGTCATTCACTACAACACGCCGCCCTATGTGATCCCAGATCGGGGCTGTGCCATTTTCCTGCATTGCAGCGATCATCCTACTTCGGGCTGTATCGGCCTGCTGGAGGAGGATATGCTGCAGACCCTGCTGTGGCTGGATCACAGCAAAAATCCACATATTCTGATCACCGGCTATCAGTTGCCGGAAGATTAAAAAAGACCCCTCGGGGTCTTTTTTACAGCAATTTAAACCAGTTCTTTCGTGTCTCCAGAACGCCTTCCTTCTGCAGCTTGGAAAGCTCTGCTGACATGGCCGAACGCTCCACCCCCAGATAATCTGCCAGGGTTTGCCGATCAAAGGGAATGGTGAACTGGGCGCTGTTCTGCCGCTTGGCCTGATCGGTCAGATAGGCCAGCAGCTTGTCCCGGGTGGTTCGCCGGGAAGCGATATCCAGTCGCTGATTGAGATGGAGGTTCTTTTGCGCCAGCGCCTGTACCAGATTGGTGACGATTCGGCTGTGAAAGCTGCAGGCCCGGGGACAAACGGTCAGCACCCGCTTCAGATCCATCAGCAGTACCGCCGCAGGTTGTGCTGCCACCACACTTACCGGCAGAGCAGCTGTCCCGGCGCAGGAAAAAGCCTCGCCAAATACACCGCCCGGTTCCACCTGTCCCAAAATGCTTTGGTTTCCGTAAAAATCGGTGCGCAGCACCCGGACAGCGCCCGACAGCACCACGCCCACAAAATCGGCAGGATCGCCCTCCCGAAAAATATAGGTATCCTTGTCTGCCGCCACCTTCCGGGCATTGAGACAGCCCAGCATGGCCTCCAGTTCGGCAGACTCCACCCCGGAAAACAAGGGGCAACGCTGCAAAATCTCAAAATAATCCTTCATAAACATCACCTTTTGTTGGAAATCCAACATACTTATTATGTTCAGCATAGTATACTTTCCTCAACAAATCAAGAAGAACCGGGAGGATTTTTTATGAAGCGCAAAATTATTAAAATTGATGAAGATAAATGTATCGGCTGCGGCCTGTGTGCCGAAGCCTGTCACGAAGGCGCTATCGGCATGGTGGACGGCAAGGCCAGACTGCTGCGGGAGGATTACTGCGACGGTCTGGGCGATTGTCTGCCTGCCTGCCCGGTAGGTGCCATCACGTTTGAGGAGCGGGAAGCCCCCGCCTACGATGCCGAGGCTGTCCGTCTGGCACAGGAGGCCAAAAAGAAAGCCGGCGGTCACAGCTGCCCCGGAAGTCAGGCAAAGGCCATCCATCGAGAACCTGCTGCCCCCCAGAGTGCTCCCCTGCCCTGTGGCTGTCCCGGCAGCAATGCCAAGGCCATCCAGCGAGAGGATACGCCCGCTGCCGCCACCGCTCCGGTGTCCAGCCAGCTCAGCCAGTGGCCCGTCCAGATCAAGCTGGTAGCCCCGGGTGCACCCTATTTCGACGGGGCAAAGCTGCTGGTGGCCGCAGACTGTACGGCATTTGCTTACGGCAATTTCCACAACGATTTCATCAAGGATAAGATCTGCATCATCGGCTGTCCCAAGCTGGACGAAGGCGATTATGCCGAAAAGCTCACCCGTATCATTGCGGAAAATGACATCCAGAGCGTCACCATCGTGCGGATGCAGGTCCCTTGCTGCGGCGGTATTGAAAACGCTGCCAAGCGCGCCCTGCAGGCCAGCGGCAAGTTCCTGCCCTGGCAGGTGGTCACCGTCACCACCGACGGCCGCATTTTGGGCGAATAAGCAAAGAAAAAAGACCCCGAGGGGTCTTTTTTCATTCCAGCCAGGTTTTGGCTGTATACAGGCGCTTGCCGCCAAAATCATTCATATCCTCTGCCAGTGCATTGGCCAGGGCTGTCTGATCTTTCTCCCGGATGGCCTGTAGGATCGCTTCATGATTACGGGTATCCATGGAAAAGTGAACGCCGTCCGGATCATCCCAATAAAACTGGGCGTAAGCACGTTTCAGCCGATCCATGCAGCGGCGCAGGGATTCCGCGGCATAGCTGTTGCCGCAGAAAAAGATCAGTTTCAAATGAAACTCGGTGTTGTAGGCCCAGTGCTCCCAAATGTCAGCTGCCTTGCTGCACTTGTCGTTGAGATCGGCCAGCCGATCGATCTGCGTGTCGCTGAGATTGCGGAAATGCTCCAGCAGCAGGCCTCGCTCCAAAATGTAGCGATACTGCAGCATATCCCGCACATCGTCCCGGGTGACTCGGATGACCTCGTAACCGTAACGGGGAATACTGCGCAGCACATTGTCAGCGCACAGTTCCAGCAGCGCCTCGCGAACAGGAGACTTGCTGCAGCCGTATTTCTCCACCAGAGCTTTTTCGTTTAGAATGTCGTTGGGCTTATATTCATAGGACAAAATGTCCTGCAGAATGGCTTTGTAAATGGTATCTTTCAGACTTGCCGGATTGTTCATGGGATCTCACCTCTCGTTCAGTTTACCAAAATCCAGCGATTTTGTAAAGTTGCTCTTGACATTTCACGGAAATCTGCTACGCTGATATTATCAGTAAGATATTACAAATCGGTCTATAGAGGTGTGTTATGAATCAGGTGCTTCACGATACCTTTCTGCAGGTGCTCCACAAGGAGTTGATTCCTGCGCTGGGCTGTACCGAGCCCATCGCCATCGCATACGCCGCCGCAAAAGCCCGGCAGGTGTTGGGCGAAAAGCCCCAGCGCATCCATCTGCGCTGCAGCGGCAATATTATCAAAAACGTCAAAGGCGTAGCCGTCCCCAACGCCGGCGGCTTAAAAGGTGTAGAGGCTGCCGCCATTCTGGGTGCCATCGGCGGTGATGCCGACCGGGAACTGGAAGTGCTGCAGGCCGTTACCCCTGCTCATCTGGAAGAAACCCGCGTGCTGCTGGCGACCGATTACTGCACCTGTTCGCTGCAGGAAAACGTAGCCAATCTGCACATTATGGCAGAGGTTTTTGCCGGGGAACACAGCGCCTCGGTGACCATCATCAATCGCCATACCCTCATCACCCGGATTGAAAAGGACGGCAACGTATTGTTCCGGGAGGAGCCCGTGGAGACTAAGGACGAGAAGGTCAACTGGGACAGCTGGAACGTGGCGAATATTCTGGAGTTTGCCGAGACGGTAGATCTTCCCGCCGTGAAATCGCTGCTGGACGGTCAGATCGAACTGAATACCGCCATCGCCGGTGCCGGTCTGCGCCGTCCCTTTGGCGCCCAGATCGGCCGCACCCTGCTGGAGGTCTGTGAAGATACCGTCTGGACCCGTGCCAAAGCCCGGGCTGCCGCTGCCTCCGATGCCCGTATGGGCGGCTGCAGCCTGCCGGTAGTCATCAATTCGGGCAGCGGAAACCAGGGTTTGACCGTTTCCCTGCCGGTGATCGAATACGCCAAACATCTGGGTGTTTCCGACGA
>JAGAVA010000064.1 GCA_017620505.1 Clostridia bacterium
CAGGGGGTGTTCAGAATCCCCCCCTGCACCCCCACAACTGCCACTCTTTAGGGGAGAAACCTACGGTTTTCTCCCCTGCCGTGGAGGCATCACCCCTCTTTCCCTTGCGAGGAACGAAGAGCACACCCCTTCCCTACTCTGCCCGATACTTCAGCATCTCATACAGCATGACCGCCGCGTCGGCTCGGGTGAGCATTTCGTCGGCGCAGATGGTGTTGTCCTCGTTGGCCGACAGCATCCCCAGCGCACTGCAGTTGACCACCGACTGGGCTGCCCAGACGGGGACGGTTTCGCTGTCGGCAAAGGTCAGGCTGCGCCCGTCGTCCACAAGGGCAAGGCTCCGGTCGGCGATGGCGGCAGCTTCGGCCCGGGTGATGGCATTGTGCGCCAAAAAGGCCCGGTTGCCCTGCCCGTCATCACTGCCCTGCACCACCCCCGCCACGATGCCTGCGGCCACATAGCTCTGGGCCCACACCGGGGTGGCATCATTGTCCGAAAGGCCGGTGCTGACGGCTGCCGTGGGCATGGCAAGGTCGGCTACCGCCGCCGCCATGGTGAGAAATTCCGCCCGGGAGACGGTGGCCTCGGGACAGAAAAAGGCCTCTGTGCCAAAGCTCTCGCCCGAAAACACCCCGGCCTCCCGCAGCTGCAGAGCGGCGTAATGGGCGGGATGCTCGGTCATGTCGGTGTAGGTGAACACCTCTTTTTCATGGCGCTTGACCACCGAAACGGTGATCCGGGTGGGCTGGGAGCGGTTGCCGTAGCAGTCGGTGGCCACCACCGAAAAGGCATCGCTGCCCGACTTGCCGGAGGGAAGATAGCGGAAGCCCGAAGGGGTGATCTCAGCCGTGCCTCGCTTGCCCTGATCCACCACCGTAAAGGTGCAGGGATCGCCCTCGGGATCCACCGCCTTCAACTTGCCGTAAAGGGGCAGGTCGGCATAGGTCTCGTACCGCTGCTCCACGGCGATGGGCGAAGCGTTTTCGGTGTCACTGATGTTCAGATGGACGGTGACAGGCACATCCCCTGCGCCGCTGCGGGAAAAGACCGGGCGGAAGTCAAAGGTGGTGTGCACGTCCACGCCGATCTCAGGCACGAAGCACAGGGCCGACAGCCGGTCGGCAGAGATGGCCTCGCCCACCCGAACCTCCTGCCCTGCCAGCCGCAAAAGGCCGCCTGCAGGCAGGCTGGACAGCACGATGGCAGAAAGCTCCTCGTCACCGGTGACCCCGGCGGTAAAATCTTCGGCTGCAAAGGTGATCAGCTGACCCTGCCCGTCCCACTTGGAAAAGGCCGCCGCAGCGGCGGTTTCCCGTTTGGAAAACAGCGCCCGTGCGGGGGTAAAGGCCGCCAAAACCATGGCGCAGGCCGCCGTCACCGACACAAAGGCCAGCGCTCTTCTGGATACGATCATAAACTGGTTCCTCCTCACATTTTCTATGATTGTGAGTAGTGTTGGGCAATCTGCCCGAAATATGCCAACCATGGCATTTATCAATTTGTTTCATTTTTGTTAATATTTTCTGAATATAATCTTGCCAAAAAAGCGGAAAAAGATTAAAATATTAGATATATGTGATAAAATATGCGGGCAGAGCGACGCTCTACTTATAAGAGGCGCAAGCTTCCGTCAGACGAACGCTCAGCAGGGGGTCCGGGGGAGGGCGAACCATCCCTTAACGGCTCC
>JAGAVA010000065.1 GCA_017620505.1 Clostridia bacterium
AGTCCTCGGGCGAGAGGATATTCTTTTTGACCGCATACAGTCTCTGCAGCAGCGGCGTGATATCCGTCCCGGTTCGTGGGAACACATCCTTTTCAAACAGGCTGGGGACATGGTTGCAGCAGTATTCCTGACCGGCATAGAGCAGGGTGGTGCCCTTGAGGAAATAGAGGAATGCGGTGAAGTTCACCAGCGATTTCTCTTCCTTTACGAAGGAGCAGATGCGGGGCTGATCGTGGTTCTCCAGACAGCGCATTTTGATGTGGTTTTCGGGATACACGCACTCCTGAAAGTTCAGCATATCAATGTAATTGGAGAGGGCACACTCGCCTTTCAGATACCGGTCGAAGACCTCCCGGATATCGTAGTCGTACTCCATATCAAAGGCGGTGAACATCTCGTAGTCATTGGCGGAATAGAGGCCGCACTGGCGACTCATCTGCCCGAAGCCGCTGTGCACCGTTTCCGCCAGCCAGATGCAGCCGGGGCGCACCTGCTCCACAGCTGCACGGGCACGGCACCAGAACTCCACGGGAACGAAGGATGCCACGTCGCAGCGAAAACCGTCCACAATGCCGGCCCACTTGACCAGAGATTCGATCTGATAGTCCCACAGCGCCCGGCAGGTATAGTCCAGATCCACCACGTCGGTCCAGTCGCCCACGTGATTGCCCATGCTGCCGTCACTCTTCCGGTAGAAGAACTCCGGGTGCTCCACCGTCAGCACAGAGTCGGGAGAGGTATGGTTATAGACCACATCGATGATGCACTTCATGCCCCGGCGGTGAATTTCATCCACCAGCGCCTTGAAATCCTCCATGGTGCCGTACTCCGGGTTGACGGAGCGGTAGTCTCGGTTGGCATAGGGGCACCCCATGCTTCCCTTTCTCCCCTTCTCTCCGATGGGGTGGATGGGCATGAGCCAGATAATGTCCGTGCCCAGCGCACGGATGCGATCCAGATCGGGAACGATGGCCCGGAAGGTACCCTCGGGGGTGTGGTTGCGCACGTAGATGGAATAAATCACATCTCCGCGCAGGCTGATATTGGTTTGCTTTGCCACAAGTTTCATCTCCTGTTTTTTGCTTGAGGAAAAATCAGACACCCACGTTGTGAGTGTCTGATTTTAAATGTATCAGGCTTCCAGATTCTTGCCAGTTTCGGGGTCGAACACGTGGGCCACATCGCCGCCGAAGGTGAATGCCATAGCGGCTCCAATATTCAGCATATCCTTCTGGTCAGCAGCCAGATCCATAGTCTGGACAATGATGATGGTGTCCTTGCCGCAGGCAGTGGCGTGGACATGGACAGCGCTGCCCATCATCTCGGTGACGTCCACAACGCCCTGTACCATTTTGTCGGCATCGCCGGTCAGGGTGATATGCTCGGGGCGAACCCCCAGAACGATGGCCTGAGGCTGCACGTTGTTGGCGGAGAGCTTGGCCTGCTTCTCCTCGGAGAGGACGATCTTAGCGCTTTCCAACACCACGGCGTACTTACCGTCTTCCTTCACCAGCTGGGCATCGTAGGTGTTCATGCGGGGCATACCGATGAAGCCGGCCACGAACAGGTTGGCGGGATGGTCGAAAACCTCCTGCGGGGTACCGACCTGCTGGATGACGCCGTCCTTCATGATGACGATACGGTCGCCCAGCGTCATGGCCTCGGTCTGGTCGTGGGTAACATAGATGAAGGTGGTGTTGATCTTCTGGCGCAGCTTGATGATCTCGGCACGCATCTGGTTGCGCAGCTTTGCGTCCAGATTGGAGAGGGGCTCGTCCATCAGCAGCACCTTGGGCTCG
>JAGAVA010000066.1 GCA_017620505.1 Clostridia bacterium
GGCCTCCTTCCAGAAGGCACTGCAGTTTGGCGACAAGAAGGCCACCTGCGGCGATCAGAACAATCCCGATCTCTACGGCAAGCCGATGATCGGCACCGCCCTGTGCCTGCCCCAGACCATCGGCTCCACCACCGGCGGCATGGTGCTGTACTGTGCCTGCGCCATGCAGCGTCAGCCTGCCTGTATGCTGTTTGCCAACCATATCGATTCGCTGGCGGCTGCCGGTTCCATTCTGGCCTCCGTCTGGCTGCCGGATGTGAAGATGCCCGTCATTGACTGCCTGGGTGAAGAATTCCTGAACTATGTTAAAGATGGCATGACCATTACCATTGAAGAAGACGGCACCGTGACTGTGGAGGATTAACACCGTGACCACCATCTCTTTTGATAAAAAGCAGGTCAAAATGGTTGCCCACCGCGGTCTCAGCGGTCTGGAGTGTGAGAATTCCTGCGCTGCTTTCGTGGCCGCGGGCAACCACAGCTACTACGGTATCGAGACCGATGTCCATGTCACCAGGGACGGCAAGTACATCCTCATCCACGATGATCACACCGGCCGTGTCTCCGACACCGATATTCCCGTGGAAGACAGCACCTACGAGGAGCTGTGTCAGGTCCGCCTGTACGGCAACGTGGGGGAGAAGGCCCCCGGCCGCCGGGATCTGGTGCTTCCCGCGCTGTCCGACTATATCCGCATCTGCAAGCATTATGACAAAGTGGCCGTACTGGAACTGAAAAACCGCATTGCGCCGGCGCATATTGCCGGTATTGTGGAAGAGATCCGGGAGCTGGGGTATCTGGAGAAGACCACATTCATCTCTTTTTACTGGGAGAATCTGCTGGATCTGCGCAGGCTGCTGCCGGAGCAGCCCCTGCAATACCTCGTTGGCTTTGATTTGGTCTGGACGGATGAACTGGCGGAGAATCTGAAAAAATACCGCATTGGACTGGATGCCCACTTCTCTTTTATTACGCCCGACCGGGTGGAGCTGCTGCACAGCATGGGCGTGGAAGTCAACTGCTGGACCGTCGATACCGCCGAGCTTGGCGAAAAGCTGGCTGCCATGGGTGTTGACTATATCACAACCAATATTCTGGAGTAATTCTTCCCAAAAAGAAGGAGCTGCCCTATAGGGCACTGTCCGTAAGACAGTATGATATCGAAGTTAAGAAAGATGTAATCTGAATACAAGGAACGCCCGAAAGATTTTCAAAATAATCGGGCGTTCCTTCGCGCAGACGGTAGAATTATTCGCATTTTGCTGATATACTTAATTCATTAAAAGAACAAAATAAATCGGGATTTATATAATGCGTACTGAATAACACAAAACGCCTTGAAAGCCAAGGCGTTCAGGCTGCTTTTGTGTTATTCTGGTGCAAGAGTTTTGCTTGAAAACAAACAAAACGCTTGCACCTGCTTTTCCGGCACGGTGCGCCATGCCGGAAAAGATACGCATTGATTGCTGCCTGAATTGCAAAAAACGGTTAAAAAGAGCCGTTTTTTGCAATTACAC
>JAGAVA010000067.1 GCA_017620505.1 Clostridia bacterium
CCTCCATCAAGTCTGCCGACATCGGCGTAGGCATGGGCATCACCGGTACCGACGTTACCAAGAACGTGGCCGACATGGTTCTGGCTGATGACAACTTTGCCACCATCGTTGCCGCTGTTGGTGAAGGCCGCCGCATCTATGACAACATCCGAAAGGCCATCCAGTTCCTGCTGGCCTCCAATATGTCCGAGGTTCTGGGTGTGTTTCTCTCCACACTGATGGGCTTCACCCTGCTCAACCCCGTCCACCTGCTGTTCATCAACCTGGTCACCGACTGCTTCCCTGCGCTGGCGCTGGGTATGGAAGAGGCCGAGCCCGACACCATGCAGCGTCCTCCCCGCGACTCCAAGGAAGGCATTTTTGCCGGCGGTCTGTTCTTTGACATCGCCTACCAGGGCATTCTGGTCACCCTGCTGACCATCGTGGCCTACATCATCGGCCACTCCATGGAGATGGGTCATTTCTCAATGCCCCACGGTGTTTCCGAAGCCGGTATGACCATGGCTTTCCTGACCATGTCCATGTGCGAGATCTTCCACGCCTTCAACCTGCGCTCTCAACGCAAGTCGGTGTTCAGCCTGAAGAGCAAGAACAAGATCCTGTGGGTCGCTATGCTGGGCTCTCTGATTCTGACCACCCTGCTGTTGGAAGTCCCCTTCCTGGCGAAGGCTTTCGGCTTCTCTCCCCTCAGCCTGACCCAGTACTGCATCGCTATTCTGCTGGCCCTGCTGGTCATCCCCGTTGTGGAAACCGTCAAGTTCTTCCAGCGCAAACTGTCCAAGTAAACCATCAAAGCCGCCCAAGTGGGCGGCTTTTTGCTGTCATACCTTGTCCTCCTGCAGCATATGCTCTACCAAATCTGCGACTGGGAGTGATGATATGCAGCAGACCGATCTGACCTTTGGCCTGCGGCAGGAGGATGCCGAAAAACTGCTGAAGCAGGGGCTTGGAAACCGTCTTTCTCCAAAAAAGCGGACAAGTTTCCTGTCCAAATTGCTGGAAAACCTAAACGATCCCATCATTAAGATCCTGTTGGCCGCCTTGGCGGTCAATGTGCTGTTTTTGTTCCGGGGCGAGGGCTGGTTTGAAACGGCGGGCATCGCCTTTGCCATTCTGGCGGCCTCACTGATCTCCACCCTGTCGGAATACAGCAGCGAAAGCGCCTTTGAACGGCTGCGGCAGGAGGCAGCAAAAACCACCTGCCGGGTGCGAAGAGACGGTCTGCTGCGGGAGATTTCGTCAGAAGATCTGGTGGAGGGTGACGTGGTACTGTTGGAGGCCGGTGAAGGCATCCCTGCCGACGGCTGGCTGCGCCGTGGTGCACTGCAATGTGATCAGGCGGCCCTATCCGGTGAAAGCCGCGAGGCCGAAAAGACCTGTGCCCCCTTGCCTGAAGCACTCTCCCGTTGGGACACCGCCCATCCGCAGCAGCTGTTCCGAGGCAGCACGGTCACCCACGGCGAAGGTCTGATGCAGGTTTTGCGCTGCGGCGACCGCACGCTGCTGGGCAGTATGGCACTTTCCTTGCAGGAAGAGCCCCGGGAAAGTCCGCTGAAGGTGCGTTTGAACGCGCTGGCCCGGTCCATGAGCCGTCTGGGCTACACGGCGGCGGTACTGGTGGCACTGGCTGATCTGTTTCACCGGCTGGTGATGGACAACGGTTTCGTGCCCTCACTGATACTGGCAGAGCTTTCCCATCTGCCGTCACTGATCGAACTGCTGCTCCACGCCGCCACGCTGGCGCTGGGCGTGGTCATCGTAGCTGTCCCCGAAGGTCTGCCCATGATGATCACCGTGGTGCTGTCCCGCTCCATGGGGCGGATGCAGAAGGATCAGGTGCTGGTGCGCAAGCTCACCGGCATCGAAACAGCGGGCAGTCTGTCTCTGCTGTTTACCGACAAAACCGGCACCCTCACCCGCGGGCGGCTGACGGTAGAAGGGCTGATGCTGGGAGACGGTACCATTTTGCCGCCCCGTGATTTGCCCAAGTACGCCCGACTCTGGCAGGCGGTACAGGAAAGCTGTCTGCTGAACACCGGAGCCCAGTGGAGCGTCAAGGAGCCGGTGGGCGGCAACGCCACCGACCGGGCGCTGTTGGAACTGGCCGGTCGCGGGCCGGTGAACGGGCAGCGCACCCGCTATCTGCCCTTTGATTCCTCAAAGAAATATTCGGCGGCTTCGGTATCCGGCGGCGCGTTCCCCAGCTATATCAAAGGCGCACCTGAGCTGCTGCTGCCCCGATGCAGTCAATGGATGTCTGTCGAAGACCTGCTGCCGCTGTCTGACAGCGCTTCTCTCGCTTCGGCGTGGGAACAGCAGGCTGCCCATGGAATGCGGGTGGTGTGTCTGTGTGCAGGTGCACCCGAAGGCGGCAGTCTGGTACTGCTGGGACTGGCACTCATCCGGGACAGCCTGCGCCCCGAAGCCGCAGCTGCCGTCCGACAGATTCAGGGGGCAGGCATACAGGTGGTGATGGTCACCGGCGACAGTCCTGACACCGCCAAGGCCATCGCTCAGAAAGCCGGTCTGCTGCGGGGCGGCGGGCAGGTGCTCACCTCCGCCGACCTTTCCACCATGACCGACCGACAGGTGCAGGAGATTCTGCCTCGGCTGCGGGTGGTTGCTCGGGCGCTGCCCACCGACAAAAGCCGTCTGGTGCGACTGGCCCAGCAGTCGGGCTATGTGGTAGGCATGACGGGCGACGGCATCAACGATGCACCCGCCCTGCGGCTGGCCGATGTGGGCTTCGCCATGGGCAGCGGCACCCGGGTGGCAAAGGAGGCCGGAGATATTTTGATTCTGGACGATAACATTTCCTCCATCGGTCGGGCGATTTTGTACGGACGCACAGTTTTTCGATCCATCCAGCGATTTCTGGTCTTTCAGCTGACCATGAATCTGACAGCGGTAGCGGTGTCCATTCTGGGGCCCTTCCTGGGCGTGGACACCCCGGTAACCGTGGTGCAGATGCTATGGATCAACATTATTATGGACACGCTGGCAGGGTTGGCCTTCGCTGGCGAACCTCCCATGGAGCGCTATCTGGAGGAACCACCCAAACAGCGCACCGCCCCGGTGCTCACCCGGGCGATGGCTTGCCAGATCGGCGGGCTGGCTCTGTATATGACTGTACTGTGTGCTGCCTTTCTGAAGCTGCCGGTCTTTCACCGGCTGTTTGGCAGCACCGAAATGGGCTTTTTGACGGCATTTTTTGCCTTATTCGTCTTTTCCGGCCTGTTTTCGGCAGTTTGCGCCCGGTGCGAAGGCCGGAATCTGCTTCGGGGACTGGGGCAAAACCGTTCCTTTCTCACCATCATGACGACCTGCGGTCTGGTGCAGATCCTGCTGCTCTATTTCGGCGGCAGCCTGTTCCGCACCCAGCCCATCCCGCCGGAAGTGCTCCTGCGGCTCCTGCTGCTTTCTGCCACCGTGATTCCTGCCGATCTTCTGCGCAAGCTGGTCTGGAGAAAATAAGAAAGACGCGGCTTAAACCGCGTCTTTCTTTACAATCATCCAAATTGCCATGGCTGCGGAAAACAGAAATACGCCGCCTGCCGTGGCCAGCTGCATGGGCCGCTGCCAGGCCTCTCCGCTGCCGAAGGCTGCCAGCAGCGCATTTTCCAGAAAAAACAGGGAAACCAGAGCCCCTGTGAGACTGATTACTTTTGCTGCCCACCAGAAAGCCTGTCTTTTTCGGTGCCAACGTATCAGCTGCACCGAGGCCATGGTGATGGCGTAAAAGGTATAAGCCGCCGCACCGTAGATCAGATGGCCCGGATATGCAGCGGCTCGCTCCAGCCACAATGCATACAGGCTCATGCCGCCGATCACCGCCGTAATGAGCAGCAGCAGCCAGCCGCACTGCCGCACCGCGCCCGGTTTCTGCTGCAAAAGCAACAGGCGGGTAAGCGACAGCAGCAGATAATAGCAGCAAACCGTGGCGAACCACAGAGAGCCGTTATACACCGCCGCAAGGCCGTTCAGCAGACCATAGCCCAGCCCGGTAAAGAGGGCGATCCGCAGGGTGCGTTGGGGCGTCAATGCAAGCCTTTGCACAGGGGAATCAGACAAAGCAGCAAGAGGATACCCACCAGCCCCACCAGAACGCCGGGGACCAGCAGACCTTCCCACACCATGACCATGCACATACCGACACCAAGGGTCAGCGCACCCAAAGCGGCAAACAATACTTTACCCAGGATCTTTCCATTGATTACCACGGCAGGCTTACCAGCCATCTTACGGTGCACGATCAACAAAATCAGCAGCACCAGCAGACCTGCACAGCCCAGGATCAGACCGGGGCGGAAGGCGTTCCACTCTTCCAGCAGGCACATACACATACCCAGGCCAAACAGCACACCGCCGATCACGCCCAGCAAGAGCGACACAAAATTCTGCTTTTTCACTTGCTTTCCTCCTGGCCCTTGAGGCGGCTCTTGGCCTGCTCCACCGTTTCTCCCTCTTCGGTCAGAAAGCGCTCCACGAACTTGTCCTCTACCGTCTGATAAGCTCCGGTGACGGCATCCTCCACCTTCTGATAGGTGCCAGTGACGGCGTTTTCTACCTTCTGATAGGCGTCTACAACGGCGTTTTCAATCTTTTTGTTTGCTTCACGAAGATTCGACATATTTGATTCCTCCATTAAATCAACACTTGTTTGTTTTATCGTTTTTTAGTATACTCAAGAAAAGACGGCAAAACAATCAGCAATATTCCAACATTTGTTGTGTTAAAAACAGGAAAAGAGGAACATTTTGTGAACACGCCCAACAATAAGCGCCGCCGGGAATCCCAGAGCCGCCTGGAAACCGCCTTTATCCAGGCTCTTCAGACCCGGGAGCTGAATCAGATCACCGTTACCGAACTGTGCCAAGCAGCAAAGGTCAACCGCACCACCTTTTATGCCAATTACCAGGATGTTTACGCCCTGGCCGACGCGGTACAGAAGCGGCTGGAAAACGAAGTGGCCGCCCTATACGATCACCGCCACACCCACGAATACAGCCAGGACAACTATCTCAAGCTGTTCCGCCACATCCGGGACAATCAGTTATTTTACAAGACCTATTTCAAGCTGGGTGTAGACGGTCGCTTTCAGCTCACGGAATACGATGTGCGGCTGGCAGCTGCCTATTATGGCAATGAAAGCATCGAATATCACGTGGAGTTCTTCCGCAACGGTCTGAATGCCGTCATCAAAAAATGGCTGCAGAATAACTGTCGGGAATCCCCCGAGGAGATCCAGCAGATCATCGCCAGCGAATACCGCGGCAAAACCATCCTATGAAAAAAGCGGCTCATACGAGCCGCTTTTTTGCGTAAAATCAAGCTTTTTTCAATTCTTTTGCCGCATCCTCTGCCGCCCAGTTGGCACGGCACCGGTCACGCCACTTGCTCTTATAGTAATAGAGCAGCTGCAGGGTGGAGCACATGATCCAGCCGGCAGGATAACCCAGACCCACAAACCATTCAGTA
>JAGAVA010000006.1 GCA_017620505.1 Clostridia bacterium
CAAAAGTTGGGGCAAAAGAGCCGCCATTCTGGTGAAAAGGAGTTTCTAGAGGTCCCCCTACGTTTCAGTCACGGCTCATCTTCCAACGCTTCCAAATAGAAGCTCACCGGGCGGAAACCGTCGTTGCAGGAAATCATGGCGGAGCAAGGATTTTTCATCCACCCGTCATAGAAATTTCCACCGCCATGGGCCAGCTCCCGGACGAAATATGCCATGCTTTCCCATGCACTGTCACAAAATCCCCGGGGCTTTTCTCCCCCCACGGATACCCAGCTCATCCCCTCCTCCACATCACAGGTGTGCTGAATGGGATTTTCGTATTGCGCCATCAGGTCCGGGTAGCAGGCTTTTCAGACAGCGGTGATTTTCACATTTTTCATGGGTTTTTCCTCATTTTTCGGACAATAGCGGAACAGTTGCCAGGTCTCCAATAGGGTATCTCAGAACTTTCCGCCGCCGCCACCGTGGGACCGGCCGGAGGAGGAGGTGTGAGTAGAGCTGCTCTTGGGCTTGGGGGTCCGGGTGACGTTGCGGTACAGGAAGAATTCCCGGGCCTGGGTCACATTCATGGAGCCGGACCGGACATAATCCGCTGCCTGGTGCTTGGCCTGGACGGATTTCAGCTTACCGCGCATGATGCCCGTGGCGATGAGGGCCACCACCAGGCCAATGACCAGAGCTACGATCAGGTTCAACACCACATTGAAGGGTTCTTTCGGCAGATTGTGCTTATCAAAGGGATCGCCGCTGCGGGCCTGGGTGATAAATTCGTCACTTTTCTCAGCGAAGATCTCAAAGGCCCGGGCATAATTTTCATCACTGAGCTCCGGGGTAAACTGCTCCCCCAGATAATCGATGCCCGCATCGGTGAAGGCGGTGATGCCGTAGCCTCTGGTGGAAATCCACCAGTCCCGGTCCTCCATGCTCACCAGCAGCAGAACGCCGTCGTAAGCATAGCCGTTGAAATCGTAGAAATCATCGGCATAGGCCCGGGGAGATTTTCCCTCCAGGGTATCGGTGGTGACCACCACCACATCCATCCCCTGGCGGGTGCTGATCTCATCCAGCTTGCTGAGCAGGACCGCTTCCTCCGATGCCGTCAGCAGGTCGGCGTTATCCACCAGTCTAGGCACGAAATTCGCCGCCAGGGCGGGGATGGCCATGCACAGGCACAGCACCAGGGCCAGCACTGCCGCAAAAATCCTCTTTTTCATTTCGGCCACCTCCTTACAGCATCCAAATCAGGTAGCTCAGGCCGAAGCATACCGCGCCGATGAGGCCGGTAAGGCCGAAAAGCCACTTTTTATAGGCACCCTTGTCCATGGGCAGGTTGCCGGCCATTTTGCCGGTCTGGCCGTTCATGGCGAAGGTGTATTTTTGGCCGTTCCAGGTGGTATTCAGCAGCCACACGGGATACAGGGCATACTTGGCCTTGCCGTTTCGCAGTTGAATATTGGTATTTACGGGAACTGCCGTGGTATAGCCCACCACCGTAGAGGCAAAGGCATCCTCGGTGGTATTGCGGACCCGGCTGTTGGCCCGCTCCTGGCTCTGCTGGGCCGACACATCGTATTTATTCGCCAAATACCCCGCCAAGTAGGCAGTATTGAAATCCACAGCCTGGGATATATCGAAGGGCTCAATGGATTCCATCATATCATCGGCCATCTTGCTGGAGCCGTCCACCGGCACCCAGTTGAAGCCCAAGTCACCGGCACGGATGACGGAATAATACTGGGTCTCGGTGTAATTGTAATCGCTGTCCGACCAGTGACGGACCCGGGTAGCTTTGTAGCGGATGTAAGCATCGGCATCGGCCTCAAAGAGCCAGAAGGGCACATACACGCCCTTGATCTCGTCCAGGTGGTTCTCATCCTTAAAGACCTTGGGCAGCAGCCGCTTGCCGCTGTAGTGCTTTTTCAGAGCCTCCTTGGCGGCCTTTTTGTCCAGCTTAAAGGGGATCACCAGATCCGGCTTCAGGGCCCCGGCAAACTGCTCCGTCATCACCACGGGGCTGCCGCAATAGGGGCACGCCGTGGCACCGGTGGTGGCATCGGCGATGATCTCACCGGCGCAGGCGTTGCAGACATAGCTGCGCAGGCCGGTCTGCTCATCCTGGGTCCATTCCTGGCCCGCCTGGTTTTCCCACTGCATGGCGTCGCCGCTCTTGGGGTCTTCGTTATAGCCGATAAGCTCCTCTACCTCGAATTCTGTATCGCAGTAGGGGCACTTCATATGCTGCGTATCGCTGTCGAAATTGATGGAGCCGTGACAGTTTGGACATTTAAAGTCCTGCAAAACAGCCATTTTTCTCCCTCCTTTTTAGGTCTGCAGCCGGTTAGACGATGTCGCCGGAATCAAAGGGGTCGCCGCACTCGGGGCAGAATTTTGGGGCCTTGGTGGGGTCCTCCGGCTGCCAGCCGCACTTATCGCACTTGTACTGGGGCACGCCAGCGGGCTTCTTGGCACCGCATTCGGCGCAGAATTTGCCCTTGTTCACCGCGCCGCAGGCGCAGGTCCAGCCATCAGCAGGCTTAGGGCCGCCGCATTCGGTGCAGAATTTACCGGTGTTGGTGGCACCGCAAGCGCATTTCCAGCCCTCGGCAGCGGCAGCGGGAGCGGGTTGCTGCTGGACCTGCTGCTGGGCCTGTTGCTGCTGGCCCATGGCGTAGAACTGCTGGGCCGCGTTAAAGCCGCCACCCATGGCGTTCCCGGCCATGCCCATGCCCATAAAACCAGTCATGGCACCGGCGGAGTTGCCGGCGGCGGTTTCCATGGCGTTGGCGGTGGAAGTGACCATACGGCCGGACATCATGGCGGCATTGGAGCCGTAGGAAGCGGAGTCTTCCATCTGAGCAATGGCCTTCATATCCTCCTCAGTGAGGTTGATGGGGTTCAGGGCGATCTTGCCCACAGTAATGCCCCGGCTCTCGATCCACTCATAGCGCAGAGCCTCGTTCATTGCCTCCCGCAGCTCATTGACCTTGCCGGGAAGCTGGGCGGGCCGCAGCTCCTGGGCTGCCAGCACGCCGAAGGCGTTCTGCAGCTGGGAAACGAACTCGGTCTTCAGGGTGCCGTCGATCTCTTCCCGGGTATACTCATAATCCACATTACCGCAGACCTTGGAATAGAACAGCAGAGGATCGGTAATAAAGTAGGAATACACACCGTTGCAGCGGATATTCACGGTCTTGTAAAAGCCGACGCGCTTGTTGGTGACCTCAAAGAGGATGGGGCTGGGGGTGCCGAACTTATTGCCCATGATTTCCTTGGTGTTGATGTAGTAGACCCGCTGATCCTTGCCGGTGTCGCCGCCGTAGGTGAACCGCTTGCCAATGGTCTTAAAGGTGTCAAGGATACTCTTGCCCAAAGAGCCGGCGAAGATGGAGGGCTCGGTGGAGCTGTCGTAAGTAAATTCGCCGGGCTCGGCGCAGACCTCCACGATCTTGCCCTGCTCCACGATGATCATGCACTGGCCGTCAGCCACGGCGATGCCGGAGCCGTTGGAGATGATGTTGTCGCTGCCCTTGGTATTGGAGGAGCGGCCGGAAACGCGCTTGCTTCCCTTTCTCACCAGTACGTCGGTAGGCAGTGCGTCGCAATAGAAAAATTCCTTCCACTGATCGGCCAGAGTGCCGCCCAGTGCACCGATGCCTGCTTTAATAAGTCCCATAACTGTATCTCCTTTCAAATTTGAAGCCGCAATCGCGGATATTTTCTGCTATCAGTATAGCGCGTTTTTCCATAGAAATCAATGGTTTTCCACGCAGAAACACTGATTTACAAAAAATAACCCCCGGCAGGCCGCCGCCTTGCCGGGATGCCATTTTCATTTTGATTTGCGGACGTAGACCCACTGCCCGCCGTCCAGATACAACGTATCCTTCCTGACAGAAAATTCGTAGGTTCGGTCCTCATGCTCGTCGCTGTCGAAATCGATATACAAGGTATCGCCTTTAATGTCATAGCGGAACCGGGCCAGATCATCCTCCAGCACCATTAGGCCCTTGCCATTGGGGCTGAATTTATACACCATGCCCTCAGCATCGTACCAGCTGCCCTTCAGAGGATTGCCGGTGAGAATCACCGCCAGACCGATGACCAGAGCCAGCAGCACACTCAGCTCCAGAGCCACCGTGATCCACAGACGTTTTCTGTGACGGCCCCAGAACTGCGGTTTCACGCTTTTGTTTTCGTACTTACCCATATCGTTTCTTCCGTTTCTGTAAATTGCAAAGGGCGGTGACGGAAGTCCCGTCACCGCCCTCGCGTTTTAAGGAATAATTATGGAATTAGGCAACGAACTTCTTCTTGCTGAAGATCACGACAGTGCCGCAAGCCAGAGCGATCACCAGGACCATGACAATGCCCATAACGGACACGTCACCGGTCTGGGTGTTCTTCTCGTAGCCGCAAACATCGCACTTGCCGTCGTTGTTGGCATCCACATGATCGCCCTTCTCACCCTCGGTTGCGCCGCAGTCGGTGCAGGTCTTGGGATTCTGGCAGTCAGCATCCTTCCAGCTGTGAGCCAGAACCTCGCCCTCGGTGGCACCGCAGACAGAGCAGGTCTTGGGAGCGGTGCAGGTGGCCTCATTCCAGCTGTGGCCCAGAGCCTCACCCTCGGTGGCACCGCAGACAGAGCAGGTCTTGGGAGCGGTGCAGGTGGCCTCATTCCAGCTGTGACCCAGAGCCTCGCCGGAGGTAGCACCGCAGACGGTGCAGGTCTTCACATCGGTGCAGGAAGCAGCATTCCAGCTGTGGCCCAGAGCTTCGCCCTCGGTGGCACCGCAGTCCAGACAGGTCTTGGGCTTGGTGCAGGTGGCTTCACTCCAGCTGTGGCCGTTGGGCTCACCCTCGGTCTTGCCGCAGACGGAGCAGGTTTCGGGCGTCACACAGTCGGGCAGCTCCCAGCTGTGGCCATTGGCCTTACCCTCGGTAGCACCGCAGACGGTGCAGGTCTTGGGAGTCTCACAGGTAGCGGCGGCCCAGTCGTGACCGGCGGCAGCACCCTCAGTAGCACCGCAGACGGTGCAGGTCTTGGGAGCGGTGCAGCTGGCATTATCCCAGCTGTGACCCAGAGCAGAGCCCTCGGTGGCACCACAGACCTTACAGGTCTTGGGAGTATCGCAGTCAGCGGCAGTCCAGTCGTGACCCAGGGCCTCGCCCTCGGTAGCACCACAGATGGAGCAGGTCTTGGGAGCGGTGCAGGTAGCGGCATCCCAATCGTGAGCGCAGACAGCAGC
>JAGAVA010000068.1 GCA_017620505.1 Clostridia bacterium
CGGTGGCGGTGGCGCCGCACTTACACTTCCAGCCGTTCTGAACCGGCTCGGGCTTTTTGCTGCCGCACTCGGGGCAGAACTTGCCGGTCACGGTGGCACCGCAGGCGCACTTCCAGCCGTTGGCGGCGGGTGCGGGCTGCTGGGCCTGCTGCTGGGCCTGCTGCTGTCCCATGGCAAAGAGGTTCTGGGCGTTCATGCCGCCTGCATTCATCGCCATGCCCATGCCCATGAAGCCGGTCATGGCACCGGCCTGGTTGGAGGCGGCGGCCTTCATGGCGTCGGCCTGTGCGCCCACCAGGGTGGCGCCTGCCATCATGGGATTCTGCAGGACGGCGGTTCGCTGCAGCTGCTTGATCATCTCGGCATCCTCGGGAGGCAGGGTCACGCTGCCCAGGGCGATGCTGACCACCTGCAGACCCCGCAGCTCGCCCCACTTCACCGACAGCGCCTCGTTCATGGCATTTTCCAGGTCGGTATTGTGGGCGACGATCTGATTGGGGCGCAGCTCCAGATCGGAAAGCTTTGCAAAAGCGGGCTGCAGGGCGCTGATAAACTCGGATTTCAGCTGGCTGTCCAGCTCATCCCGGGTGTAATCCTGAGAAACGTTGCCGCAAACCTTGGTATAGAACAGCAGCGGGTCGGCAATGCGGTAGGAATAAACGCCCGAGCAGCGAACCGACACATCCACGTCCAGACCGATCTTGGAATCCACCACCCGGAAGGGGATGGGATTGGGAGTGCCGAATTTGTTGTCGATCAGCTCTTTGGTGTTGAAATAATAGACCCGCTGATCCTTGCCGGTGTCACCGCCGAAGGCAAAGCGCTTGCCCACCGTCTTGAAGGTCTCCAGAATACTGTCACCCAGCGAGCCGGAGAAGATGCTGGGCTCGGTGGAGGTATCATAGGTAAACTCGCCGGGCTCGGCACAGACCTCCACGATCTGCCCCTGCTCCACGATCATCATGCACTGACCGTCTGCCACGGCGATGACACTGCCGTTGGAAATAATGTTGTCGCTGCCCTTTGTATTGGAAGAACGGGCGCCGGTGCGCTTGCGGCCCTTGACCACCATGGTGTCCTTGTCCATTGCCTCGCAGTAGAAATATTCCTTCCACTGATCTGCCAGAGTGCCCTTCAAAGCACCCAAACCTGCCTTAATCAGTCCCATAAAGAATCTCCTTTCAGTCTATCATCGTCTTGTTGTTTTTGTTTTGATCAATACAGCCAAACGAGGCGCTCTTCCAGCGTCAGCAGCATCCAGTACATACCGCTGTCCTCGATGCCGTCCTCGTAAATGGTCAGATAATAGTTCACGCCGTTTTCCAGGGTGATGCATACGCTGCCGTCCTCCAGGCAGGACCAGGTGAAGCTGTGGGTCTCTTCCCCACGCTGGATGCTGCCGGTTTTGTCGGCCAGAAACGTGAGCACCACATCCTCGGAAGAAAGCCAATTGCTTTCGCCCGACTGGGGATCCACGTCCACATAGCTCCACCAGGTGGTGTCCTCCAGCAGTTCATCGTAGCAGCCGTATTCCACAAAGCCTTCTGCCTCAAAGATCGGCTCGGTTTCCCCCTGCAGCTGGGGCAGACTGTCGGCTCCCACGGCAAAGATCATCAGATTCTGTGCCATGGAGTCAAAATCGTCCAGATACAGCTGCTCCGGATCGGTGGGAACCAGATAGCTGTCGGCGGGGATATAGGCGGGGCCTACGTTCTTCTCCCCCACAAAGGTCAGCTTTCCGTCGCTCACGTCATACACCATGAGGGTGAAGGTGGGGAAAGCGCCTTCGTTTTGTGCACAGAACAGATAGAGATGGTGTCCGCCCTCTGCCGTTTTTACATAATACGGCCAGAAACCGTCGGCATAGCACTCCTCGTAGTGATAATGTCCATCGGTATCGGTGTAGATGCCAAAGGATCCGTAAAGTCCCACGTCGCTGTTGTACCAGCCGGTGACATTCAGCTCTTCCAGATCGCCGTCACCGTCCAGATCGGTGAAGAAGGAGCTGTCCATGGGCAGTTCCACTATGTAGGCTTGGGGAACGGCCATGTACTTCTCTGCAAACAGCTGGGGGTACTCCGCGAAAGAAACAGTGGCGGTCTGTCTGCCGTTTCCAGCTTCAGCCAGTTCGCCGTCGGCAAAGTAGAAGGTCACACCGTTGTAGTCCAGCGTCCAGCTGATGTCCTCATGGGGTGTATTGGCAAAATAGGCTTCCACCGTGTCGTCAGCGTAGAAGTCACCCGCCCACATATGGCTGTTCAGCTCTTTGAGCACTGCCTGCGCCAGTTCATTGTTCACTTCCACCACGTCGTCCAGCACCAGCACCTGTCCGGTCTGGGTGTCGTAATTGGTACCGTGCATCCCGCGGAAATCCTCGATCCAGCCGTAGTCGGAATAGGAATCGGACAAAAGGCTCACCGACACGCTGTCCGCCCGGCGCACCTGAATGTCCAGGGTGGATACCCAGGTCTCCTGCGTTCCTTCCGTCCAGGGCAGATCCTCCCCAACGGAAGCACAGAGGTTGTCGTACTCCTCCTCCATGCTCCGCTTTGCCATATTGGCGGTCTGCTCCAGCGCCTCCGCCAGTTGGGGGTATTCGCCGGCGGCATCATACCACAGCGTCACAGGGGAATATTCGCTTTGCACCAGCAGGGCATCATCCTCCCAGTGGTAAAGGCCGCAGCGCTGCTTGTGCACCGAAAGCACATCCACATGGTCAGAATCGGCAGGCGGTGCCGGAGGCTCTGCCTCCGTGCCGGAAGGCGCTGTTTCCACAGGTGCGCTTGTGTCCGGCGGCGTTGTCTGGGTGGTGTCCGAGGGCTCCGGTGTTTGCACATCGTCCTTTGGCGGGACATTGCCGTCCGGAAGTTTGCCCGAGGCTCCCTTGTCCCCGCTGCCGCAGGCACACAGGCTCAGCAGCATGCCCATCGCCAGCAAAAGTGCCGCCGCGCTTTTCCATTTTTTCATGGCAATCATCCTTTCTGAACACTTATGCCCAGGGATCTTCCGCCACCGGCACCCGGATGTCGGAAAGGCACTGGATGTCGTTGAGGAACCACTGTCCGGTGGAGGGCTTTTTCCGCAGCTTGATGGGGCGGGGATCGTCGGCACCGCTGCTGGTCACATAAAGGGTCGCCCAGTTCTCATTGTCAAAGGAATAGGGGTTTTCGCTGACCGTAATGGTATAGGGCGTGGTGGGCTGATAGCCGTTTTCCGGCGTTGCACCGGCCAGGAAGGATCGGGCCTTGTAGCCCTTCCCTTTCAGCCGTTCTGCGATAAACTGCTTTTCATAGGTGCTGACCTGCTCCGGTCCTTTCAAAAAGTCCAGCATTTCAAGGGCGGCCGACGGGTCTGTTTCATAGCGGCACAACGCCAGAACGGTCAGCGCCGTGGTCTTGAAGGCCGAATCCAGCGATGCCTCGGGCAGCGCCTTCAGGTCGTCCAGACGCATAGGCAGCGCCGAAAAGGAGAAGGTTTCGCTGTGGTTGCGGCCTTTGCCGATGTTCTGCACAGCATCGTTCACCAGCTTCGAGGCCTCTCGTTTCAGCTGGGATTTTACTTGTCTTTTCAACGAATCAAAAATGCTCATGTGGTTTCCTCCATACGTGTTTTTCGATCGGGCATTTCATCTTCCTGTACCGTCTTCGGGGACCGGTCTCCCGCAATGGGAGCAGTATTTTGTGTCAGGCGTCAGGATCGTGCTGCAATGGGGGCAGCAGCGATGGCGGCGCTTATAGCTGTCAAACAGCGTGGAAAAGGGCAGCCGCGCACCGCACCGGGCACACAGAATGGAGCGTGCGCTTGCGATCTGACCGCAGTTTTTACACACCTTGGTCTTTTTCATCACATGAGGGCCAAAGCCAAACTGCTCAAGCTGAAAATATTTTGCTTTTTCCGTCACGTCATCTCACCGTTCCTTTGTAGGTAAGCAAGGCGCCGCATTTGCTGCAGGTATCGGCATTTTCGGCCTCCACCCGAGCGCCGCAGGTCTTGCAGTATCGCGGCACACCTTCGTATGGCGCACAATCCACACATTCCATCACGTCCACGTTATACATGGCGTCGATCACCCAGTTTCCGCATTTGCTGCAGTGATTGAAATGCTGCTTGCCCTCGGTTTCCCATGCCATCTGCAGAGCCTGCTCCGGCGTATCGGAAAGAATCGGCCGGGTGGTGCAGACATGGGCACCGGACAGGGCGCAAAAGAACTGATAGCGCCTTCCCTTTCCCTCCGGGAGCACCCTGAAGTTTGCAGTTTTTCCATTCATGGCGACCACTCCTTTCCCGCCGATGTGGGGCTTCCGCTGTCTCAAATCTTGATTGAAACAGGAATTTATGGTATCATAACAACAAACAAGGGGCGACCTCTGAACTCGTTGGCGCGCAGACAGAGGTTTCTCACAGGAAGATGCTTCCTGCGGGAAAAGGGTACCCCTTGCTCGTTTGATGGACAAAGGCAAGATCTAGACCCTCCTTCAGATACCTGCAGTATTATTATAGCGATCCCCCACGGCTTTTCCCCCACCCAAACCAACCCAAACGGGTGGGAATCCTGTTATTTTTTTCAAAAAAGGGGTGGGAAAACGGGTGGGATGGCTTTCGCGAAGGGAAAAAGATCATGAAAAAGAAAATCTCACTGTTATTGTGCCTGCTTTCGATCCTGTTGTGTCTGCCGGGATGCGCGGAAAAGGATAGGCCTTCTGCGGGAGATCCGGTGGTTCTGACCATGTGGCACGTCTACGGAAGCCAGACCGAGTCACCGCTCAACACCGCCATCGACCGGTTCAACAGCACCGTGGGCAAAGAGAACGGCGTTACCATCAACGTGGTATCGGTCACCAGTTCTTCTGCCATTGACAAGGCACTTGCCGCTTCTGCAAACGGTGAGCCGGGTGCCGAAGAGCTGCCCGACCTGTTCACCGCCTATCCCCGTGTGGCAGAGATCGTGGGAACCGATCACCTGCTGGCGTGAGACAGCTATTTTACAAAGGAAGAACTGGCTGCTTTTCACAGCCAGTTCCTGTCGGAAGGCTACTTTGACAGTGGCCTTTTGATGCTGCCCATTGCAAAATCCACCGAGGCGTTCTTTTTGAACGAGACGCTGTTCGACCGCTTCCGGGCAGATACCGGCGTGACCGTGGCGGATTTGGCGACCATCGACGGTATGCTGCATACTGCCAACGCCTATTACGACTGGTCGGGCGGACAGAACTTCATGCAGTTCAACGATTTCTACCACTACGCTTATGTGGGCATGAAGTCCCTGGGCAGCGAATGGATCGTGGACGGCAAGCTTCAGCTGAACGGCGATTTTGAACAGGTCTGGCGTCCCCTTGCCCGGGCAGCCATCTACGGCGGCATCTGTCTGGAGGACGGCTATGCCGCCTCCCGCTGGAAAACCGCCGAGATCCTTTCCAACATCGGCTCCACAGCCGACGTGCTGTATCAGCCCCACGAAGTGATCTATGCCGACAACACCACCGAGCCTATTTCTGCCATCGCCCTCCCCTATCCGGTATTCAACCGGGATACCGCCGGTGTGGTCTACCGGGGCGGCGGTCTGTTTGCCGTCAGGAGCAGCGACGAGCGAAAAAACTACGGCGCATACCTGTTTGCCAAATGGCTCACTGCGGAAGAGAACAATCTGGATTTTGTTACCAAAGCAGGCTATCTGCCTGTGACCGACGGGGCGCTGGATCGCCTGTTCGGCGATCTTTCGGTGGTTGAAGCGGAAAACTACCGCAGCCTGTACGATGCCGTCAGCATCATGGTGCAGCATTATGAAATGTATGCCCTTCCCCTTTATGACGGTGCATCGGACATCCAGCTGACTTTCGAAAAGAACGTCAAAGCCGTTCTGAAATCTGCCCACAACCAGTATTGGAAGCGTGTCAGCGCGGGGGAAGCGCCCGAAGACCTTTTGCAGGCGCTTACGGAGGCCTCCCTGACCGAGCTTCGCAATCTTTCTGCCCAGTAAGGAGCGTGAGCCGATCATGCGTTTTTTGCAGAAAATAAGCCTTCAGGGGCTGTTGCGCCAATACCGCGCCGAAGGCCTTTCCATGCGCAGGCGGCTGGCGCTCTATCTGCTCTCCACCCTGATCATGCTCCTGTCGCTGGTTCTTCTTCTGCTCAATTTTTTCGGTATTCTGAATCCGGCAAACCATCAGATCATGAACGCGCTGGACGGACAGCTGTCCGGCTATGCCAGAGACATTGAGCGGAATTATGACAGGCTCGCCGCCTATGCGATTTCCTTTGCCGACCAGCTGGAAACCGCCATTCAGGACTACCTTTCGGAAAACGGCCTTGCCTTCGAGGCGCTTGAGAACCATACGGAAGCGGTCACCGGGCTGCAGTGCGCCCTGTATGACACCGTATATCTGAATATGCAGCTGGCTCCGTCCAGCGGTGCGTTTTATATTCTGGATACAACGGTCAACAGCAAAACCGAAACGCCCCTTTTCAGCGGACTCTATCTCAAATACATCAATCTCAACTCCGACAACACGGTCAACAACGATTTTTCCCTGTACCGTGGCTCCTTCGTGGTGGGAAACACCAACGATCTTACCTTCCACAGCGGCTGGCAGAACGAGATGGAAACCGATTTTTTTGACACCTGTGACGCCACCTTTGCCGATGGCGCCTATTATGCGCTGAGTCCCGCCGTGGTGATCCCGGAAACCTGGGAACGAGCCAGATATGTGTACGTCCCCCTCCACGACCTGAAGGGCAGCACCATCGGCGTCTGCGGCTTCGAGATCAACGATCTGCTTTTCCAGCTTACCTACAAAACCGCCGATGACCAGCTGGGGCCGGTGGTATGCGCGCTGCTGGATGAACGGCAGGGAATCTGCAGCGGGCAGTTCAGCTCCAGCAGATTCAGCGCTTCCAACGACGGCGCCAATGATTTTACCATCACCGAAAAGAAGGACTGGCTGATCTTTGACTTTGGCTCTGAACAATGTATCGGAAAGGCCGAATCGGTGGGTTTGGGCGGCAATCGGTTCTCGGCTGCCATCATGCTCACCCAGGCCCAGTACGACCATCTGGTGCATCAGGGAAAGCTCAAGCTTTATGCCATCCTCTTCATTGCCGCAGCCTTTTCCTTCCTTTGCTGTGTCTTTATGAGCAACCGTTACGTGGCTCCCATTCTGAAGAAGATCGAACAGCTCAAGGCCAATGAAGAAGACGGCGATCCCTTGGGCATCCGGGAGATCGACGACCTGTTTGCCTTTCTTGCGGAAAAGGACAGTCATCACGATGCACAGCTGGCCCAGCTGGAAAAGGCAAAGCAGCAGGCCGAACGGGAAGCGGAACAGGCCAAGGCTGCCTATGACCGGGCGCTGGAAGAATATCAGTTTGCCCGGAGTGAGATCCATCAGCTCTCCGATGAAAAGAAGCAAGAGATCGTTCTGGAGGATTATGAATACTTCATTTGTAATCTGAAGACACTCACCCCCACCGAATATCGGATCTATGCGCTGTATCTTGCCGGAAAAAGCGCCAAGGAGATCATGGAGATCACCGGTACCAAGGAGAACACGCTGAAATACCACAACAAGAATATCTACAGCAAACTGGGCATTTCCTCCCGCAAGCAGCTGCTCCGCTTTGCAGCCCTCAAGCAGCATCAGGACAGCAAAGACACCCCCACTGGCGCACCTTCGCAGGAGTGACCTGCCATTGTGAAACAGTGTCCGGTTGGGCAGAAACCATCAAACGAACATCCTTGCAGGACAAAAGGAGCAGCTGCCGCTGCTCCTTTTTCTGCACGACCGATTCTGTTGTCCGGCTGCCGCTGCGCCCTTACAGATAAAACATGGTCACGTACTGGCAGGCAGTGCCCGCCATGACGAACAGGTGGAAGATCTCGTGGGAACCAAAGGTGGGGTGCAGGGCATCC
>JAGAVA010000001.1 GCA_017620505.1 Clostridia bacterium
GGTGCTGTCGTTGGGGGCGGGTGCGGGAGTGCTGTTGGTGCCGGAGTTATCGGGAGCAGGGGCGTCCGTCTGGTCGCCGCCGCAGCCTGCAAACATACCGAGCATCATGATCATAGCCAGCATCAAAGCGGTCAGTTTCTTCATGATAAACTCTCCTTTTTTAACCTGCCCTTCACGCACGCCCTTTGCGGCATGATCCGCAGGTGATATTGTCATCATATTAACATACAGGCAATTTTATTTCCAGAGAATTTTCAGGTTTTCCCGGGCGATTTCTGCTTTTTCGGCATTTTGCTGATTTAGTCTGTAAAAATTTTGTTATTTCGTCAATAGATTTTGGGGGAGGTTGTCGTTCTTTCGCCAACGTTTGCCTGTATGCAGACAAATTACCGGCTTTGCGGCAGACAGAAAAACGGCGGAGCCTGCGCTCCGCCGTTTTATTCCGGTACATTATTGTATTTTGTAGGACAGCACCATCAGGCTTTCGGAAAAATGCACGTTTTCCACCGGCACCTGGGGCATATCCAGATGCAGGTCAATGGACGTGAAGTTCCAGATGCCCTTGATACCCGCGCTCACCAGCCGCTGCGCCGCTGCCCGTGCATGGATCTTGGGCAGGGTCAGAATGGCGATCTCGGGCTGCAGCTCCTCCATCACCCGGTCCAGCTCACGACAGGAATAAATCGGCACGCCCGCGATCTCCGTCCCGATCAGCAGAGGATTGGAGTCGAAGGCTGCCACCAGCCGCACGCCGTATTTGGTGAAGTTGAAGTTGGTCATCAGCGCCTTGCCCAGGTTGCCCGCACCCATAATAATGGCGGTGCGTTCCCGGTCAATGCCCATGATCCCAGCGATGGCGGCACGCAACTCCGCTACGTTATATCCGTAACCCTGCTGCCCAAACCCGCCGAAACAGTTGAAATCCTGGCGCACCTGCGAAGCGGTCAGTCCCATGCGTTCAGCCAATGTACCAGAAGAGATCCTGGTGATCCCCGCATCCTGCAGGTCACACAGATGCCGGAAGTACCGGGGCATCCGGTGGATCACCGCAGAAGAGATCTTTTTTTCCATGGGTCGCCCTCCTTGGAGAAAATGGTCTTGCTGATCGGTTCTATTGTAAATCTCTTTTCCTAAAAAAGCAAGGGTTCCTTGTGAAAAACCATCGGAATATTGACAAAAACTTTAAAAAGGCATTGGTTTGCCGCAACCATCCCGCAGAGAAAACCGTTATCCGTTTGCTGTCTCCGCTGTGCGTTATACGCCCTGTTATCCACAATTTCCACAGAGTTTTCCACAAGCAAAAGATCGTTCACCCTTGTTTTTATCACCTTTTTCGCAGAAATCCCCCACCGGGGAAGGGCTCCCGGAGGGGGATTTTTCACAGGAATCTTTGTTCGGTTTACAGATTGTTTTCAAATCGGCAGACCTGCATGGATGCCGGCATGGTGGCATAGCAATTCTGCGCCGCATCGCCGATATTGCCCGCCATATACTCAAAATAAGCCTGGCAGGCGATCATGGCGCCGTTGTCACCGCACAATTTCAGAGGCGGCAGATACAGCTCCAGACCAGCCTTTTCACATTCCCGCTCCAGCAAACCGCGCAGCGTGGAGTTGGCCGCCACACCGCCTGCGGCACAGATGCGCTTGCGCCCCTTGTCCTTTGCCGCTGCGATCACCCGGGGCACCACCGAGTGTGCCACCGTCTGGGAAACGGCTGCCGCCAGATCTTCGGTGCGCACCTCCTGCCCCTTCTGCTGGGCGTTGTGGATCAGGTTGACCGCCGCCGTTTTCAGACCGGAAAAGGAAAAATCATAGGGATGGTCCTTGATGATCGCCAGCGGCAGAGGATACTTTGCCGCATCGCCCGCTTTGCTCAGTCGATCCAGTGCCGCGCCGCCGGGATAAGGCAGACCCAGCACCCGTCCGATTTTGTCAAAAGCCTCACCGGCTGCATCGTCCCGGGAAGCGCCCACCACTTCCATATGGGTGTAGTCGGCCACATCCAGAATAACGGTATGTCCGCCCGAAGCCACCAGCGCCGTCATGGGGGGCTCCAGCTCAGGAAATGCGATGTAATTTGCCGCCACATGGCCGCGGATGTGATGCACCGGCACGAAGGGCTTGTTCAGCGCCAGTGCAGTTGCCTTGGCAAAGTTGGCACCCACTAAAAGTGCGCCGATCAGACCGGGAGCGCAGGTGGCAGCCACTGCATCAATGTCGGACAGCTGGATGCCGGCCTGCTTGACAGCCTGCTCGGCCACCAGCGAGATCTTTTCCACGTGCTTGCGGCTGGCGATCTCGGGCACCACACCGCCGTAGAGGGCGTGCATATCGGCCTGAGAATAGACCACATCGGCCAGGATCTCCCGCCCGTCCCGGGAGATGGCGCAGGCCGTCTCGTCACAGGAGCTTTCGATGGCTAAAATCAGCTTGCTCATACCAGTTCCCGCCCCATCAGCAGGGCGTCCTCCTTTGGCAATTCATAATAATTCTTGCGCCGTCCCACCACGGTAAACCCGGCCTGGGCGTAGCAGTTCTGGGCAGGCAGATTACTCTCCCGCACTTCCAGCAGAACCGAGGCGACCCCCATGTGTTTCATCAGCCCCA
>JAGAVA010000069.1 GCA_017620505.1 Clostridia bacterium
AAAATCCTATCCGGCGCTGCACGCCACTGTCCGGGCCATGACCGGAACCGCCCTGCAGGTGGTCACCGACGAAGAACTTCGGAAGACCATGTGGGAACAATTTCAGCAAGGATAACGTAAACGGGTGGTCGAAATGACCACCCGTTTTTCTCAGCGTGTGGAAAAAGCCGGATTTGTGCCTATCAAAGGACACGGGCCGCTGAGGGCAGCGGCCCCTACAGGATGGTTTTTGGCCGTAATCTGTGTGATTATGGTCAAAAACACCGTAACCCGTTGGGTTTTCCGCAGAAAACCCAACGAAACCGCGCCGAAGCGCGGTGCCAAATTGTCGAAAAGAACCCAGCGAAGCGGTTCTTTGACAGCATCATCAAACGGGTGGTCGAAATGACCACCCGTTTTTCTGTCAAATGGACATTTCCGCAGGAACGTTCTATAACAGTGCTGCATATCATAAGAAAGGAGCACTGTTTATGACAAAAGCAGAAATGTTCAGCACCTATGTGCTGCCGGTGCTGGCGGCGGCGCTGACCGCACTGGCCGGCTTTTTGGGCACCCAGCTCAAGGCTCTTTATCGCCGTTGGGTGGACGACAAGACCAAGGAGGCGGTGGTTCGCACCTGCGTCAGGGCGGTGGAGCAGCTGTATCACGACCTGGGCGGCCCGGAAAAGCTGGAAAAGGCGCGGGAGGGCGTGCGTCAGATGCTGAAAGAGAAGGGGATATCCATTTCACAGCTGGAAATGGATCTGCTCATCGAAAGCATGGTGGCCGAGTTCAATTATGGTCTGGGCGCAGAAAGCGGGGCGGGCACATGAAGGTGATGGCCTTTGAAAAGATCCCGGTCTGCGACGCCAATGGTTGTCGGGACAATAAAAGCTACATTGCGGCAGGCGACCTGTGCCAAATCTCGGATAAGACGCTGGCGGGACTTTATCCGGTGACCTATCCCACCGCCAGGGGAGCCAAGACACGATGGGTATCCTCGCTGCAGGGCTTTTTGTGCAACCAGAACGACTATGGTCATCTGGCTTATCCGGCACCTGGCTATGAAAAGGCCACCGTCAAAAGCGGCGGCTGCGGCCTGTGTGCCGCTGTCAATGCAATTGGCGCGCTGACCGGACAGCAGGTGTCCGTCCGCACCATGCGGGATCTGGCCAAAAGCTGCGGTGCCCGGGTTTCGGGTGGCACTGACATGAAGCGCCTGTGCGATCAGCTGTGCCGCAGCTACGGCCTGCAGTGTATCCAAACCAACAGCCTCTCCGACCTGTTGAAGCATCTGGAAACCGGTGGTGTGGCCATCTGCAATACGGCAGGTCGGGGAATGTTCTCTACCGGCGGTCATTATGTGACGGCGCTGGGACTGCTGGACGGCAGGATCTGTCTGGCCGATCCCGGCCTGTATGCCGGAAAATACAGCACCTCCCGCCGCAAAAAAGCAGTCACCGTCACCGGCGACCTGCTGCTGACCAAGCCGCAGGTGCTGGATGACGACTGCATCGGTCGCTGGCCTCGCTATTATCTGTTGCAGAGGAGGGGTTGACCGATGGATGCGATGGAAAGCCGCTTGACCGCTCTGGAGCAGCGTTGCAAAAGCAACGGGCACCGGTTGGAGCAGGTGGAGCGGCAGCAGGAGGCCATTCATTCACTGGCGACAAGCCTGCAGGTGATGGCTGCCGAGCAAAAACACCAGACCCAGGCCATCAACACCGTCCGGGAGGACGTGTCCCGACTGGACGGCAAGGTGGATGCGCTGGAAATGAAGCCTGCCAAGCGGTGGGAAGGGTTGGTGGAAAAACTGGTATGGGGCGTGGCAGGCGCTATACTGGCTTTTTTGCTGGCCCGGATCGGCCTGTGACGAAAAACGCCCCGACCAATCGGTCGGGGCGTTTGCTGTTTCTTTAGGCGCGGGACTTCTTTCTCAGAAAGGTGGACACCACCGCCAGGATGGCCAGGCTTCCCACAGATAATCCGGTCATGATGAGGTACTCGGTAGAACGATCGGTGATAGCATCGTTCATGGCCTGCAGCTCAATCTCCTTCACGTTGCCGAAGTCGTCGGTCAGCTTGAGCACACCCAGTACGTCACCGGTCTTGACCTGACGGCCGATCTCGTTGAGGACGATCTCCCGCTGGAGGGTGGTCTGGGTCAGCATGAGGGCATCCCCGGCGGCTGCCAGACGGATATTCTGCTCGTCGCTGCCCTGAGTGGCAGCCGTGGCCACTTCTTCACCGGCGGCAACACCCTCCTTGTGGAAAGTGCGGGCCCAACGCATGATGTTGATGGTTTCCAAATGGCTGCCCAGCAGGTTGCCGCTGGCCGTGGGGACGGATTTGCCGTTCATGACAATGGAGTAGAACAGCAGATCCTCCTCATCATAGTCCATGCAGCAGGTCAGATTGTAGCCGGCGACGCTGATGTAGCCGGTCTTGACACCGATGATGTCATCTTTGAACTCGTTTTCATATTCGGGGATGTTGCGGGGGCACATGACCCGGTTGGTGCTGTTGTAGCGATAAGGCTTGTGGTGCTTGTTGGTGGCGGGCATGGTGCCGTTGGGGGAAGACACGATCTCCCGGAACAGGTCGTACTTCATGGCTTCCCGCACCAGAATCAGCATATCTTCGCAGGAGATCCGGTTTTGCTCGGACAGACCGTGAGGGTCGGCGTAATGGGTTTTGGTCATACCCAGCGCATCGGCCTTGTCGTTCATCATCTGGATAAAGGTGTCGATGTCGCCTGCCACATAGGCAGCCAGGGTGGTGCCTGCCTCGTTGCCGGAAACAATCAGAAAATAGTTCATCAGATCCCAGATGGTCACTTCCTCACCCGACTCCAGGTGCCAGGTGTCCATCCAGTAGCAGTATTTTTCGGAAACGGCCTCAACGGGGACAACGGTGGAGCCCTCCAACGTGGGGTTGTGCTCCAGCACCAGCAGGGCGGTCATGACCTTGGTCATACTGGCGGGGGCATTGGTACGGTCGGGATACTTGGTCAGCATCACAGTGCCGGTGGTCTCCTCATATAGCAGAGCAAAGCCAACATTGGGGATGCTGGGGCTGTCCGCAGGGACAACAATGGGGCCGTCAAACTCGGTGCCGTCATAGGCCAGCGCCAGACAGGCCTGGCTCATGACCATAAGGCAGAGCAGCAAGGCAAAAACACGTTTCAGCATGGATAAAACCTCTTTTCTCTATTTTGCTTGCCCGGAACGGGCGCGATCGACATAGGCTTTGGTGTAAGGACAGGCGGCAAAGCATCTGCCGCAGATGGTGGTGCGCCGTCCCAATGTTTTTTCGGCACAGTCGCTGGCGGCCTTGTCGCAGGCAGGAATGTCCACCAGCTGCTCCCGGGGCATACCGGCCTCCCACAGTGCGCCCCGCACCGCATGGCCGGGACAGGCCTCTGCACAAGCCGTGCAGCTGCCGCAGCGGGATTGGCTGATGGGCTGGGCAACCGCAAGGGGCGCGTCGGTAAGGGTCACCGTCAAGCGGATGGCAGAGCCGTATTCCGGTGTCACCAGCAGCGCACATTTGCCGATCCAGCCCAGACCGGCCCGGGTGGCTGCTGTTTTGTAGGGGAAGGGACTGGTCATGGTCTGGCGATCCCAAGGGGAATTGTTTCGATTGAGGGATAGGGCACGGTAACCCTCCTGCTGCAGCAGGGTGGCGACGGTGTCGCTCATTTCATCCAGCCGGGCGTTATAGGCCTTGTAGACCTCCAGATAAGCGGGTGTAGGGCCTATGGGAATCTCATCAATGATGTCGGGAGACAGGGCAATGGCCGCAACCACGGCAGTGCGATAACCGTCGGGCGCAAGGCCGGTTACATCACCGAAGCCTACCAGCGCGGCTCCCATAGATGTTAACAAATCTGTGATCCGTGCGTTCAGCACCATAGGCATCCCTCCTTATCTATGCCAATGGTAGCACTTTTTCAGCGAAAATACAAGAAAAAGCCGCACCTTTCGGTGCGGCTAAAAAGACAAATGTTATTTCCGCATTTTATCCAGCAAATGAGCCCGTTGGAGTGCGGCAGAGAGGGCACTGTAGAGGATGGGTGCCACGATCATGGCAGCCAGCGCGTTGATCAGCGAGCCGGGCAGCTTGGATCCCATGGTGATCCACACCGCGTCCATGGGATAGCCATAGACAAACTTCTGATAAACAAAAGTCTTGAGCATATACAGCACCACATAGGTGAGGGCGCCGATGATGGAGGCAGCGATGTTTTTGCCATGATTTTTTGCCTGACTGCCGCCGGAAAAGGCGATAGTGGCACAAACCCAGGCCATCAGGAACTTGGAAACAAAGGTGATGGCCACCTGAATGATATCGTAGCCGCCGTACAGCGCATCATACAGGGCAGAGCCGATGCCGGCGGCCAGACCGCCGGGCACGCCGCCCAGCAGCAGGCCGGACAGCAGACACATGGCGTTGGCCAGATGGACCTTGCTGCCCAGCAGGGGGAAACGGAAGAAGGTCACCACGCAGACGATGGCAGCCAAAACAGCAATATAAGCGATTTTTTGAACGGTAAACTTATTTTTATTCATAAAGAAACCCTCCGGCTACTGATGTCAGCTTTATCATAAACCCAATCTGACCTAATCAAAATATCCAGTTTTGGAAAGTTTTATAGGGTCAGATTGCGGAGGTGCATCCCAAAAACAAAAAACGCCCCTCTGGGCGTAAAACATATAAAAAAAGAACTGACCCCTGAGCGATGCATCTTTCACCTACATCAAGCAAGAGTCAGTTCATTAAATTCTTGGTATCTAACATCAATTTAACCTCTCTTTCTTAGATTGGACGATTCCATTCGCTCATTTCATCGTTCCGAATCATTTCAACATTTTCTATTTAAACTCCCGTTAAGTGGGAGAACCTGTATGTCGGAATCTAATGTCTGATCGAAGTATCGTCGTTTGGGTTTTACCTGTACATTGGTATCATCCTTCCTTGTGTCTATAATATAGCACAGGTACAGGTGGTTTTCAAGATGGGAAATTGTATGAAATGAACAGTCGAATCTTGTGCAAAACACAGAAATGCATCAAAGTGCACAGTTTTCGTGTTGACTCTGTCCTTCTGAAGCGGTATAATAAAAGTGTTGGGGCGGTCTTTTGACCGCCCCATGTCTGCTTTATTC
Source organism: Clostridia bacterium (assembly GCA_017620505.1). GTDB lineage: Bacteria > Bacillota > Clostridia > Oscillospirales > Butyricicoccaceae > UBA4644. The sequence goes on from JAGAVA010000069.1 coordinate 5,147, forward strand.
GCCGTTTGCGGGAGAAATGACCTTGCCCATGTTCCAGGTGCTGGCGGCACGCTTGGCGGCCTCCAGACGCTGTTCCTCGTTGTTGTAGGGCACCTCTGCCGTGCGGCAGCCGCAGTCCATACAGGTGACATAGACGCACCAGCCGTTTTCTTCCTCCATCAGACCGGCACCTCGGCACAGGGGGCAGTCCAGCAATTCAATCTCATGGATATCCATGGTAAGCTCTCCTTTTGATTATAAGCATATACAGAAATTATATCGCATTTTTTGCAAAACACAATGGTAAAATACGGGATTCTGGTAATTTAGAGAGAAAAAGCGATAAAGCAGCGGCGCTTTTTGTCAGCATTGCGAATTGTCACCGGAGGAGGTTTGGGCGTAAAATAAATTATTCAGATAGATGCAAGGGGGAAACTGGGATGATCTGTGACAATGTTTTGCAGGCCATGGGGCGTACACCCATGATCCGGTTAAACCGTATGGTGCCGGAGGACAGCGCCCGGGTGCTGGTAAAATTTGAAGGCCTGAACGTGGGTGGTTCCATCAAGACCCGCGTGGCTTATAATATGATTCTGGAAGCAGAAAAGCAGGGTAAGCTGGGGCCGGATACCATCATCGTGGAGCCTACCTCGGGCAACCAGGGCATCGGTCTGGCACTGATTGGTGCGGTCTGTGGTTATAAAGTACGTATCATCATGCCCGATTCGGTAAGTGTCGAACGCAGAAAGCTCATGCAGCATTACGGGGCAGAGGTGGTGCTGGTGCACGATGCCGGTAACATCGGCGACGCTATCGAGGAGTGCCTGCAGCTTGCCATGAAAATGG
>JAGAVA010000070.1 GCA_017620505.1 Clostridia bacterium
GGGATGCAGCAGGGTATCCAGGTTGCGGGGGTCGATCATGGCCACGGCCTGCTGCTCGGAGATCATGCCCTCGTCCACCAGGTCGCAGGCGATCTTCAGCGCGGCAGCGGCGGTACGCTTGCCGTTACGGGTCTGCAGCATGTAGAGCTTGCCGTTCTCCACGGTGAACTCCATGTCCTGCATGTCGCGGTAGTGGTTCTCCAGAATGCCGCACACCTCAACAAACTGGGCATAGGCCTCGGGGAACTTCTGCTCCATCTCCTGGATGGGCATGGGAGTACGAACGCCGGCGACCACGTCTTCGCCCTGGGCGTTGGTCAGGAACTCACCCATCAGCTTCTTTTCGCCGGTGGAGGGGTTACGGGTAAAGGCAACGCCGGTACCGCAGTTGTCACCCATGTTACCAAAGGCCATGGACTGGACGTTGACGGCAGTGCCCCAGGAACCGGGGATGTCGTTCATGCGGCGGTAGTAAATGGCGCGGGGGTTGTTCCAGCTGCGGAAGACGGCCTTGACGGCGCCCATCAGCTGCTCCTTGGGATCGGTGGGGAAGTCCACGCCGATCTTGGACTTGTACTCAGCCTTGAACTGCTCAGCCAGCTCCTTCAGATCGTCGGCGGTCAGCTCCACGTCCTGGGTGACGCCGCGGTCTTCCTTCATCTTGTCGATCAGTTCCTCGAAGTACTTCTTACCGACTTCCATAACCACGTCGGAGTACATCTGGATGAAACGACGATAGCAGTCATAAGCCCAGCGGGGGTTGCCGGACTTCTTGGCGATAACTTCCACGACCTGCTCGTTCAGACCCAGGTTCAGGATGGTATCCATCATACCGGGCATAGAGGCGCGGGCGCCGGAACGGACAGAGACCAGCAGAGGATTCTCCAGATCGCCGAACTTCTTGCCGGTGATCTCTTCCATCTTGCCGATGTACTCCATGATCTGAGCCTGGATGTCATCGTTGATCTTCTCGCCGTCCTCATAGTACTGCGTGCAGGCTTCGGTGGTGATGGTGAAGCCCTGGGGAACGGGCATGCCCAGATTGGTCATCTCGGCCAGGTTGGCACCCTTACCGCCCAGCAATTCACGCATGGAACCGTTGCCTTCCTTGAACAGGTAGACATACTTGTGCATTGTAATCTCTCCTTGTAATATAGTGTGAAAATTCATTTATTTGAGTGAAATAGAATAATCGTTGTTATTATAGCAGAGAGTTTACAATTTTTCACCCCTATTTTTTATAATTTTTACTGTTTTTCAAATAAAAATTTTTCTTTTTCGGAAAGATTTCGTTTTTTTCGGAAAAAACCAAATGTTTTTTGCATCTGTAAGTATGTTTTCTTTTTTATTTATAAAGAATATAATAATATATATAGTTATATACTTATTGATTTTAGCGACTTCAATGTGATATAATAAAGTGCCTGTTTTATTTTGTGATTTTGTTTCTAAAGAAGGGGATTTTGCATATGTATACGCCTGAAGCGCTGCTGGATGCGGTGCTCCGGCAGCTGCGCGCGGAAATGAGCGAGGTTTTGGTGGATCCCTGGTTCACCAATGCCGAAGCCATCACCATTCAGGACGATCTGTTTGTGGTGGAGGCCGCCAGCGAGCTGTTCCGGGATACGCTGAACAACCGATTTACCAACAATGTTTCCGACATCATCACCGGCCTGATGGGACGGCCCATCAAACCGCTGTATGTATTCGGCCCGGAGGCCGACAGCTGGCGGCTGCAGAGCGACTCCAGCGTTTATGCCGGTTACACCTTCGAAAAATACATCGTCGGCAACTCCAACAAGTTCGCTCACGCAGCGGCACTGGCCGTTGCCAACAATCCTGCCCGACTGTATAACCCACTGTTCATTTACGGCGGCTCCGGTTTAGGCAAGACCCACCTGTTGTTCGCCATTGCCAACTCTCTGCGGAAAAAGCACCCCAGCTACCGCATTGTTTACATCAAGAGCGAAGAATTCATGAATGAAATGGTGGAAGCGGTCAAAACTTCTGGTTTTGCCGATTTCCGCGCCAAGTATCGGCAAGCTGATCTGCTGCTGATGGATGACGTACAGTTTCTTAGCGGCCGTCAGAGCTTGCAGGAGGAATTTTTTCACACCTTTGAATCGCTGTTCCAGGCCAACAAGCAGATCGTGCTGACCTCTGACCGTCCTCCCAAGGAGATCGCCACGCTGAGCGATCGTCTGCAGACCCGGTTCGAAAGCGGCCTGCTGGCCGACGTGCAATCCCCCGATCTGGAGACCCGTATGGCAATGGTCAAATCCAAAGCCAACAATCTGGGCGTGGACATGCCTCAGAATGTGGTGGCCTACATCGCTGAAAATATCACCAACAACGTTCGTGAGCTGGAAGGCGCCGTCAAAAAAATCGCTGCCATCAACGGCCTGATGGGAAGTCCCATTGATCTGCCCATGGCACAGAACGCTATCAAAGACATTTTCAAGGAACGTCCCGGCCTGAATCCCACGCCTACCATGATCCTGGAAGAAGTTTCGGAGTTTTATTCCATTCCGGTGGACAAAATCACCGGCAAGGCCCGCAACAAAGAAGTTGTCCTTCCCAGACAGGTAGCAGAATATCTCATGCGGGAGCTTTGCAACATGTCCTTCCCTGAGATCGGTAATATTCTGGGTCAGCACCACACTTCGGTCATGTACGGCATCGACAAACTGACCCAATCCATGTCGGAGAACGAAACGCTGCGGGACACCGTTAACGATCTGAAAAAGAACATTCAGAGCAAGTAATGACTTGTCGAAATCTTAACCCACAAAAACCTGTGAAAAACTTTGTGGAAACTGTGAAAAACTTTAACCTGTGAAAAGTTTTGGAAAACAGCATAACTTTTTAACATCCCCCTGTGCAGGTCAAAATCCAACTGCTGCAAGGGAAAGCAGGTTTTTCCGCAGATTCCACAGCCCCTACTAATACGACGAAATAGAATTTGTTTCTTAAGAAAGAAAGGAGTGACGCCATCATGCGTTTCACCTGTGAAAAAAGTGCATTAAATGAAGCCGTTTCGGTCTGCAGCCACGCCGTCGGTGCCAAGGGTACCTCTCCCGTTATGGAAGGTCTGCTGCTGGAAGTCACCAATTCGGTCACCGTCAGCGGTTTCAATTATAAAACTGCCATCCAGAAAACCTTTCCTGCAGAAGTGGCAGAAATGGGATCGGTCGTGCTCAACGCACGTATTCTCTCCGATATCGTTCGCAGACTTCCTTCGGATTCGGTAGAAATCACGGTGGATGACCGCTTGATGGCCACCATTCGCGGTGGCGCCTCGGAATTCAATCTGATCGCCTCCGACCCTCAGGAATTTCCCGAAATGCCTTCGGTGGATCAGGCTGAGTGCTTCAGCCTGCCCTCCAGCCTGCTGCGGGAAATGATCTCCGGCACCCTGTTCGCCGTTGGCGAAAATGAAAACAAACCCATCATCACCGGTTCTCTGATTGAAATTGACAGCCGTACCTTCCGGATGGTCAGCGTGGACGGCTATCGTCTGGCTGTCAGACAGGAAGAACTGGAAATCGGCGAAGAAGAAAAGTTCAGCTTTGTGGTTCCCGGCGAGTCTCTCAAGGAGCTGTACCGCATCCTGCCCGACGAAGATAGCATGTGTACCGTCTATCCACAGAAAAAACACGCTCTCTTTGCCTTTGACAACACCCGTATGACCACCCGTCTGCTGGAGGGCGAGTTCCTCAACTGGCGTGCCGCCATCCCCGCAGAGCAGCCCATCAATATTGAGCTTGACCGGTCTGAAATCATTTCTGCCGTGGAGCGTGTCAGTCTGATCATCTCCGAACGGCTGAAGAATCCTGTCCGCTGCAATTTCGACGGAAACCGTCTGAAGCTGTCCTGTACCACCGCTCTGGGTCGCAGCTATGACGAGTGCGTGATTCCCGACTGCGGCGCTCAGGTGGAGATCGGCTTCAATAACCGCTATCTGCTGGATGCCCTCCGGGCCTGCCAGGATGATACCTTTATTCTGGGGCTCAAGAGCGGCTTGTCTCCCTGCACCATGCGTCCGGTGGAAGGCAATAAATACATCTATCTGGTGCTGCCCGTGCGCCTGAAGGCAGGAGAATAATTTATGAAAGCACAGGAAATCGCCATCAAGAGCGAGTTTATCAAGCTGGACAGCCTGCTGAAGTTTGCCGGTATCTGCATGACCGGCGGCGAGGCAAAGACCATCATCGAAGAAGGTATCGTTTTTTTCAACGGTGAAGTCTGCACCATGCGGGGCAAAAAAGTCCGTCCCGGCGACGAGGTTGCCGTGGGCGATACTCTCTTGAAAATTACTGCACAATGATTTTACAGAGTATTTCCCTCCGGGATTTTCGCAGTTATGATGCTGCCGGGTTTGAATTTTCGCCCGATGTGAATATCATCTGCGGTGACAACGGCAGGGGAAAGACCAATTTGCTGGAAAGCATCTGGATACTCACCGGCATCCGCTCCTGGCGGGCGGCGAAAAAGGCCGAGCTTGTACGTTGGGACAGCCCAAAAGCCTTGTTGAAGGCCAATGTGGAAACAAGGGGGCGGTCTCATGAGCTGCAGCTGGAGCTTCCGGCGGCAGGCCGCTCCCAGATCTGGGTCAACGGGGTCAAAAAACAGAGGCAGCTGGAACTGAGCGAATATCTGCGCTGTGTGTTGTTTTCGCCCGAGGATCTGTATCTGATCAAAGGCCCGGCCTCCGGTCGGCGGGAGTTTCTGGACAGCGCCATCAGTCAGATCCGTCCCCGATACGGCGATTTGCTGGCCCGATATGAAAAGCTGCTGGAAAGCAAAAGCCGCCTGCTCAAGCAGGAAGATCCCCGGCCGTCGGTACAGCTGATCGAAGCATTCGATGACCAGCTGGCCCAGATCGGTGCGCTGCTGCTGGGTTACCGGGCAAAGTTCTGCCGGGGTCTCGGCGAAGAATGCGGCAAGCTGCACGAGGCTATTTCAGGGGGAAAGGAAACCCTGACCCTCCGGTATAAAACGGTGAGCACCGTCACCGATCCCTTTGCGCCGTCCAATATTATCGAAGGACAGCTACGGGATCATCTGGAACGTCACCGGATGGCAGAGATTCAGTCGGGCTCCTGTTTGTCCGGTCTGCACAAGGATGATGTGGAGCTGGACATCAACGGACGGCCTGCAAGAGCCTTTGCCTCTCAGGGACAAACCCGGTCAGCGGCGCTGGCGCTGAAATTTGCCCAGCGGGAGTTGTTTTTCCGGGACACGGGAGAATATCCCGTGCTGCTGCTGGATGATGTGCTTTCCGAGCTGGACGCGCCCCGACAGGCCTTTGTAGCCAGTCATACCATGGGCGGACAGTCCATTATCACCTGCTGCGAAGAACGGCAGGAGTTCCAAAACAGTCATTTGATCCTTTTGTAGAAGAAAATTGTCATCAAAAGAGGACGGATTCCCACGTCGCTGCGCTCCTCGGAATGACATAAAATTCCGTCATTGCGAGGCCGGAGGCCGTGGCAATCCGTTTCCCTGCAATGACAGGCTGTGAGAAAAGAGTTTTTATGTTCTTACATCTTGGCCGGGATGTGGCGGTGGCCGAAGACAGCATTATCGTGGTCTTTGACATGGATACCGCTACCTGGAGCCGGCATACCCGAAACTATCTGACCGCCGCCGAAAAGGCGGGTAAGGTCTATGTGATCACCGACGAACTGCCAAAGTCGGCGGTGGTCTGCCGTGAAAACGGCGATTTTGTCGTGTATATTTCCCAGATCAGCAGCAAAACGCTGCTGAAACGACTGGAAGAGGGCGTGGATGCCCTTTCCGGCGTGGAATTGAGCGAGTAACGCGGAGGTTTTTATGCAAGAAGATGTGGTCACCCGGGCAGACGCTGCCCAGTATGACGAAAATCAAATTCAGGTGCTGGAAGGCCTGGAGGCCGTCAGAAAGCGCCCCGGTATGTATATCGCCACCACCAGCTCCCGTGGTCTGCACCATCTGGTGTATGAGATCGTGGACAACTCCATCGACGAGGCGCTGGCGGGCTTCTGTACCCATATTGAGGTAGAGATTCTGCCCGGCGATGTGATTCGAGTCACCGACAATGGCCGCGGTATTCCCGTGGGCAAGCATCCCAAGATGGGCATCCCCACCCTGGAGGTGGTTTTCACCGTGCTGCACGCAGGCGGTAAGTTCGGCGGCGGCGGCTATAAGGTCTCCGGCGGTCTGCACGGCGTTGGTGCGTCTGTTGTTAACGCCCTGTCGGAGTGGCTGAAGGTGGAAGTTCACAAGGAGGGTAAGGTCTATCAGATGGCATTTGCCCGGGGCAATACCACCCAGAAGATGACCGAGGTGGGCACCACCGATCGCAGCGGTACTCAGGTCACCTTCAAGCCCGACGGGGAAATTTTCGACGATCTGATCTACGACTACGAGGTGCTGCACACCCGTCTGCGGGAACAGGCCTTCCTCAATGCCGGTCTGCGGATCACCATCACCGACAGCCGGGATCCCGAAAACATCATTCAGGATACCATGTGCTACGAGGGCGGCATCCGGGAGTATGTGACCTACCTGAACACCAACAAGAATCCTCTGCATGAAGGCACCATCTATTTCAATACGGTGAAGGAGGACAGCGAAGCCGAGATCGCTCTCCAGTACACCGACAGCTATAATGAGCTGATGCAGTCCTTCGCCAACAACATCCATACCCCCGAGGGAGGTATGCATGAGACCGGCTTCAAGACGGCGCTGACCCGCGTCATTAACGATTATGCCCGCAAGTACAACCAGCTGAAGGAGAACGACAAGAATCTCTCCGGCGAGGACGTACGCGAGGGTCTTACTTGTGTCATTTCGGTCAAGCTGACCGAGGCTCAGTTTGAAGGTCAAACCAAGACCAAGCTGGGCAACGCCTTTATGCGTACTCTGGTGGACAGCATGACCTATGAAAAGCTGTCCGATTATTTCGAGGAGAATCCCTCGGTTGCCAAGGGCATCGTGGAAAAGGCGCTGATGGCCTCACGGGCAAGAGAAGCTGCCAAAAAGGCCAGAGAATCGGTCCGCCGCAAGACCGGTCTGGAGTCCGGTCAGATGCCCGACAAGCTGCAGGACTGCAATGAGCGTGACCCCAGCCTGTGCGAGCTGTATATTGTCGAGGGTGACTCGGCTGCCGGCTCGGCCATTCAGGGCCGCGACTCCCGTTTCCAGGCCATTCTGGCCATGTGGGGCAAGATGCTCAACGTGGAAAAGGCCCGGGCGGACAAAATTTACGGCAATGACAAGCTTTACCCGCTGATTGTGGCCATGGGTGCCGGTATCGGCGAGGAATTCAATATTGAAAAGCTGCGCTATCACAAAATCATCATCATGTCCGATGCCGACGTGGACGGCGCACATATCCGTACCCTGCTTCTGACCTTCTTCTTCCGCTATATGCGGCCGCTGATCGAGCACGGCTACGTCTATTCCGCCGTGCCCCCGCTGTATAAGCTGACCCGCGGCAAGACCGTCCGGGTGGCCTATTCCGACGAGGAGCGCGACCGGGTCTCTGCCGAACTGCGGGGCGATAATCCCAACACCAAGGTGGATATCAGCCGCTTCAAGGGTCTGGGCGAGATGGACGCACACGAGCTGTGGGACACCACCATGGATCCCGAAAAGCGCACCCTGCGCCGCATCACCATCGACGATGCTGTGGCCGCCGACCAGATTTTCACCATCCTCATGGGCGAGGAAGTGGAACCCCGCAAGGCCTGGATCGAAAAGAACGCCCAGTATGCCGTCAACATTGACATCTAAAAGAAAAGGACGGATTCCCACGTCGCTGCGCTCCTCGGAATGACACATTTTGTCATTGCGAGGGCCGAAGGCCCGTGGCAATCCGTAACCTTCGTCTCCAAGAACAATGTATTACGTTTATATTCTGTCGAATCAAACTAATGTTGTCCTTTATACCGGAGTAACAAATAATCTGGAGCGAAGATTGTGGGAACACCGTAATCATGCAGATCCATTGAGTTTTACTGCAAAATATCAAGTTTATAAGTTGGTCTATTTTGAGACTACTTCTGATGTAGATGCTGCCCTAAACCGGGAAAAGCAAATCAAATCCTGGAGTCGGAAGAAGAAAAATCAATTGGTAGAGACAAAAAATCCCGGTTGGAAAGATCTTTTTCCCGAAAAAAATCAACTCCTATAGAAAAGGAGATACTATAACATGGCAAGTCATAACAGAAATTACAAGCCGGAGGATATCGCCTTCCCTGAGCAGGTGATTACCGAGTCTCCTCTGGTTTCCGAAATGGAAAAATCCTATATTGAATACGCCATGAGCGTCATCGTAGGCCGCGCTTTGCCCGACGTGCGCGACGGCCTCAAGCCGGTGCATCGCCGGATTCTCTATACCATGTACGAAAGCGGCCTGTCCTCTGACAAGCCTTTTAAGAAATCCGCCACCTGCGTGGGTGACGTTCTGGGTAAGTACCATCCCCACGGCGACGCCTCTGTTTACGACGCCATGGTGCGTCTGGCGCAGGATTTCTCCATGCGTTATATGCTGGTGGACGGCCACGGCAACTTCGGTAGTGTGGACGGCGACCCCCCCGCAGCCTACCGTTATACCGAAGCCCGTCTGAGCAAGATCTCCAACGAGATGCTCCGGGACATCGACAAGGAAACGGTGGACTGGGATCCCAACTTTGACGAAAGCCGCAAGGAGCCCCGGGTGCTGCCCAGCCGCTTCCCCAACCTGCTGGTCAACGGCTCTTCCGGTATCGCCGTCGGTATGGCCACCAACATTCCTCCCCACAATCTGAAGGAGGTCATTGGTGCCTGTATCTGCGTGCTGGACAATCCCGATGCCTCTCTGGCTGAACTGATGACCTATGTGCAGGGTCCCGACTTCCCCACTAAGGGCATTATTATGGGCCGTGCCGGCATCCGGCAGGCCTATGCCACCGGTCGCGGCAAGGTCACCGTTCGCGCCCGCACCGAAATGGAGGAGTTCGGCAAGGATCGGCAGCGCATCATCGTTACCGAGCTGCCCTATCAGGTCAACAAGCGTCAGCTGATCAAAAATATTGCCGAACAGGTGAAGGAAAAGCGTCTGGAGGGCATCTCCGACCTGCGTGACGAGACCGACCGCAACGGTATGCGTATTGTCATCGAGTTGAAGAAGGATGCCAACGCACAGGTGGTGCTCAACAAGCTGTTCACCCAGACGGCACTGCAGTCCAACTTCTCCATTATCATGCTGGCACTGGTGGACAACCAGAAGCAGCCCCGGATTCTGTCCCTGCGCTCCATTCTGGACGAATACATCGCCTTCCAGCAGGATCTGATCGTCCGCCGTACCCGTTACGAGCTGAAAAAGGCACAGGAGCGCGCCCATCTGCTGAAAGGTCTGCTGATCGCACAGGATAACATCGACGAGGTTATTCGCATCATCCGCAGCCGTTATGACGATGCCAAGGAAGCACTGATGGAGCGGTTTGGTCTGGACGATGTGCAGGCACAGGCCATTCTGGATATGCGTTTGAAAGCCCTGCAGGGTCTGGATCGGGAAAAGCTGGAGAACGAGTTCAAGGAACTGGAAGAAAAAATCAACTATTACCTGCAGGTGCTGGGCGATCCCGCCATGGTGCGTGCCATCCTGAAGGAAGAGCTGCAGGCCATTTCCGACAAGTTCGGCGACGACCGCAAGACCGAGATTCAGGATGTGGAGGACGAGATCGACTTCGAGGATCTGATCGCCGAGGAGCTGAACATCTTCACCCTCACCAGCCGCGGTTATATCAAGCGTATGGCTTCTGCCGCCTACACCGCCCAGAAGCGGGGCGGCCGCGGCAAGATCGGCATCAAGACCCGGGAAGAGGATGTGGTGGACACCATTTTCACCGCTTCCACTCACGATAACATTCTGTTCTTTACCAACTTTGGCCGTGTTTACAAGATGAAGGGCTATCGCGTGCCCGAAAGCAACGCAGGCTCTGCCAAGGGTATGAACATCGTCAACCTGCTGCAGATCTCCGGCGAGGAGCGGGTCACCGCCATGATCCCCGTCCGCCAGATGGATCAGGGCGGCAAGGTGTTCTTTGTCACCCGTAACGGTACCGTCAAGCGAATGGATCTCAGCGTGGTCAATACCGAGCGCAAGGCCGGTGTCCGCGCCATCACCCTGGACGAGGGCGATCAGCTGGAGAAGGTGCTGCTGACCACCGGCGAGGATAAGATCATCATCGCCACCCGAGACGGCGCTGCCATCCGTTTTGACGAGAACGAAGTGCGCACCATGGGCCGCGAGGCTGCCGGTGTGCGCGGCATCCGCCTGAAGGACGGCGACCAGGTGGTGGGCGCAGCCAAGGAATATCCCGACTGCTATCTGCTGACCGTCACCGAAAATGGCTACGGCAAGCTGACTCTGCCCGAGGAATACACCGAACACCACCGCGGCGGCGGCGGCATCACTGCCCACAATCTGACCGACAAGACGGGCGCGCTGGTGGGCATCCGCTGCGTTACCCTCAATGATGACCTGCTGCTCATCAACGATGCGGGTGTGGTCATCCGTATGGGTATGGAGGACATTCGTATCTGCGGCAGAAACTCTCAGGGCGTGCGCCTGATCCGCATGGACGAGGATATGAAGGTCATTTCCATGACCTGCACCGCCAAGGATGACGAGCTGGGCGTGGAGCCCGGCACCGAGCGTCCTGCCGAAGAGGCTGAAGAGGCCGGATCGGCAGAAGAATAAGTTCACAAGCCCATCGGACTTGTTCCGATGGGCTTTCCCCATATAAAACAGAAAGGAAATCCCAAATGTTTACCTCTTTTTATCTCTCCCGCACCGCAGAAGGTGTGGAAAACCTCTTTTGGTTTACGCTGGCCTGCGCTGTCGTCTATTTTGTGGGCTGTCTGACCTATCGGGACGGACGTACCCCCCGGGCCATTAAGCGCGCGCTGATCGGTCTGGCTGTGGCCGACGCTATGGTGGAATTTGCCTATTATCTGGGCTATATGGAGTATTTCCCCGGCTACGAATCGCTGGGCGAGGCCGCCCGGATGTTCCCCGGTGTGGCTTTTCCGGTGATCTTCTTCGTGTGTTCCTGGTTCTTCGTGAAGATCATGAACGATATGCTTCGCTGATATGAAACTGGTAACCTATTTGTACCGGGGGCAGGAGATCGCCGGCGTCCTCACCCCTGATGAACGGTTTGTCTGTCCGCTGAGCGCCTTTGGCTACAGCTGCGAAGACATGGTGCAGGCCATTTCGCTGCTTTCCCGGGAAGAGGTACAGAAATTGTCCGCCCGGCTGGCGGCAGGAGAGGCTCCCCACGCTGTATCTCTGGGCACTGTAAAGCTGCTGGCACCCATTCCCCGACCCCGGCAGGACGTGGTCTGTCTGGGAGTCAATTACGCCGCCCACGCCCTGGAATGTGGGAGTATCGGCGATTTTTCTGCCCCCCGGGAGACCCAGCCCGCCATTTATTTTTCCAAGCGAGTCAACCGCGCCGTGGACCCCGACGAGCCGGTAGACAGCCATCCCGGGCTGGTGGAAGAGCTGGACTATGAGGCAGAATTGGCGGTCATTTTGGGAAAAGACGCCCTGAATGTGCCGGAAAACGATTGCGAATCGTATATTTTTGGCTATACAATACTAAATGATATCTCTGCACGGGTGCTGCAGCGCCGTCACAAGCAGTGGTACCGGGGCAAAAGTCTGGACGGCTTCACCCCCATCGGTCCCTGGATCGTCACGGCAGATGAGTTTGCCTTTCCGCCCCGCCTGCACATCGGCAGCCGGGTCAACGGCGAGCTGCGGCAGAACAGCACCACCGAATATCTCATTCACGGCATTGCCGATATCCTCACCGAGCTGTCTGCGGGCATGACCCTGCAGGCCGGAACCATCATCGCCACCGGCACCCCCTCCGGCGTGGCCATGGGTATGGAGCAGCCGGTCTATCTGAAGCCCGGTGACGTGGTGGAGTGCTTCATCGAAGGCATCGGCACCCTGCGCAATCCTGTCAAATGAGAAACGAGCAGCAGATGCTGGATCTCATCCTGTCCACCGCAAGGCAGGACGAGCGCATCCGGGCGGTGATTCTGGAGGGCAGCCGCACCAATCCCAAAGCGCCCCGGGACATCTTTCAGGATTATGACGTGGTGTATGTGGTGGGGGAGACCGGCAGCTTCCGACAGGACAAGGGCTGGATCGACCGGTTCGGCCAGCGGCTTTATATGCAGTACCCCGAGGATCACCCGGTGTACCCCTCCGACAAAGAGCACTGTTATGGTTGGCTGATTCAGTTTGCCGACGGCAATCGGCTGGATCTCCACGTTTCCACCGCCGATTGGGTGCTGGAGCACGACGCCAAGGACAGCCTGTTTACCGTTTTGCTGGATAAGGACGGGATCTTTGCAGGCCGCAAGCCTGCCGACGACAGCGCCCATTGGGTGCAAAAGCCCGATCAGGCGCTGTTTTCCGCAGAGTGCAACGAGTTCTGGTGGTGCCTCAACAATCTGTGCAAAGGCCTGTGGCGGGGCGAGCTTTCCTATGCACAGTGGTGCATGAACGACCTTTTGCGCCCGCTTTTGCTGGAAATGCTCAGCTGGAAGGCGGGTATGGAGCAGAATTTCCACATATCGGTGGGGAAATGTGGAAAATATCTGCCCAATTATCTGGAAAAATCCCTGTGGGAAGGCTATCTTTCCACCTTTTGCCCTGCCGAACAGGGCGAAATGTGGGCGGCAGGGGAGACTCTATGCGATTTGTTTCACCAAACCGCCACAGAGGTGGCGGAAAAGCTGGCATTTTCCTACGATGTGACCGAAGCGCAGGCCAGCTGGGGTTTTTTCCGCCATGTGCGGCAGCTGCCCCGGGATGCGAAGGAGATTTTCTGATATGGCAAAACTGACCGACGAACAGCAATATATCCGTATGACCGAAACTCCGGTGTCCCGGCTGGTGACCTCTCTGGCGGTGCCCACTGTGGCAGGTATGCTGGTATCCTCCATCTACAATATCACCGACACCTTTTTTGTGTCTCAGCTGGGCACTTCGGCTTCGGCGGCGGTGGGCGTGGTCTTTTCCATCCAGTCGCTCATTCAGGCGGTGGGCTTTTCCATCGCCATGGGCAGCGGCAGTATGGTCTCCCGCCGTCTGGGACAAAAGGACAACGAGGGCGCCTGCCGGTTCGTGTCCTCGGCCTTTTTGATGGCCTTCGTCTGCGGCGCCCTGCTGGGGCTGCTGGGGCTGGTTTTTCTTGAGCCGGTGATGCGTGTTCTGGGCAGTACCGAAACCATGCTGCCCTATTCCTGCGCTTATGCCCGGTATATTCTGGCCACAGCCCCCATTTTTGCGGCCTCTTTCGTACTGAACGTAGCGATGAAATCCCAGGGACGAGCCACCCTGTCCATGCTGGGCATGATGGCGGGCAACCTGTTGAATGTGGTGCTGGACCCGCTGTTTATTTTTACCTTTGATATGGGTACCTCGGGTGCGGCGCTGGCCACCGCCGTCAGCCAGTGCGTCAGCTTTTTGGCGCTGCTGTGGTGCTTTTTGAAAAAGCAGGACACCCTGCACATCCGGTGGAAATTTGTCAGCCGAAATGCCCACGATTATGTTACTATCGTCCGGGTGGGCTCGCCTACCCTGTGCCGCCAGGGCTGCGGCAGCATCGCTTCCGCGCTGCTGAACAACCGAGCCAAAGCCTTTGGCGATGCGGCGGTGGCAGCCATGTCCATTGCAAACCGGGTGTATAACGTGGTTCGTTCCATTCTGGTGGGTATCGGTCAGGGCTTCCAGCCGGTGGCCGGTTTCAACTATGGCGCCAAAAAGCCCCAGCGGGTGAAGGATGCCTTCCGCTTTACCGTGGTGCTGGGCTCCGGTGTGGCCGTGCTGGCAACGGTAGTTTTGGCGCTGTCTGCGCCCCAACTGATGGCGATTTTCCGCCGGGATGACCCGGAGGTCATCCGGATGGGCTCCCAGGCGCTGCGGATGCTGTGCGTGGTGCTGCCTCTGCTGGGCTATTCCACCTATGTGAACCAGATGCTCCAGTGTCTGGGCCGGTCGGGACAGGCCACCTTTTTGGCTTCCTGTCGACAGGGAACACTGTATGTGCCGCTGATCCTGGTGCTGCCGGCAATTCTGGGTCTGACCGGTATTCAGCTGACCCAGCCCATCGCCGACGGCCTGACCTTTTTGGTGTCCATCCCCTTCCATATTTGGTTTTTCCGCAGTCCCAAGGGGCTGAAACAATGTGAAAAAGGATAAAAATCTTGTGGTCGTTGGGCTTTCCAAATTGCACCGAGTAACGAGCCCTCCGGCGCTTGAGGAGTCGTTGCGGGGAGTTGCAAGAGGGGGGATTCGAAACACCCCTCTTGCCGTCCTTTGGGTACTTTCCGACGAGGGAAAGTACCGCACCGCAGGGTCCTACAAAAAAGACTAAGGCGTAGAGTTGGTATATATTTCGCGTACTTGGTGCGTACTGACCTCCGCCAGTCAGAGCGTGGCAATTTCCAGAACCCACTGTTCCAACCCCACATTTTCTTTTCGTCCCGCCGAAAAGAAAACGTGCCGTTGACGGTA
>JAGAVA010000071.1 GCA_017620505.1 Clostridia bacterium
CCGCCCTGAAGCCGGATATCCTGGGCGTTGGTCTCATGCTGACCCGCCTGATCGTCGAAATAGCGATCGCAGGCGGCACAGTGCCAGTGGGCTACATAGCCGTCCTCTGTGCAGGTGGGCTGCTTAGTGGCGTGATATTCCAGCACATGATTGTCGCACATGGCAGTGCCGCAATTGTCACAATCCCGGTCGCCGTCGGTATCGGTATGTCCCGTCATGGGAATAACCTCGGTCTTGGTATGGTTGGCATCATTCTGGCAGGTGTAGGTCTTCTCGCCCTCTGCCGTACAGGTGGCATCGGTGGTGACCGTGCCCTCGTCCCACTTGTGTCCCAGTGCAGGAATGGTCTCGGGCTGCCCGATGGGCTGCTTGTCCAGATCATAATAGCCCGGATAAGCGCCGCCGCTGGCGTAATCGTCAAACCGATAATGAGACGCAGCGCCGCTTTCGGTACAGGTGGCGGTGGCAGACTGCAGCACCAGCGTGTGCAGCGTCATGGCGTCGGTAATGGCGTCAGCGCCGTTTTCCACCTTGCCCCATTCCTCTTCCGTCCCGTGATAATACAGGTCGGTCAAGGCCGTGCATCTGTTAAAATCGGTGTCGGCAACAAACGCCTTCACCGAACGGGGAATATACAGATCATTCAGTGCGCTGCAGTCGTTAAAGGCGTTGGGAGCCAGAAGGGTCAGCGTGTCGGGCAGCTGCACCTGGCTCGCTGCCGACAGATATTCAAAGAGATAAGACGGAAGCTCGGTGACGCCCTCCTCCACCACGATCGACGTAACGTCGCCTCGCAGGTTGGTCCAGGGTGTCATACTGCCGCCTGACGGTGCTGCCGGACTTCCGCTGCCGCTGATGGTCAGCACCTGTGCAGTCTCATCATACGTCCAGAGCGTGTGGTTGCCGCAAAAACCTTCGGCGGTTTCCGTCCATGTGAGTTGTGCGCCGTAAGATTCGTTGCCGATGTAACTGGAAACAGCCATCCCGGTGGGATAATGCACCACGGCGGTAACGGCATCAAAACTGTCTTCCGCTGCATCCCATCCGGAGAAGGTATTGGTATTCGACGAGGTGAAATAAATGTCGGACAGTCCTTCACAGGAGGCAAATGCATTACTTTCCAGCGTGGCATAATGGGGAATTCCCAGCGTTTCCAGACCGGTGCAGCCCATAAATGCACCGCTGCCAACGGTCATGCTGATACCATAATTCCACAGAACCATCTTTTTCAGCGCGGAACAGTTGGCAAAGGCGTAAGCGCCGATTTTGGAGCAGCCCTTCTGCGGCAGTTCCACCGTTTCCAGATTGCTGCAGCCGTAAAAGGCGTAACTTCCGATGGAAATACTGCTGCTGCTGACCAGAACCACCTTGCGGATCTGATCTCTGTAGTCATACCAGGGAATATCGCTGGAGGAAGAATAATCGGAGATGGTATACCCCGTCACCGTCAGCACACCCTGGCTGTCCAATCCCCAGTCGAAATAAGCTGTACCACCGCTGGCAATTGTCTCCACATCACCGGCGGCAGCGCCCACGGGCAACAGCGACAGAATCATACTGCAGGCCAGCACCAAGCTCCAAAACCGTTTCATATTACCACACTCCTCACTCGGAAAATGTTCAAATCGATATAGATAAATACATTATACATGAGTTTCTTACAAAAATCACTATGCCGACAGCATAGTGATATAAAAAACGCCGGGAAATCCCGGCGTTTTGGCAAGGTTATTTTTAATTCAGTGCCAGAGAGGCCTCCAACAGCTTTTTTGTATAGGGGTGCTGAGGATGGTCGTAGACGGTGTCCACGTCGCCCTCTTCCACGATCTCGCCCCGGTACATCACGGCTACCCGGTCACAGATCTGATAAACCACCGAAAGATCGTGGGAAATGAACAGATAGGACAGTCCCAGCTGCTCCTTCAGATTGACCAGCAGCTGCAGGATCTGTGCCTGCAGGGTCACATCCAGCGCCGAAACCGGCTCGTCCAGGACGATGAGCTTGCTGCCCTGAATCAGAGCACCGGCGATGGCCACACGCTGCCGCTGACCACCCGAAAGCTGGGCAGGACGGCGCTGCAGATGGGCTTCCTCCAGACCTACCAGTTTGAGCATTTCCAGCACCTTTTCCCGGCGCTGGGCTTTGTCCCGGATGCCCATAGCCCGGAGGGGCTCTTCCAGAATCCAGCCCACCGTTTTGGCGGGATTCAGCGAACCGTAGGGATCCTGAAACACCATCTGGGGACGGACGGCATTGACCGTCAGTTCGCCCTCGATATCGGTGACCAAACCCAAAAGGCACTTGGCAAGGGTGGATTTGCCCGAGCCGGACTCACCCACCAGACCGACGATCTCCCCCTCACCGATGGTGAGGGACACATTTTTCAGGTAGCGCAGGCGGCTTTTGCCCTTTCCGTAATAGCTGGAAAGATTCTTTGCACAAACGATCACGGGCGCACCTCCCCTTTCAGCTTGCGGCGGGTAGGACGGGAGGCGATCAGCCGCTTGGTGTATTCCTCCCGGGGATGGTAAAAGACCTGATCCACGGGGCCTTCCTCCACGATCAGCCCCTTCTGCATGACGATGACCCGCTGACAGAGGTTGCGGATCACGCCAAGGTCGTGGGAAATAAACAGAATGGCAGTGCCTTCCTTCCGGTTGATCTCCTTCAAGGTTTTGAGGATCTCGGCCTGTATGGTCACGTCCAGCGCGGTGGTAGGCTCGTCAGCGATCAGCAGTTGGGGCCGCAGCACCAAAGCGGAGGCGATCATGACGCGCTGCCGCATACCGCCCGAAAGCTCGTGGGGATAGCAGTCATACAGCCGCTGGGCATCGTCCAATTCGGCCAGCTCCATGGCCTCCAGCGCACGGGCGCGGCGCTCCTCCTTGGAAAGCTTGGTATGGATGCGCAGGGACTCTTCCACCTGCTTGCCGATCTTCATAGTGGGATTCAGCGAAGTCATGGGCTCCTGGAAGATGATGGACAGCTCCTCGCCCTGATAGCCCCGCAGCTCCTCCCGGCTCATGGACAGCAGGTCTGCGCCGTCAAACTCCGCCGTGCCGCTGATGGTCACGTCGCCCCGCTTGACCAGACCCATAATGGTGTGAGCCGTCATGGATTTTCCTGAGCCCGACTCACCCACAATGCCCACGATTTCGCCCTTTTCCACCTGAAAACTGATGCCTTTGACGGCGTGGAAGGGTTCCTCCCGGTCGTGGAAGATGATCGAAAGATTTTTCACGTTCAGCATATCATTCCACCCTTTCCCGCAGGCCTTCGCCCACCATGCCCACGCCCAGGATGATGAGGATCACCACCAGCGCGGGAAAAACGGTACACCAGGGGGCGGAAAACAGGATACCCTGTGCTTCGCTGAGCATCCGGCCCAGGCTGGCGTCTGCCGGGCCAACACCGATGCCCAGATAGCTCATGGAAGCCTCGGACAGCACGGCGTTGTTGAAGCCGATGGTCAGGCCGGACAGCAGTACCGGCCAGATATTGGGCAGAATATGCACAAAAATGATGCGCCAGGTGGGAACACCGGCCAGCCGCGCCGCCCGGACAAAGTCCCGATCCCGGTATTTGAGGAATTCCCCTCGCACCAGACGGGCAAAGCTGGGCACAAACAGCAGTCCCAGCGCCGCGATAATGTTATAGGTGCCCGGGCCGATGACAGCCACCACCACCATGGCCAGCAAAATACTGGGGAACGCGGTGATGGCGTCGCAGATGCGCATGACGACGGCATCCACAACGCC
Source organism: Clostridia bacterium (assembly GCA_017620505.1). Classification (GTDB taxonomy): domain Bacteria; phylum Bacillota; class Clostridia; order Oscillospirales; family Butyricicoccaceae; genus UBA4644. Next base: position 3,760 of record JAGAVA010000071.1, read on the forward strand.
GCCGTAATAGCCGCACAGAGAGCCGATGAGGATGCCGAGGACAAAGCCCATCAGCACCACGGCCAGGGCGATGATCAGGGTGGTGCCTGCGCCGTCCAGCGCACGGGAAAGCACGTCACGCCCCAGCTGGTCACAGCCGAAGGGATGGCTCAGCGAGGGGGATGCCAGCTTGTCGGAGGCACTCAGCTTGCCGGGGTCGTGGGGCGTCCAGAAAAAGCCCAGCACCATGTAGCACAGCATCACTGCGCTGAGCACAAGGCCAAAGGTCAGATACCAATTGCGCTTTTTCATGCCCTCACCTTCCTTTCAGCCGGGGATCCATCACCCGGTAGAGCACATCCGCCAGGAAGTTGCACAGCACCACCAGGGCGGCCACCAGAACAATAATGGCCTGCACCACCGGATAGTCCCGGTTTCCGATGGAAGAAACCAGCATCTGTCCCAGACCGGGCACGGTAAAGACCTGCTCCACCACGATGGAGCCTGCCACCAGCTCGGCAATGGTGGTGGCCAAAAAGGTGACCACCGGGATCATGGCGTTGCGCAGCACGTGCCGCCACAGGGCAGAGCTTTTGCTGTTGCCCTTGGAATAGGCCGTGCGGATGTAGTCGGCGTTCATCTCGCTGAGCACCGAGGAGCGCAGCATCTTGACGGTCATGGCGCTTTTGGGCAGCGCCACCGCCAGCGCAGGAAAGAACATGTAGCAGAGATACCGGCCCAAGTCCTCGGTGGGAGCCACATAAGCACCCGGCTGGAACAGCTTGAGCATCAGACCGAACAGGAACACCAGACCGATGCCCACCACAAAGTTGGGGATGGACATACAGATCTGATTGAGCACGGTCAGCACCCGGTCGATGACGCCACCGGCATACCGGGCGGCAAGCAATCCCAGCGGAATGGAAAATGCCACGATGAGCACAAAGGACAGCAGTGCCAGCGTCAGCGTGGGGGCAATGCGGCTGGAAAGCAGATCGGCCACCGGCATATCAAAGTTGTAGGAAACGCCAAAGTCGCCCCGCACAAAATCGGTCACCCAATTCCAGTACCGCTGCAGCAGGGGCTGATCCAGTCCCAGCTGTGCCCGCAGGGCGGCAACCTGCTCGTCGGTGGCGTTCAGTCCCAGAATGGCGTCGGTGGGATCGCCGGGAATGATGGAAAAGGCCACAAAAGCCAGCACCGTCACCAAAAACAGGGTGACGATGAGTAGCAGCAGCCGTTTGAAAATGGTTTTCAACATGGGGAAACCCTCCCCTTTCACGCAGGAATGGGGCTGTCCTCCGACAACCCCTTCCCGATTATTTGTAATAGATGGTAGACATATCCAGCACGTAAGTGGCGTAAAACACCATGCCGTCCAGACGGCGATCCATGACCACAAGGTCACACAGATCCTGCAGCCAGAGGCTGCCCACCTGCTCGTTGAGGATCTCCTGTGCGCGCTGATACAGCGCCACCTGCTCCTCCATGTTCAGGGTGGTCATAGCCTGTTCCACAACACTGTCGAACTCGGCATCACTGAAGTTGATGAAGTTCTTGGAATGATCGGTGGTATAGCGCTGAAGCATCTCACGGGCGGTCATATCACTGGCGGCAATACCGCTGACGGTAGCCTCGTACTGGCGGCCCTTATAGATATCCTGCACCCAATTCTCCCAGGGCACTTCCTGCACCTCGGCAGTGATGCCCACAGCAGCCAGCTGCTGGGAAAGCACCAGAGCGGTGTCCACGTGCTGCCGGTAGTTGCCCGGAGCAGCAATGGTCATGGAAAAGCCGTTGGGATAGCCGGCCTGAGCCAGCAGATCCTTGGCTTTTTCAATATCATGGGGATACTTTTCAGCCAGTTCGGCCACAAAATACTTGGTGAATGCCGGATACATACTGGTACCGGTGGGAACACCTGCGCCGTCGCACACGAAGTCGATGACCTCCTGCACGTTGATGGCGTAATACATGGCCTGACGGACACGCACATCATCAAAGGGCGCGACCTTGTTGTTAAGATACAGCGCCTGCACCAGCTTCATGGTATCCTGCAGGACGGTGAAATCCTGCGCCACTTCGGCAGAAACGGTGTTGGGCAGGTGGATGACCATATCCAGCGTGCCGCCCTTCAGACCCATGACCAGGGTGTTGGTGTCGGTGATGATTTTGAAGGACACCTTCTCCAGCTTGGCTTTTTCGCCCCAATAGCCGTCAAACCGCACCACTTCCATGCTGTTCTGAGGCTGATAGGACACAAAGGAGAAGGGGCCGGTTCCCACGGGGGCGGTTGCCATGGCATCGCCGGAATCCTTGGGAATGATGGCTGCTGTCATGGCGTTGATAAACTCCAGACTGGGGGTTGCCAGCGAAACCACCACACGGCCTTCGCCGTCGGCAGCGATGCCGGTCACATTAGAAAACGCCGTGATCAGAGGCGTACCATCGTTCTCCGACCCGGCGCAGCGTTCCAGGGAATACAGGACATCCTCCAGAGTGACCTTGTTTCCGTTGTGGAACGTTACGCCTTCCCGAAGGGTAAAGGTGTAAGAAAGTCCATCGTCAGACATTTGATAGTCACTGGCCACGGCGGGAATGACACCGCCGTCGGGGCTGGCCTTCATCAGGCCTTCGAAGATGTTGAACAAAACCTCGCTGGTGCCGGCGTTTACCGCCTTGTGGGGATCGAGGCTGTCCAGATCCTGCGCGATACCGACCGTGACTGAGTTCCCGTCTGCGGGTAACTCGCCCGATTCTGCAGATCCCGAGCCGCCGTTGCTTTGGGTTGTACCGTCTCCGCATCCGCCGAGTACGGTCAACAGCATTGCGGCTGCAGTCAGCAGCAAAAGGGCCCGTTTCAAACTTCTGGGCATTTTGCTTCTTCCTTTCTGGGGAATGTCTCTTCCCCTCTGCAATTCTCGCAACTGTATTTCGTTGTGGCTGTATCCTTGATACAGCTGATAGAATTTTATCATACTTTCAAAAAAATGCAAGGTTTTTGCACCATTCTCCTTGAAATTTACAGAGTTTCCCGTAAGCATAACCGCCAGCATCGTTTGGGCAACATATTCTCCGTATTTTGGCGCAGGCTATTTTTAAGATGAGCGAAGGATGTGGAACCATTGAAAAACCATTTGCAGCATGAATCAAGCCCTTATTTGCTCCAGCACGCAGACAATCCTGTGAACTGGTATCCCTGGGGTGCCGAGGCTTTCCAAAAAGCCCGTCAGGAGGATAAGCCCATTTTCCTCAGTATTGGCTACAGCACCTGTCATTGGTGTCATGTGATGGCGCACGAAAGCTTTGAAGATGGGGAAATCGCGGAATTTCTGAATCGGCACTTTGTCTCCATCAAGGTGGACAAGGAGGAACGACCGGATATTGACAGCATCTATATGGCGTTCTGTCAGGCCTTTACCGGAAGCGGCGGCTGGCCCACCAGCATTTTTATGACAGCGGATCACAAGCCCTTCTTTGCCGGCACGTATTTTCCCAAACATTCCAAAGGCCCTATGATCGGTCTGCTGGAACTGCTGCGCGTGATCCATGAAACCTGGAAGAACCAGCGCCAGCTTTTGCTGGATCAGGCAGAGGAAATCGTGGCGCATTTGAAGGGTGGTGACGAAACCGGAGAACGACCACCGGCAATGACAAAGCGGGACGACCTGATCGGTTGGGCAATTGGCCTTTATCGTCGTATGTATGACCGGGTGCACGGCGGTTTTGGTGGGGCTCCAAAGTTCCCAACGCCCCACAACCTGCTCTTTCTGCTGACCTGTTATGAGCGGCAGGGGGATGCGTCCTGTTTGGAAATGGCGGAACACACCCTGCTTCAAATGTATCGGGGCGGCCTGTTTGACCATATCGGCTTCGGATTCTGCCGGTATTCCACCGATGCGCGTTTTCTGGCGCCACATTTTGAAAAAATGCTCTACGACAATGCCCTTTTGATCCTGGCCTACTGCAAGGCATATGAAGTGACCCAAATGGCGCTGTATCTGGAGATAGCCGAGAAAACCGCCGCCTATCTTCTGCGGGAGATGACCCACCCGGCAGGCGGGTTTTACAGCGCTCAGGATGCCGACAGCGATGGCGAAGAGGGAAAATATTACCTCTTTGTCCCGGAGGAGATCAAAACCCTTCTGGGGCAACAGGAGGGAGAATCTTTCTGCCGTCATTTTGACATTACCGAGAAGGGGAATTTTGAGGGGAAGAACATCCCCAATCTGCTGAAAAGCGATGATTGGGAATCATACAGCCAGGAGGTTTTGGCCAACGTCCTGCAATACCGCAAAGAGCGCAATATTCTTCATCTGGACGACAAGATTCTGACCGCATGGAACGGGCTGATGATCGCGGCTATGTGCCGGTTGTACCGGAACTGTGGAAAGCAGATATATCTGGATGCCGCCAGAAATGCAGATGGCTTCATTGAGAACAATCTGTGTGACGAAACCGGGCTGTATGTGAGCTTTCGGGATGGAAAACAGGGCGTAAAGGGCTTTTTGGATGACTATGCCGCTTATCTCTTTGCCCAGCTTGCCCTGTATGATGCAACGCTGGAAAAAAACTATCTGACCCGGGCGGAGCGGCTCTGCCGGGAGGCGCTGGACAGATTCGGAGACCCGAAAAACGGCGGCTTCTATCTCTACGGGACGGAAAATGAATCGCTGATCCTGCGGCCGAAAGAAGATTATGACGGTGCGATCCCCAGCGGCAATTCCCTGATGGCGTGGAATCTGGTGCGCCTGTCCCAGCTCACCGGTGATGAGGTCTACCGGCAGCAGGCGGAAAGGCAGCTGCGGTTTCTCGGAGGGAAGGCAGCGCGGTATCCCGTCGGCCATGGAATGTTCCTGCTGGCTCTTTTGGATCATGAGATGCCCCCGCCGAAGGTGACGGTGGTGCTCGCAGAACGGGATTCTATCGCAGAACTGCCCCTGAAGCTCCCGCCGGATACAGCTGTGACCCTCCTGCACAAACCGACAGAGGAATATCCGCTGAAAGACGGAAAAACCACCTTCTACGTCTGTAAGAATCACAGCTGTCTGCCGCCGGCGAACCATTTAAATGAAATCACGAAAAATGTAAGAGGTGACTGAGAATGGCAAAGAAAGGAATGGCACGACCCGATTGGACCCACACCAAACCCCGTAACGATAGTTCTCCGGTTCCTGAAATTCAGGGCAAGGCCAAAAGCGGAAAGAAAAAAGCGAACCCCATCATTGCCGGGACAACCGGTGCGGAGCAAAAGGTTTATCACACAGAAAGGCCTATCTCCAAAGCCTACCGGGTTATGGACAACGATCTGGCCCGGGATAACGTGGAAAATGACATCCCGGCTGCCGATCTGGAGGATATCTGACGCGTTTTTCCCACCAATGAAATCAAAATGCCGCCTGACGGGCGGCATTTTTGCTGGGAATGACCCAGTGGATGCACTGTGTATTCTTTAACCGAACAGCATTTCTCTTTTCCGGACTGGCAACAGACAAACTTGCGGGCGCATACACTGCCTCATGTGAAATCGAGGAGGTACTTTTATGCTGTCCCTGTCTTCCCTGCTGTTCAGCGATGCCTTTTTCTGGATGCTGCGGGTGTCCCCCGTCACCGGCTCCTTCCCCCAGCCCCTTTCTGCCGCCCGG
>JAGAVA010000072.1 GCA_017620505.1 Clostridia bacterium
ATGGCGGTGACAGCCTCCGGCTGTTCCAGACACAGCAGGCCGGGGTTATGCCCCAGCTTGATGCCCTGCTTTTGCAGCATGGTGCCAAAGCCGCCGTCTAACAAAGTAATGAGATTATGCACAGGTGATCCCTGCCTTTCGGAATGAACAGTTGGTTTTCATGGAACAAAAGCCGCAGCCACGGGCCCGCTTGCCCTGGGGCTTGTCGGCAAGGCCAAAGATGGCGGTCACCGACTTGCGCGGCGTCATGATGAGGGTAGGGGAAAGGGTGATGCCGCACCGCCGCTGGGCGTCCAGCAGCTCCAGCAGGGGTTTTTGCACGGCGAGCGGCAGGTCGCCGTAGCCCGGACTGAACCGGTCGGTGGGGTACAGGCCGTTTTTGCACAGCTGCCCTTCCAGCATGGCCTGCAGCTTGTCACAGGCGGCCTCGCAGGCGGCGCTGGCACAGGCGTCCAGCACCAGCGCATCGGTAGGGGAGCGCAATCCGGCACGGCGGATGAGCATCTCGGCCTCCTCGCCCAACGTCAGGGCGAAGAGCACGGCGGTCTCGCAGTCCCGCAGCAGGGTGTGGATGTCCTCTCCCGGCAAGTCCAGCCCCAGAGCAGGCAGGTCGGCCTTGGCAATCTGCCGCCAGACGTACCGTGGGCGGCAGTGGGGCAAAAGTCGGGCGCAGGCCTGTTCCACCTGCTGCAAAAGGTCGGGGGGCGGGCTCTGTTTGACGCCCAGATAGCGCAGCGCCTCGGATGCCGGGATGCTTTCCAGCGTCAAGTCCATAAAATCCCCTCCCTTTTTGGATAATTTATCAATTTATTATAGCAAATCACAGCCGGTAACGCAACTGTAAAGGGAGAAAAGGAAGCAATAAAAAGAACCCGCTGCAAACTGCACACAACCCTCGTCATTCCGAGCCAGTGGTCACACTGGCGTGGGAATCCGTAGGCTCCCCGGAAGGAAAACGGATTGCCACGGCCTGTTTTACAGGCCTCGCAATGACAGGATTACAGTTTGCGATGGGCTCTTACCGCTCGCTGGGGGGACAATCCTCCTCAAAGATCAGATCGTCCACGTCGGGCGTTTCGTATTTCGGTTGTTTTTCCTTGGGCGGCATAGAGAGCACTCCTTTTTGTCAGATGCCTCAGTCTATGCTGCCCCGGCAGGGGAGGTTACTCCACCGTCAGGGTGTGCAGCCACTTGCCGCTCTTCATGCGAAGCAGACACAGGGGCAGCTTGAGGATATCTTCTGCAATAAAGGTGCCGCAGACGATCCACAGGAAGGGCAGATGGAACACATAGGCCAGCGCCCAGCAGATGGGTGCGCCCCAACAGAGGGTCACGCCCACATCCAGCAGGGCAGAGATCCGGGTGTCGCCGCCTGCCCGAAGGATGCCCACCACCAGCACATAGTTCAGCTGCCGCAGGGGACACCAGCAACAGTAAAAGGCCAGAATGGAGGCCGTCAGCGCGGCGGTATAGGCGCTTTCCACCCCCATCAGGTTAATGACCGGCCAGCGGATGAGGAACAGCAGGCCGCCCAGCACCGCGCCCATGCAGACGAACACCCCCAGCATCTTGCGGGCGATGTGCCGCGCATCCTCCAAAAGACCCTGTCCGATGGACTTGCCGATCATGATGGAGCAGGCGTTGCAGGCGCCCACGAAAAACACGAAAACCAGATTCTCGATGGAGCTGTAGAGGGTGTAGGCGGCATAGTTTTCACTGCCCTGATGGGCGTAAACGATGGCGTAAATATTGAAGCCCACGCACCACAGGGTCTCGTTGCCGATGACCGGCAGGGCGATGTGGAAATACTTCTTAATGAAGTCAGAGGGGATCTTCAAAACCTCGTTCAAACCGTAGATTGTAAAGTGCTGTTGCCTGACACCGATGACGATGACCAAAACCGCCTGCACCACATGGGAAAGGACGGTGGCCATGGCGGCGCCCCGCAGTCCCAGCTGGGGCAGGCCGCATTTTCCGTAGATCAGACACCAGTTGAAGAAGGTGTTGATACACACCGAAACGCCTGAGATCAAAAGGGGCGTCCGCACGTCCTCCACGCACCGTCTGGCCATGCTGGCGATGGTGGCAAAGGCCAGCGGAACGGCACCCCAGCAGACGATGCCCAGATATTCCGCACCGGCCAGCCGGACGGCCTCTTCGTCGGTGAACAGGCACATCATTTCATAGGGGAAGAGGGCGGCGGCGATGTTGTAGAGTACTGCAACGATCAGACACAGACCCATGCCCAGACTGTAAGCCCGGCGCACGCCCTTGTGATCCTGCGCGCCCCAATACTGGGAGATCAGCACCGAGCCGCCCGAGCAAAAGCCGAAGGTGATCATCTGCAGAACGAAGGACCACTTGCCGCCGATGCCCACGGCAGAGGTAGCCACGTTGCCCAGTCGGGCCACCATGGCGGTGTCCACCAGACCGGCGCAGGAGGCCAGCATATTCTGCAGGGCGATGGGAATGGCCAGCGTCAGCATCCGCTCGTAAAAGCCGGGAACGATATAGCGTTCGCGTTTCATAGGCCTGCTCCTTTCGGAAAGAAGGGCCTCCTTAGCGGTAAGGAGGCCTGAATGTAGGATGGAAGGTTACTGCGCCTTGCCCCGGCTGGTAACGTCCCAGCAGTCCACAACCTCTTCGCCCTCGATGACGTACATCCGGTCAAAGATGTTGATGGTGGTGCAGCAATGTCCCGGCACGTACCGCAGCTTGTCGCCCGGCTTCAGGCCGGTGTTTTCCACCAGAAGGGTGGTGTGTTCTTCGCTGAAGGACAGCTGTGCTTCGGGAAAGGCGGGGAAGTAGGGGGGATACTGATCCATGGTCATGGTTTTCACGCCGCAGTCCACCACCACCCGGTCGGGCTTGACCGACAGAACGGTGGTCTCCACAAACAGCGCCTGCTCGAACTGCAGCTCCAGCGGCAGGAAGGAGCGATCCATAAAGGGGTAGCTGCCGAACTGCACCTGCGTATAAACGGTGTTTTTGGGCGTTTCATGGGCAAAACCGGTGCTGCCGCCGCAAATTTCGCGCACTTTCACGCCGTTTTCCTCACAAAATGCCTTGAGCGCCGCCACATCGGCCTCAATGCGCTGCACATCGGCAAACCGCTTTTCGGCCTGCTCCTCGTGGGAAAGATGGCCTGCATAGGCCTGAATTCCCTCGAAAACCAGATGGGGCTGGGCAGAAACCAGCTTGGCCAGCGCCAGAAATTCCTCGTGGGTGGAAACGCCGCAGCGGCGCATGCCTACGTCGTATTCTACCAGCACCTGCAGCTTGCCGTCCCCGGCCTGTGCCATGGCCTGTTCCAGATCCAGCACATTCTGTGCGTGATCCACACACACCGTCAGACGGCATTTGTGGGCGAGGGATGCCAGCTTGGGCAGTTTTTCGGCCTGTACGATCTGGTTGGCGATGACGATGTTGGTGACACCTGCCGCCTGCAGATCCAGCGCCTCGCCCAGCTTGGCGCAGGTGATGCCCTTGGCACCCCGCTCCAGCTGGATTTTTGCAATGGCGGGGCACTTGTGGGATTTGTAATGGGGATAGAGGGCCATGGAGGTGCCGGACAGGATGCCGTCCATCTTCTCCATGTTGCGGAGCATGGCCTGCTTGTCCAACAGCAGGGCAGGGGTCTCCAGATTGTGGGTCTTCATGCAATCACGACCTTTTTTCAGATTTATCGGCGCACCACACGGCCCCGGCTCTTGTTGCCCGCGGGCTTGCCGCCGTTTTTGCCGCCTTTGCCGCCAACCCGACGGCCATGACCCCGGGCTTCGCCCTTGGCGTTGACCTCTTTGGCACCGGAAACGGCCTTGCACACCACCAGAAACTCGTTGATGGTGCCGTTCTGCATGGAGCGCATGACATGACGCGCCACATCGGGTGCCAGCTCCACCCGGGATTCGTTTTCCTTGATGGTGATCTCGCCGATCTCGTCCTTCTTGATGCGGGCGTACTTGAGGATGGAGTTGACGATCTGACGCTCGGTCACGTCGTGGTTGGAGCCCACGTCGAAGGAAATGACGGCGTTGCCGCCGTTGGAGGCCGATCTGCCGCCGTTCTGGCCCTTCTGACGGGGCTGGGAGGAGCGGCGTGCGCCGTTTTCGTTCCGGTTGGTGTTGCGGGCGTAGAACTTGTCCTCGGGGGTCTCCTCCAGACCGTTCAGGTAATAGGGCTGGAGCTGGATGCCGGTGGTGTCCTGAATGTCGCACAGGGAGAAAAACTCACCGGAGCCTGCAATGAGGGTAAAGGCCACGCCGGTGTTGCCGGCACGTCCGGTACGTCCGATGCGGTGGACGTAATATTCCATATCCTGAGGAATGTCGTAGTTGATGATGATGTCCACACCGGAGGCGTCGATGCCTCTCGCCGCCACGTCGGTGGCGATCAGCAGGTCGGTCTCGCCCGACTTGAACTGGGCCATGACCCGGGTGCGGGCACCCTGTGCCATGTCGCCGTGGAGGCCTTCCACCGCCAGACCCATCTCGGTCAGCTCCCGGGTGAGCACCTCCACCATGCGCTTGGTGTTGCAGAAGATCAGGCCCTGGTGAGCGCCCTGCTGTTCAAAGAGCAGGCGCACGCCCTGCGCCTTTTTGGACTTGGGCACTTCCACGTAATACTGCTGGATCAGGTTGAAGGCGGTGTCGCCCTCGTCGCCCTTGACGGTTTCGGGATTGCGCAGAAACCGCTGGGTCAGCCGCATGATGGGGGGCGGCATGGTGGCGGAAAACAGGGCGGTCTGGCGGTTTTCGGGGGTGTTGAAGAGGATCTGTTTGATGTCGTCCACAAAGCCCATGTCCAGCATCTCGTCGGCCTCGTCCAGAATGGCCAGCTTGATGTTCATCAGCTTGAGGGTGCGGCGGCGGATGTGGTCGATGACCCGGCCGGGGGTGCCAACCACCACGGCGGCACGCTTGAGGGCGCGGATCTGGGTGTCGATGTTCTGACCGCCGTAGACGGTGACCACCCGCAGACCTTCCTTATACTTGGAGAACTTGCGGAGCTCGTCGCTGACCTGCATGGCCAGCTCCCGGGTGGGGCAGAGCACCAGAATCTGGGGGTCGGCGGTCTCCTCGGGGTCGGTTACCATTTCGATGGCAGGGATGCCGAAGGCGGCGGTTTTGCCGGTGCCGGTGCTGGCTTGACCGATGATGTCCCGGCCTTCCAGCAGCACGGGAATGGCCTTTTCCTGAATGGGGGTAAATTCTTCATATCCGGTGTCCTGGATGGCGCGGATCATTTCCGGCGACAGACCCAGGGCTTCCAGCTTGGTGATATCCATGTGTCACACTCTTTCTTTAGAAAATTTCATACACAATCATTATACGATATTTCGAGCCTGTTCGCAACGGTAAAAATCGTGAAATCGGGGCTGAAATCGAGGGAAAAGTGTGGTAAAATAAAGGAAACAAGTGCGTCACTCGTCCTCGTAAGGGAAAGAGGGGTGCTGCCTCCACGGCAGGGGAGAAAACCGTAGGTTTCTCCCCTAAAGAGTGGCAGTTGCGGGGGTGCAGGGGGGGATTCTGAACACCCCCTGCTG
>JAGAVA010000073.1 GCA_017620505.1 Clostridia bacterium
ACCGGCCGCCTGCCCTTTGAGGGCGATACCCCGGTGTCCATTGCCCTGCAGCATATTAATTCCATCGCCCTGCCGCCCTCTATTTTTGCTGAGGATGTGCCTGAGCAGCTGGAAGAAATCACCATGAAGGCCATGAATCCCAATCTGTCCCGCCGCTACACCAATGCAAGCCAGATTCTGGATGATCTGGAGGCTTTCCAGAATGCCCAGCAGTTCAAATTGAGCATTTCCAAAGAGGAAGGTGCGCCTGTGGCCGAGCCTGTTTCCGATCTGGATGCCACCCGGAAGCTGCACAATACCGGCGAGGTTACTGCCATTCTGGAAGCCGAAAGCCGTGCACAGGAACAGCGCAGACGGGAGGAACAGAAGGAAGAAATCCAGCGGCCTGCAGCAGAGTCTCCCGATGAAGAGGTGGAGGAAGTGGAACCTGACACCAAAAAGAAAAAGAAGAAGGAAAAGGAGCGGCGTGAGCGGTCACCGCTGCCCGGTGCATTGCTGTTCAGCGTGATTGCCGTTTTGATCTTCTGCTACGGTGCCGGCTATTTTGTGAAATCCGTACTGGATCCTTACGGTGACCAGACCGATTCCAAACTGAGCACCCCCAATCTGATCGGCCTGTACTATTCTCAGGTGATTGCCGATCCTACTTATGCCGATTTCAACATTGTGGAAGGCGAATATGTCTATAACGAGTCGGTGGATGCCGGCAAAATCATTGAACAGAGTCCCGAGGGCAGCCGAAAAATCGAAAAGGGCGGCACCATTACGGTCAATATCAGCCGCGGTGCAAAGACCTTCCAGCTGCCTGCCTACGAGGGCCAGGAGGCCAGACAGGTCAAAATCGAGCTGGAGCGTCTTGGCGTGATTTGCGTAGAGGGAACGCCCGAGTTCAACGACGAAGTGGCCAACGGTTATGTCCTGCGAACCGAGCCTGTGGCCGGAACCGAATTGACTGCCGGTGACACCGTCACGCTGACGGTCAGTAAGGGGCCGGAGATCATTCTTGTGGAAATGCCCAATTTGATGGGCTGCTCGGAGAATGAGGCGCTGACGCTGCTGGAGGCCGCCGGACTGAATTGGGATCCTATCGTTTATGAAGAGTACGAAGGAACCCCCGGTCAGGTCATCTACCAGAGCGTAGAAGCGCTGACGCAGGTGGAAAAGGGCTCTACCGTGGCATTTACCGTCAGCATTGAGCCGCCGCCCCCTGTTGAGAAGGTGGTGGAATATACCATTCCCATCATTGAGAGCGGACTGCCTGTAGAAGTCTGGGTCATGCTGGACGGTGTGACGGTTTATAACAGCAATGTAGACATCGATCAGACTTCGGTGACCCTCTCGCTGGTAGCAACCGAGGGTGAGCATCTGGTGGAAGTTTACCAGAATCGCCAGCCCTATTCTCAGGAAATGGTCGTGTTTTAATGGAGATCAAAAAACAAGGCGTTGTCATCAAAGGAATCGGCGGCAACTATGATGTGGCCTGCGAAGGCCAGATTTTGCGCTGCCGCGCCAGTGCCAAGATCAAGCATCAGAAAAACCTGCTGGCAGCGGGGGAATATGTAGAGCTGCGGATCACCGATGACGGCGGCTACATCACAGAGCGGCTGCCCCGGCGAAATGGATTGATCCGGCCTGCCATTGCCAATATCGACCAGCTGGTGATTCTGGCCTCACAGGCACCGCCCGTTACCGATCCGTACCTGATCGACAAGGTGACGGTGGTGGCCTTGTATCAGGGCATCCAGCCGGTGATCCTGCTGAACAAATCCGACCTGCACGACAGCGTGGACTTGTATCATGCCTATCAAAAGGCCGGTTTCCCGGTGCTGCGTGCCAGTGCCGTTACCGGAGAGGGCGTGGAAGAGGTCAAGGCCATGCTGGCAGGGAAGATCAGTGCCTTTACGGGAAACTCCGCCATCGGCAAGTCCAGCATCCTCAACCGCATCGACAGTCGTTTTGGACTGCAGGTGGGGGATATGAGCGAAAAAATCGCCCGGGGCAGACACACCACACGGCATGTGGAGCTGTTCCAACTGGATAACGGCGGCTTTGTGGCTGATACCCCCGGATTTTCCACCTTTGATGCGGTGCGCATGGAAAAGCTGACCAAGGAGAACCTGCAGCAGTATTTCCCGGAAATCGACCGGTTTTTTGCCCAGTGCCGGTTCAGCGACTGTAAGCACATCAAGGAGCCCGGCTGCGTAGTACGGGAAGCTGTGGAACTGGGTGAGATCGCTAAGTCCCGCTATGAGAGCTACTGTATGCTGTATGAAGAAGTGGCGGCACAAAAGCTGTGGAAATAAGAGAATCCTTTGAAAAAAGAGGTCTTTTTGACCTCTTTTTTTCATATCCATGTGACAAAAGCCCAAAAGGGAAGGAGAACAAGCATGGAACTGATTCAGAACAGCTATGAAAAATATACCGTTTTACCGCAATCTGAGCAGCAAAAAGAAGTTTCTCTGGAGGTCATCGTCCCTGATACCCAGGCCGATGTTTACAGCGTCCTGACCTCCTTTGCCGTTTGTCAGGTAAAGCAAAAGACCCTGCGGCAGGACTGCGTGATGGTCGAGGGGACGGTGGAACTGGAGGCCTTTTGTCAGGAGGAAGAGGAAGACCGCTGGCAGACCATCCGTGGAAGTATGCCCTTCACCATGGAGGTAGAGGCCACAGGTTGTCGGGAGGACAGCGTTGCACAGCTCCGGGTGGAGATTTTGCGCTGTGACGCCCAGATCCGCAATCCCCGCAAGCTGCAGCTGCAGGCGCAAGTCGCAGCCTATGTGCAGGTCTATCAGAAAGAATCGCTTGTGGTAACGGAGACTGCTACGGGAAGCACGGAAGAGGACATTCAGATCCTGTGTGATACCGTAGAACTGGATTTGATTCGGATGGTCACAGAGAAAAAACTGGTGGCTGCCGACGAACTGCAGATCGGCTCGGTTGGTCGTTTGCTCCATTATCATGTGGATTGGAAGCAGGAAGAGCAGCGGGTACTTTCCGGCAAGGTAATGCTGCGTGGCAGCGCTTGTATTCAGACGGTATTTTTCTGGGAAGGACAGCTGCGGCAGCAGGAGTATCAGATTCCCTTTTCCCAGGTAGTGGAATGTGAAGGGCTGGAACCCGGGGACAACGTCACCGCCGACTATCAGCTGCTGCAGTCTCAGGTGACTTTGCTGGAAGGGGATTCCCCGGCCTTGTCCTGCAGTCTCACCGGTTGTGTGACGGCTTGCGCCACCCGTCGGACACGCCTTCCGGTGCTGCGGGACATCTACAGCACGCGTTTCCCAACGGTTTGCCAGTGCAGTCAGCTGGATTGTCCTGCATGGAAAATCTTTGAGGAAGCCGTTCCTGTCGAAGATGTGTGCCAGCCGCAGGAGGCAGCTGTCTCGGTGATGGATTGTCGGATGCGTGCCCGGGGCTTTGTGGATGACCGGGGCTGTATGGGCGGCATTTACAGCATCCGTCTGCTGTATTGCTGTGCCGCAGGGCGGCTGCATTGTGCCGAACATACCATGAAGGTGGTGGGCCAGGATGCGGTAAATGCCGTTCAGCTTGCAGTACGGGCAGGGTGGCAAACTGTAAGTGCCCAGGCCGATAACGGGGCGATCCGCATCCGTTTTACGGCAGTGCTGAAGGGCAGAGGATTGGTAGAGCAGCCCTGCGTTCAGGTGAGCCGATGCACGCTGGATGGAGAAAAGCGTCGGGCAGTTCCGCCTGCAGGAACGCTGGTGCTGCGGGCTGTGGAGGAGCAGGAGACTGTCTGGAGCATCGCCAAGCAGTACGGCAGCCGCACCCAGCAGATCCTTGCGGCGAATAATTTGGAAGCATCCGCCCGGCTGGTACCCGGTCAGCTGATGATGATTCCGTTTTCGGGTTAAAACATCGATAGCAGGCAGCGGTATTTTCCGCTGCCTGTTGACTTTCCCGGTAGGAAACGGTATCATAAAGCAGGAAAGTGAGGTGGGAAAATGGCCGAATTAAAGGACAAGCGCCTGTTTTTGCTGGATATGGACGGCACCATCTATCTGGACGAGCAGCTGTTCGACGGCACACTGGAGTTTCTGACTCATGTGCAGCGTATTGGTGGGCGCGCCATGTACCTCACCAATAATTCCTCCAAAAGCGTCAGCAGCTATGTGGACAAACTCAAGCGGTTGGGGATCGAAGCCAGACCGGAAGATTTTTTCACCTCGGTCAATGCCACCGTGCTGCATTTGCAGAAACAATCCTTCCGTAAGATCTACGCCTTTGGCACAACCTCCTTTCAGCAGCAGCTGCGGGAGGGTGGCCTGCCCGTCACCGACCGGCTGGAAGAGGACATTGACTGCCTGTGCATGGGCTTTGACACCGAACTGACCTTCCAGAAACTGGAGGATGCCTGCATTTTGCTCAATCGGGGCGTGGAATATATCGCCACCAATCCCGACTGGGTCTGTCCCACCTGGTACGGCAGCGTTCCCGACTGCGGTAGTGTGGCAGAGATGCTGTACCGTGCCACCGGTCGCCGTCCGCAGGTGATTGGAAAGCCGCAACCCCATATGGTGGAGCTTGCTGTGAAGCAATCTGGCTTTACAAAGGATCAGGCCATTTTATTAGGTGATCGGCTCTATACCGACATCAAAAGCGGTGTTAACGCCGGCATCGACACCGTTCTGGTGCTGTCCGGCGAGGCTACGTTGGCTGATTTGGAGGTTTCCGACGTGAAGCCAACCTATGTGTTTGAAAATATTCGAGAGTTCTTAAATCATATTACAGAATAGCGAGGAGAAAATTATGGGTCTGAACAAAGAATCCGGCATCAAGATCGGTCGTGGTACCCCCGGCCAGCGCAATCTGATCACCGACGTTCCCGGCGTAAAGGTGGGTCATGTGACCATCCGTGACGGCGCCGACATCAATACCGGTGTCACCGCCATTCTGCCCCATGAGGGCAATCTGTTCCAGGAGAAGGTTATGGCCTCTTCCTGTGTGATCAACGGCTTTGGCAAGACCATGGGTCTGGTGCAGGTAGAAGAGTTGGGCACCATCGAAACCCCCATCATTATGACCAATACCCTGAGCATTGGCACTGCTGCCACCGCCCTCATCAAGTATATGCTGCAGCAGAACGAGGATATCGGCACCAAGACTGGTACCGTGAATCCTCTGGTCTGTGAGTGCAACGACGGTGTACTCAACGATATCCGCGGCCTGCACGTGAAGGAAGAGCACGTTTTTGAAGCGCTGGCCAACTGCAGCGAGGAGTTTGAGGAAGGCGTCGTGGGCTCCGGCACCGGTATGTGCTGTCTGGGCCTGAAGGGTGGTATCGGCTCCGCTTCCCGTATCGTCAAGCTGGATGACAAGGAATATACCGTGGGTGCACTGGTCATGTCCAACTTTGGCGGCGCAGGCCGTCTGCTGATCGAAGGCCGCCACATGGGTCAAGAGATCAAGGACAAGCTGGAAGCCCAGCAGGACAAGGGCTCCATCATCATGCTGATCGCCACCGACATCCCCCTGAGCGAGCGTCAGCTGAAGCGTGTGGCTCGCCGCGCAGGCGTGGGTCTGGCCCGCACCGGTTCCTATTATGGCAACGGCAGCGGCGACATCGCCATCGCCTTCACCACCGCAAACAAGATCCCCCATTACAGCAAGACTGCCGTGATGGATATCAAAATGATCTCCGACAATAAGATCGACCCCGTCTTTGACATGGCTGCCGAGGCTGTGGAAGAGGCCATCATCAGCTCCCTGTACCATGCCGAGACCACCACCGGTCGCGCCGGTAAGGTCAAATACGGTCTGCGGGATTTTCTGTAAAAGGATAAAGAAAAGCGGCTCAACCGAGCCGCTTTTTTTTACGCATTTTCATAATCCAGAAGGATCTTTTTGCATTTTGGACACACCAAACCGGGCTTTTTGAAGAACAGATTGCGGAAGACCCTGCTTTTCTGCAAAACGATGGGATCGCCACCATCATAAACGAAGCTTAAATTACCAACATCCGAGCTTTTCAGAAACCCAGACTTCATTTCATCCTGACAAAAGGGACATTTCATGGCGTTTAGCACTCCTTTTCCTTGTTTTTTTGCCACCGACGTAATGCCAGCAGATCGATTACCAGCCTGCAGAACAGGGGAATACGGCACCACTGCTGTACGATGCCCATCACCTGAATGACTCGAGTGATCAGATAAATGGACTGTCCGTCCACTGCATAGGGCTGCAGTGCCATAGAAATCCCGTAGGGAACAACATATAACAGCGCCAGTCCCAGAACCAAAAGGATCATCCGCCGGGTAACCTGTCTGGAGGGCTCCAGCACCTTGTCCCGATAAGAGCGGATGGTGCAAATGACCAGCGCCAACAGCATCAAAAGAGCCGCCAGACTCACCCAAAGGGTCACATGATTGTTCAGGTAGCCCTGCAGGACTCCCCGCAGGACGCCAAGAAAGCTTCCTGAGGCAGAGCCTGTGGCAAAATGTAAAAACACATCTACCATAAAGAAAACCGACCAGCTGCACCACAGACCGATCCGCTTTTTGAACAGAAAACAGAGGGAGCCGCAGACCCAAAACGGCAGAGAAAACAGCACGCCTGCCAGCATCCCTCCCAAAATCGTACACAGCAATACCACCAAAATCGCCAATCCAAACAGCGCGTAGCCTGCGATTTTTCGGCGGGGAATGACGGGCTCGGCTCGCTCCACATAGATCACCCGCGGTTCGGGCTCCGGCGGGGGTACAGGCGCGGCTTCCGCTGCGGGCTCGCGGCCTTTTACCAATGTGTCCAGCGAGATGCCGAACAGCTCGCTCAATTTGATCAGCTTTTCCAGATCGGGGGTGGCACCGTCGGTTTCCCATTTGGACACCGATTGCCGGGATACGGACAGCGCTTCTGCCAGTTCCCCTTGAGACATTCCTTTTTCCGTCCGAAGACGGTAGATCGTTTCACCAAGACGCATGAATGGGGATCTCCTTTGCTTTGGAACTTGAGGAAATCATAGCACACAACCCCCAAAAAGTCTACCAACTTGCCTTGGAAGGGTGTCAACCAACGGTTGCACCTGCTATTTTTGCCGGAAAATCCCCAAAAACCATTGGAGATCCCGTTTTGTGACGCTACCCAGCAGACGTAGGAGCACATAGTACAACAAGGCGCTGAGCAGTACCGCACTGAGGGGCTGTGCCTCACAAAAACCGTACCACAGCAGCCGTGGCAAAAACAGGGAAGTCATGGCTGCCATCAGAGGAGCCAGCACACTGCGGTAAAAGGGCAGCCACAGTCCGGCGTGCCGGTTTAGCTGCTGAAAACTAAGAATGAAATTCAGTGTTTCGCTGACATAAATGGTGAAAAGATACCCGCTGACCCCTACCCGGGGGATCAACTGCCACACCAGCAGCAGACTGATGGCAGCATCCAGAATGTTGATCCGCATACTGGCGGTCTGCAGTCCCATGCCTTTCAGCATCCCATCTACTGTAGTATCCAGATACATCAGCGGAATCAGCGGCGCCAAAAGTCTGATATACCGTTCCGCATCTTTGGAGCGGTACAGCAGGCGGCTCAGATCGCCGCCGTAGACCAGCAGCAGGGCTGCCGTAAAAAAGGAAAACAGCAGTGTAAAATGCAGCACCCGCTGCATGATGGAAAACAGCTTCCGCTTTTGTCCCAATGCATGGCTTTCTGCGATCTCAGGCACCAGCAGACCGGAGACCGTTCCCAAAAAGGCAGCGGGGAAGGCCAGTACCGGCATGACCATGCCCTGAATAATGCCATAGGTGGAAAGTGCCGAAGCCGCGCTTGCACCGCATTTGCGCAGCCCCTTTGGGATCAGCAGATGCTTGGCGCTGACCAGCCCGGAGCGTACCCAGGAGCCTACTGCATCGGGAATGGCAATTTGTAAAAGCTCCCCGGTGAAGCTCCAGGGCGTTTTTTCACGAGCCGGTCTGCTGCCGTAGTAGAAAAGGGCAGAAAGGACTGCCGAAAGCACGTCGGACAGACAACTGCAGCAAACCAGCAGTAAACAGGCCTCTGCCGGTTCGGTAGGTTTCAGCAGCGCCAGTGCGCCGAAGGTCAGTGCCATGTGAAAGCTAAACTCCAGAACCTGTACCACCGCCATTCGCCCGGCCTGCCGCAGGGCGGAAAAGTAGCCGTTCAGACAGGAGGATACCGCCAGACAGGGTAGGCCGAAGGCGAGGATCCGCAGACAAGGGGCTAACTGTGGTTCATCCAGCCACAGGGCTGCCACCGGATCGCTGACGCTAAAGAGCAGCGTCCCCGCACCAAAGCCCAGCAGCAGACTATACCGCAGACAGAGCTTCATGATGCTGCTGCGGCTGCATTGCCCCCTGGCACTGACCTCCAGCACCAGCCGGGTAGTAGACAGACGTACCCCGGATATGGCGAGGGACACAGCAAGACCGTGCACCGACATCAACAGTTCAAACAGGCCGATCCCCTGCGTACCGATGCGCTGGGTGAGATAAATCTGAAAACTCATGCCCAAAAAGCGCATCAAAAGGGAGGTTGCCGTCAAAAGTATCGTATTCCACAAAAATCGAGTCACATTTCTCATGGTAATTTGTATGATTTTTCAAGTGAAAAAATGAAAAAAACACTTGCTTTTTCTTAGGGGCTGTGGTATTATAATTGACGTTGACCGGGTGTAGCGCAGCTGGTAGCGCGCTTGACTGGGGGTCAAGAGGCCGTGAGTTCAAGTCTCGCCACTCGGACCAATAAAAAAGCCTGTAACTGCAATGGTTACAGGCTTTTTTCATGTTTTTTTGAAGGTTTTTTCCCTTAAGTTTTCCCTTATTCATCGGAAATGGACTGAATGAACTTTTCCATGCGCTGAGCACTGGCAGTTTTCATCTCTTCAGTGACATGCCCATAACGATCCAATGTAAAGGCTGCAGAAAAATGGCCCATATTTTCCTGAACAGTTTTGATGTCATCACCGCTCATAAGAGATGCTACTGCATAGCTATGTCGGAGGTCATGCAGGCGCCGTTCAGGAATGCCTAACTTTTCTACAATTCGCTTATAGTTATGATACACGGTGCTGGGAGACAGATGCTCACCGTTCTCGTTACAGAACACATAATCATTGTCCTGCCATGATGAACCGGCATTTAGGCGCATTTCATTTTGTACGGTGAGATGGTGTTTTAACAGATTCATGATCGTCGGAGCAGGTGTAATCGTTCGTTCTTTATCACTTTTTGTTGATACCAACCGGAAGCCGCCTTTTACCCCCGGGATCTTTTGGAGCTGTCGGCGAATACAGACGGTTCCTCGCTCAAAGTCTACGCAGTCCCACTTAAGACCACAGATCTCTCCTCTGCGAATTCCCATAAAAAGCGCTACGATGTAAAGCACTTCGAACCGGTGTCCTTTGATCTCTTGCAGAAACACTGTGATTAACTCGGAATCCATGGGCTTGATATCGGGTTTTACCACTTTGGGAAGTTTGCAGCTCGAGGAAGGATTTGTCCGAATATATCCGATCTCCACAGCTTGTTGCAACGCCTTATGTATGACACCGTGGATATCTTTGATTGTTTTTGCTGAAAGGGCAGGCTTGTCTCCGTGAGCGCGTCCTAATTCATTGTAAAAGTGTTGGAGAACGGTTGTTGTAACCGCCTCCAGACGAACCGCAGCAAGTTTCGGTTTTATATGGTTCTTGATGACACAGGTATATTTCTCAACGGTGAGCGGCTTAACGTTATTCAGATAGTCGGTTGCCCATACATCGAACCATTCACCTACGGTAATTTTATTTGGTGCCTGATAGGTACCATTGTCGATTTCCGCAGTGATTTTTCGCAACTTCAGGGCAACCTCTTTTTGCGTTTTGCCTGTTACCGATTTTTGACACTGCTTACCAGTGCCGGGATCGAACCCATCCGTGTACCGCCCCTCCCAATAAGAATAGGTTTTTCCATTCCGAACAACGGTTTTCTTGCGAATGCTGCCCGTACCTGCGGCATTGCGACCTTTTGCTTTTTTCATAGTATAATTCCTCCTCTGGTTATTGGGACCGAGATAGCGAACTATCTCGGTCCCCTTGGTTTACGAGAGCATACAGGATTCAGTGCATGACATAAAGGCCAGCACAGCTTCCTTAGGGATTCTAATCTGTGTGCCAACACGGATACTTTGCACTTGCCCGGAGTTCACCAGGTTATATGCTGTATTCCTTCCAACATTGAGAACACACATAAGATCTGTAATTCTCAGAAGTAGTGGAAGTTCCTCGGGATTACAATAAGTACGCATCATAGAATATCCTCCTGTTAAACTTTAGATTTTGATTTACATCTGGTGCATTTGCCACAGTTTCCGTGTGGTTTTTCACCAAAATATCGCTCGATGCATTTCCAGACACAGTGGTGGGATTTCAACATCTCCTCAAGGGCGTACAGGCCTTTGAGCTTGCGCTGCAGTCCGGAATCGTTTTCGCCGTTGCGAAGGATGGCTTCATTCAGCTTAATGTCTGTGTTTGTATACAGCAGAAAACATTTGCTCTTTTTACCATCTCGACCAGCGCGGCCAATTTCCTGAACATAACCGTCCATGGAAAGAGGCAGTCCTGCATGGATAATAAGCCGAATGTCGGCTTTATCGATACCAAGGCCGAAGGCATTGGTGGCAACCATGATAGATTTCCTTCCGCTCTGGAAATCCTCCTGAGCCTTGCGACGGCTATTTTGCGGTTGCTGACCTGTATATTTTGCGACAGACCATCCTCGCCGCTTAAGCCATTTATAGATAAGCTGGACACGTTTAACCGTGGGCGCATAGATTATAACTGATCCAGTCTTGTCCCATTTCTCAAGCCTGCGTTCCACCGCGCAGAGCAGGCTATGCTTCAGGCGTTCCTTTTTACCAGGGCCGCGTTCCACATCCACCTTTTTAAGGCGCAGACGGAGGTTATTACGACGGATAGGAAAGATAAAGGAGGCGACATCACGCATATCCAAAGCTTCAACAATCCTGCGACGGTCTTTAACTGTGGCGGTTGCTGTACACGCGACAATCTGAGGCCGCTCAGGTAGTTTTTGAATGAATTGGTCAATCTGGCCATAAGCACGCCGGAAGTCTAGCTCGCTCAACGGAAGCACATGTGCTTCATCCAAAACAACACGCTGCACGTGGCACGACTCCAATGCAGCCAGGAGATCCTGGTTGCACAGTTGCTCAGGCGCAATGTAGAGCAGGGCAATCTGAGGGAGACGAGCCAGTGCATTCTGGCGCGCAGATGCAGTCATATCAGCGTTTATACAGCAGGCGGCAATATTTTTGCTGATAAGCGCATTTACTTGGTCACTCTGCAGAGCTCGCAGCGGCGAGATGACGATTGTTAGGCCCCTGCCTTCTTCCATGGCCGCCGGCAGCTGGTAAAGCAGAGATTTGCCTCCGCCAGTAGACATGGAGACGAACACATCTCGTCCCTGGAGAACGGCATCTAACGGTGCAACCTGCCAATCACGCAGGTTACGGATATTCATCTTCGTCAGGGTTTCTTCCATAGCGTTCTTATTATATAAATACATTATAAATTCCTCCTAAAAATTCATGGTAACCTGGTAACCAGCTAACTTATATGGTTTCAAGTGAAAAGACAAGCGCAGAAACTTGGTCTTTACCGAACTTTATGTTGTGTTTCCGATACTTCAGCAGTCCATTAATCTCACATTTGGTAAGGAAGGCTTGAAAAAGACTTTCTGATAAACCAATTGTGTTTAATAGTTTCCGAAGTGACACCGGCGTGAAAGCCAGTAGCCTCTGGTACTTATCATCGCCCTGGGTCGGAATAAAACGAAAGGCTACAGCGCCTTCATCACACTTCTCGTCCCATTCCTGCTTGCTTTTGGGGCGATTAACGATCAGATCCTCATATAGCTTTTGTTGAGCTATAAAGTCACAGGCACGGGCGAGTTCGGCTTCTCGCTTGAGATTATCCTCCTCCAAGGTGGCCGTGGTAGTCTCCATTAATTGCGTTGCCTGAGTATACAGATCATCATCAGGAAACCACATCTCAATAACTGCCATTCTGAGAATATCTCGCCAACATTTCAGGCCTTGGAGACGATAGGCAGTCATCGAGGACACCTGCTTCAGCCAGCAGTGGTAGAGGCGTTTCGCAGTGGATTTGGAGAGAGTCTGGCTCATTGCGGTGCGTAACAGATCCTGCTCCATACAATTCAGCGGCTGTACATCTTCGGGAAGCTTGACGTCCGTGACCGAGCTACAGCAGTAGGGCGCTTTTGAGAGGATTATCGGAGCCGTTGGGAAGCCCTGCAGGGCCAGACCACCACACTTGCGGGTACGCTCAGATTCCTGAGCTTGTTCCAGCAGGGAGGAAAGCAACGTACTGGTTGAAGCCCGCAGTACAGCCAAGCGGTTATAGCAGGATTCCCACTGTTGAAGTGCCGTAACACCTTTTGCACGGATCTCGACCGGACCAGCATATATGATACCTTGTTCGTTGGAGAACGTCAGGGCCTGTAATGCTGAGTACAGCCACTTTTCCGCATGATCATCTTTACCTGGCAGGATGAAGTTGGTGATTCCCTGAGGAGCATGTGACATTTTCTTCAAGGAACGTAGTTGGGCGTCCAGTGCAGTTACCACTACCTCCAACAGAAGAGGCTCCTTAGATAGCAGTTCCAACAGACTACATCTATTATAGGGCAGGTGCCTCCAGTCGGCAGTATGCTGTAGGATCGACTTCTTTACAGGGTGCTTGATTTTCATGAAATACTCCTGATAACCAACATTATTACTAATGTCATCAGCCATCTGAAGAAGCATTTTCATTTCGTCGTGGCTCAGATCGATTTGAGGAAGAGCAGATAGGGTGCTAAGCTGCGCGACGGGAAGAAGATACACCATCCGCTTACCGAACCGATCCAAGTGCAGAACCTTGAAACGGTAATCCTTGGCTGCCATCCGTACGGTCAAGCCAACACCCCAGGAAGCAGTTCCTTGGAATGCCATACCGTAAGTGTTATAGGTGATGTCGTCTTTGAAATCCCACAGCTCCGAAATCTGTAAGGACTTTTTTAACAACTTAGCACTCTTTTTAGGAACAGCGACCTCAAACAACTTTTGGGGCACTGCCATCTGTCCAGAGAGCATCAGCAGCTGTACCGCTGCACCTAAGGTTTCAGCATCATAACCAAAATGGGAAGATTTCATGGATTTTAAAACTTTCATGTAATTAATCTCCTTTATAAGTAATAACTGCAGGGGAAGGGCCTAGGGGGTTCTCACACTCCTTTCTGTTTAACGCGGTGAAAAACAAAAAGAGGCGCCAGAAAGCATCACAAACAAGCCCCATAACTGGAGCAGGTTGTGCCGCTTTCTGGCGCCTCCATAGCATTTATAAACCAAACCCGCATCAGTACATTGACTGATGGGTTACCGGGCATCCTGGCCTGTGTTTTTCACACACTGCGTTAGGAACGCTGTCAAAACAAGCATTCAATATTAAGTTCCGTAGGGCCTCTTCTCCATCGCAACCAAATTTTCATTTGTACATTCTACGCGGAGCATACTCCAACTTAAAACTTGCGTCTTAAGATTCTGTGCCCTCGTTGTTTGGAGAAAAACTCCAGAGCCTCACCACAAGGCTCCCAACTGCCCAACCCAGAGGGTTGTAAGGAGCGACCGGTTGCCCGGTCCCGTTTTCCGGAGTTGCAAGAGAAGAGAACCTACGTATCGACTGGCCTAGTCGATAGAAGGACTGTACCATAAATTGTGGTTTTCGTCAATCCCCTTTTTAAACTTTTTTTCAGTATCAGCTATTTAAGGCCCCATTGACCATGTTCATTCTGCCCAATATTTAATTCATTACGGTAAATATACTGCTGTAACGTCTAATCTGGTCAACACGTAAGCCCTCGAAATTCTCTGAATCCAATGGCGCATCGCAGAGAAAGAAGGTCCCTGCGATGATGTCATAGCCCACAACGCGATTCCAGGGCAGACCCAGCAGCTTCCCCTCGTCATTGCAGATCAGGGCCACGGTATCGTCAAAAGGATAAATGGCCTGGATCAGGCCTCCCACGATCTGCTGCATGCTTTCCAGGGAGCCGTCGATCTCGCGCTCCTCCGGCTGTTTACCCGGTTCCACAACTAAAATACGCATCATTTCTTAGCTCCTTTTACTTTTCTATAAAATGTACTGGACTTCATATCCAGCCGTTTCATGGCCTCTACAGCGGTAATCTGGCCGGAACGCCACTTCCTTACCACGGCATCAAAGTCGGCGTGAACCACCGGTTTTCGTCCAGTATAAACACCTTTCGCCTTGGCAACCTCGATGCCCTCCCGTTGGCGCTGCAGGATGTAGTCTCGTTCCAGCTCAGCCACGGCACCGAAGATGGTCAGCATGAACTTGCCAGACGGGGTGGTGGTATCGATGGCTTCCTTCTTGGACACAAACTCCACGCCTTTCCGGGTCAGCTGCTCTACCAGCTCCAAAAGATCCCTGGTGTTTCTGGCAAACCTGCTGATGGATTCCACAATGACCGTATCGCCCTGCCGAACAAAGGTCATCATGCGCTTCAGTTCCGGACGTTCCAGATTCTTACCACTGATCCGGTCTATAAAGATTTGATCTACACCCAGCTCCTGCATCAGAACCTCCTGCCGAGCGGTGTTCTGATCGGCAGAACTGATGCGAATATATCCAATTTTCATTTTGTATCTCCTGATATTCTCTTGTGTTGAGGGGATAATTGTGGTATAATTATGCCACAAGGAGGCGATAACATGCCACAGATCATCCCGATTCGTGATTTGAAAGACACCAATAAGATCTCCGAACGCTGCC
>JAGAVA010000074.1 GCA_017620505.1 Clostridia bacterium
TCTATCCCCAGGGCGCCAAGCAGGTGCTGCTGTATAATGTTACCGGTCAGGTGGTCAAGGGCGGCCAGCGTATGGCCTCTCTGGGCGTCATCATCATCAACGTCTCTTCTACTGCCAAGGTGGCTCAGTACATGGAGACCGGTATGCCTCTGGTAGACCGTATCGTCACCATCGACGGTTCTGCCGTCAAGGAGCCCAAGAACCTGATCGCTCCCATCGGTACCCCCATCAGCTATCTGGTGGAGCAGGCCGGCGGCCTTTCCTGCGAGCCCGGTAAGGTGCTCATCGGCGGTCCCATGCTGGGCGCTGCCGTGGCTTCCATGGACGAGCCCTCCAAGAAGGCCACCAACTCTCTGCTGTTCCTGACCGAGAAGGAAGCCAAGATCTACGAGCCCACCGCCTGCATCCGCTGCGGCCGCTGCGTGGCAAACTGCCCCGTCAGCCTGAATCCCGCCGCCCTGGCCCGCGCCATGGAGAACGAAAACGAGGATGTCCGCTTTGTCAAGCTGCAGGAGTACTCTGTGGGTCAGTGCATCGAATGTGCCTGCTGCTCTTATGTCTGCCCCGCCCACAAGCCTCTGATGGAGAGCAACAAGCAGGGCAAGCGCTTTGTCAAGAAGTACAAAGCCGCACACGCTGAAGGGGGGAAATAAACCGTGGCTAAACTGACTGTTTCCGCCGCTCCGCATATTCACAGCGGCGCTTCCACCAACCGGATCATGCTGGACGTGATTATCGCCCTGCTGCCGGCTACCGCAGCTTCGGTGATCATCTTCGGCCTGAAGTCCCTGATCGTCATCGCTGCCTGTGTCATCACTGCTCTGGTTGGTGAGGCACTGTTCAACATCGTTACCAAGAGAAAGCAGACCATCGGCGACCTGTCTGCCGTGGTCACCGGCCTGCTGCTGGCCCTGAACCTGAGCACCAACGTGCCTGCATGGCAGTGCGTGGTGGGCACCCTGTTCGCCATCATCTGTGTCAAGTGCCTGTTCGGCGGTCTGGGCTGCAACTTCGCCAACCCCGCCATCACCGGCCGCGTGTTCATGCTGGTGGCATTCTCCGCCGTTGCCGGCGGTGCCAACCCCACCATCGTGGAGCTCACCACCTCCGCTACTCCTCTGGAGCAGCTGGGCAAGGGTGAAACCCTGGAGCTGATGGATCTGTTCCTGGGTCTGCACGGCGGTGCTATCGGTGAGACCTGTATTCTGGCGCTCATCATCGGCTTTGTGTACCTGCTGGTGCGCAAGGTCATCACCTGGCACACTCCCGTGGTGTTCATTGCCACCGTGTTTGTGCTGTATCTGGCCTTTACCGGCGATGTGATGATGGCTGTCAGCCAGATCCTGGCCGGCGGTCTGTTCATCGGTGCCATCTTCATGGCTACCGACTACGTAACCACTCCCATCACTACCCGCGGCCGCGTGGTGTTCGCTCTGGGCTGCGGTGTGATCACCTTTATCATCCGCTATTTCTGTGCGTATCCCGAAGGCGTGTCCTTCTCCATCCTGATCATGAACATCCTGACGCCGTTCATTGAGAAGTGGACCGCCAAAGAACCTCTGGGAGGTGTGAAGTAATGGCTAACAAACAAACCGGTAAGGCAATCGTGGTGCTGGTCGCCCTGTTTGCCGTCTTTGCCGTGGCGATGTTCGGTCTGAACTTCGTTACCGGCCCCATGATCGAGGCCAACAATGCCTCTCAGGCTTACGGCCCCCTGTTCGCCGTTATGCCCGAGGCTGACGACTTCGAACCCGTCTATATGGCTGACGGCAGCGTTGCTTCCACTCTGGTGGAGGTTCCTGAGACCGTCAAGGCCATCTATAAGGAGACCTCCGGTCTGGGTTATGCCCTGAAGATGTCCACCACCAAGGGCTACACCGGCGAGGCCATTGAGCTGACCTTCGGCGTCAACACCGAGGGCAAGATCGCCGGTATCCAGCTGGATGCTTATCCCGAGTCCAAGGACTTCGGTGCCGACTATCCCGCTTCCTTCGTGGGTCAGGACTCCACTCTGGCTGACGTGCAGATCGTTTCCGGCTGTACTTACTCTTCTGTGGCCTTCCGTGATGCCGTTCTGGACGGCATGAACGTGCTGATCGCCAACGATCTGATGGCTGCCGGCGTCAAGAGCGACGAACAGCTGCTGCTGGAACTGGTGCCCATGGCACATTCCGGTCTGGTCAACGACAAGGGCATCGCCCAGTACGAGGAACTGGAGGGGGACGGCGCTTCCATCCAGAAGATCCTGAAGGCTCCCAACAATTCCGGCTTCGGCTACATTGTCAAGGAGGGCGATGTGACCCTGCTGGCAGTCACCAACGCCGCAGGTTCGGTCAAGATCCTCAACGTGGAAGGTACTGACGTCACCGCCGACTACGCCGGTGTTGCTGACACCGTCAAGGCCCATACGCTGGCCAACATCGGCGCCAATGTGGACAAGGATCTGCAGCGTCTGGGTCTGCTGCTGGAGGGTGCTGAGATCACCGCCATCCCCGTGGAGGGCGTGTTCAACTCGGTCACCAGCGCTTATACCATGGTGAAGGACGGCGCGACCTATTACGGTCTGGTTTCCCGCAGTTACGGCTATGCCAACGAGGTCATGGGCGTTTACTACGTCATCGACGAGAACGGTGCCATCGTTGCCATGAACGCTGATGAGCTGATCTTCCACGCCGAGTACTTCAACGCCTATACGCTGGATCCCGCCGCCTACAAGGCCGGCTTCCAGGGTCTGACTGCTGACAGCTGGACGGGCGAGCAGGCTGTCATCTCCGGCGCTACCATGACTTCCGACGCCGTGAAGACCTCTACCAACGATATTTTCGCCGCTTATGAGATCCTGAAGGGAGGCGCTGCTGAATGAGCGAGAAGAAACTGCGCAATGTGATCGCTGAGAATCCTCTGCTGATCCTGTTCCTGGGCGCCTGCCCCGCCATGGGTGCCACCACCACCGTTCTGGGTGCTGTGGGTATGGGCGTTGCCGCACTGGTGGTCATGCTGCTGTCCGGCATTGTCATTGCCGCCCTGAAGAAGGCCATTCCCGAATGTGCCCGCATCCCCGCCTATGTGATCATTATCACCGGCTTCGTTTCTCTGGTGCAGATGGTGATGAACGCCTTCCTGCCCGATGTGTATCAGATGATGGGCATCTATCTGACCGTTGCCGCCGTCAACCTGCTGATCTTCGGCACCGGTGAAGATGCCGGCAAGGGCTCTGTGGGCACTGCCGTGGCTGATGCCCTCAAGACCGGTCTGCGGTTCCTGGTGGTTCTGGCTGTGATGGGTATCATCCGTGAGGTGCTGGGCGAAGGCTCCTTCGCCGGCATGGAGATTCCCTTCCTGACTGACTACACCATCCCCGTTCTGACCATGGCTCCCGGCGGCTTCATTATTTACAGCATTGTGGCTGCCGTTATTTCCAAGCTGCACAAGAATCCCGCGCTGGAGGGCAAGGGCGCTGCCTGTGCCGCCGCCGGCATTGCTTGCTGCTGCAACAAAGAGGAGGTTGAACAGTAATGGATAAGACCTTGTTTGCCATTCTACTGGGCGGCGTCCTGCTGAACAACTATGCCCTGCAGAGCTTTTTGGGTGTGACCACCTTCCTGGGTGCCTCCAAGGATACCAAGAAGGCCACCGTTATGGGTATCGCTGTCACTGTGGTTATGACGCTGTCCGGCTTCCTGACCTGGCTGGTCAACAATTTTGTTCTGGCTGCTTTCGGTCTGGAATACCTGCAGACGCTGGTGTTTGTTGCCATCATTCTGGCGGTTGCCTATCTGGTGGGTGCTGCCGCCAAGCTGGTGGTTAAGAAGCCCATGGGCGCTTTCTTCCCCCTGGTTGCCCTGAACAGCGCCGTTCTGGGCGTTACCCTGAACAATATTGCTGAGGGCTACGGCCTGCTGCAGGCTCTGGTGTCCTCTGTTGCCGTCGGCCTGGGCTTCCTGCTGGCGATGGTGGTCTTCTGCGGCGTGCGCTCCAAGATCGAGGAGCAGTACGTTCCCAAGGCCTTCCGCGGCCTGCCCATCCATCTGATGGCTGCTTCCATCCTGGCTCTGGCTCTGTTCGCATTCTGATGAAAAAACACCTTTGGGATGTGCTGCTCATCGGCGGCTGTCTGGCGTTAGCGCTGGTGCTCTTCCTGACCTCTCATTTTGGTCAGGAGGGGGGCGCAGGTGTGATCGTCCGCGTGGAAGGGGAAGAGGTTGCC
Source organism: Clostridia bacterium (assembly GCA_017620505.1). Taxonomy (GTDB): domain Bacteria; phylum Bacillota; class Clostridia; order Oscillospirales; family Butyricicoccaceae; genus UBA4644. The sequence continues at coordinate 4,208 of JAGAVA010000074.1, forward strand.
CGGTACAGTCTGTATCAGAACGGCACCTATCCCCTCAACGGCGGCACCAACACGCTGGTGATCGAAAACGGTGCGGCGTGGCTGAGTCATGCCAACTGCCCGGATGAGCTGTGCGTCAAGCAGGGCAAGATCCGGCTCAACGGACAGGTCATCACCTGCCTGCCCAACAAGCTGACCGTCACAGTTTATGGTGCGGCACAAAACGACGTGGATCTGGTCTCATAAATCGGAGGAAATCGGTATGAAAGCATCTAAATTGTCTCTGCTGGCACTGTCGGTGACCCTTGCCATGATCCTCTCCTTTGTGGAAAGCCAGATCCCGGCGCTGGTGGCCATCCCCGGTGTAAAGGTTGGCCTTGCCAATATCGTTGTGGTCTTTGCCCTGTATAAGCTGGGCTGGAAAGAGGCCGCCGTCATCTCTCTCACCCGGGTATTTCTGGTGGGGCTGCTGTTCGGCAACGGTGTCAGCATCCTGTATAGTGTGGTGGGCGCCACCGTGAGCTTTGCCGCCATGGTGCTGCTCAAGCGCGCAAAGGTGTTTTCCTACACTGCCGTCAGCGTGGCGGGCGGTGTACTCCACAATATGGGACAGATCGGCATGGCCTGCATCCTGATGGGCACCGATGTGCTCAAGTATTACGCACCCTTTTTGGTGCTCAGCGGAACGCTGGCCGGTATCGTCATCGGTCTGCTGGCTGCCATCATGGTCAAGCGCATCGTTGTAAAATATTGATCCAAACAACAAAGACCACCTCGGTTGAGGTGGTCTTTTTGCGTCTTTAACGGCGGTATTTCCAGGCGATCAGCAGGCCGAGGAGCAGCGCGCCTGCTGATAAAAGGAGGGGGAACAGAGAATTGCTCATATTCCTTTGTGTGTCATATTGTGCCATGGTTTGCATAGCCTGCCCGGGAAAGCGGTCTGGCTGAACGTCAGAGGATGCAGTGGGCGCCTGAGGCGGGGTTTCGGTCTGCCACTGACGGTCGCCGCGGTTGCCCCGGTCAAAGCCGCCGCCCATACCGCCCATGTTCATGGTACCCAGATCGGTCAGATCCA
>JAGAVA010000007.1 GCA_017620505.1 Clostridia bacterium
CCGGGGGTATCCAGCGGCAGTGCCTCGCCGTCCGAGCCGGGCATGACGAAGGGCTGGGACATGATGTATTCGATGTCTTCCTCGCACATACCAAAGTTGACCTCGCCCACCCGGTTCTTTTCGGCGATCACCATGTCAAAACAGGTGTCGGCAGGGTCTTTTCCGCCCTGCATCTGGGCAATTTCGGTGATGGATTTGCCGATCATCCACTGATTTTCGGGAGAATACAGGTAAGAAACGTAAATATCGCCCCAGCGGCCCAGGTGGGAGGCGTTGGACTCGTCGCGCAATTTTGCCCGGGTCTCGGGATCCTGCAGGCGGGAAAGCATGGCCTCCACGCCGCCCTCAAAGGCCCAGGAGGGCACGTTGGAGGACATGGAAGTGGCCGACGCGCTGTAGGGGTACTGGTCACAGCATACGTCCAATCCCTGCCGCCGAGCCCGCTGGATCATGGCGATGGTGGTCTTGCAGGACACCTGCCAGTCGGCCTTGTGGGTGACCTTGTGGTGAGAAATCTGCAGGCGCACACCGGCTTCTTTTGCCACATGGAGGGCTTCCTGCACCGATTTGACCACGTCATAGCTTTCATTACGCATATGGGTGGCGTAATAGCCGCCGTAGGGCCGGACGGCGTTGACCACCTGTACCAGCTCTTCGGTGGCAGCGTAACAGCTGGGGGGATAGATCAGGCCGGTGCTGATGCCGTAGGCACCATCCTCCATGGCCTGCGCCGTCAGATCACGCATTTGCCCGATCTGCTCCTGGGTGGCCTCCTCCCGGGAATAGCCCATGACCGCCTTGCGCAGGGTGCCGTGACCCACCAGCGTTGCCGAGTTGATGCTGGGACGGGCCTGCTCCACCGTTGCCAGATAATCGGCCATGGTGGGATATTTTTCGGTGGGCGCCACCGAACTGCCACAGTTGCCGCCCACATCGGTGGTCACGCCCTGTAGAATCCGGCTTTCGGCGGTAGGGCAGTCCAGAATCGCTCCGTCACTATGGCTGTGAATGTCGATAAATCCGGGCGCCAGATACTGTCCGGCGGCATCCACCACGGTTTTTGCTTCACCGGTAATCTTGCCGATGGCGGCGATTTTGCCGTCCTTCACCGCCAGATCACCGTAAAACCAGGGCGCGCCGGTGCCGTCAAGGATGCGGGCGTTTTGAATGAGAAGATCGTACATAAAATCCCTCCAGACTGTCATTGCGAAGAGCGAAGCGACGCGGCAATCCGTTTTTTGCTCACGAAAGGGGATGCGGATTCCCACGCCGCAAAGCGGCTCGGAATGACATTGATGATATTACCAGCTCCGCAGAAGCTTTTTGCCCAGCAGGCGGCCGTCGTGAACGCTGTCGGTGACTACCGCCTCACCTGCCACGAACACGTGCTTCAGGCCGGGACAGCGGGCGTTCCAATCCTTGTAATTTGCCGCGTCGATGATGGTATCGGGGTCCACCAGACACAGGTCGGCGTCATAGCCCTCCCGGATCATGCCCTTGCCCTTCAGACCGTACAGGGCGGCAGGCATGGAAGTCATCTTGCGGACGGCCTCTTCAAAGGACACTACGCCCCGCTCCCGGACATAATGGCCCAGTACACGGGGGAAGCTGGCAAAGGCACGGGGGTGGGCACCGAAGGTGTCGGGATACCACAGGCCATCGGTGCCGATCATGGTACGGGGATAGGCCATCACATATTCCACATCCTCTTCGCACATACCGAAGCTGATCTCGGTGGAGGCAAAATTGTCGGCCATCAGCACGTCCAGAATGGTGTCCACCCGGCTCTTGCCGTGGAGCTTTGCCGCCTCGGGCACCATCATGCCGCTGTACTGAGGATAGGCCTTAGAAGCGCCGATCATCAGCCGCTCGTAAGCCTCTTCGGGATCCCGGCCTCCCAGCATGGCCTCTGCGATGGGCTTGCGCCCCTCCGGATCGCCCAGTTTTTCCAGCAGTTCCTGCCGGGGCAGGGACAGGAAAGCCGAAGGGATCTCGGACATCAGGCCGGTGGAGGAGGCGATAAAGGGGTACTGATCCAAAAAGACGGTATAGCCCTCCCGGTTGATCTGCTCGATCATGGGAATGGTCTGCCGCACCTTGCCCCAGTTATTGGGACCGCCGCTGGCCTTGTGATGGGAGATGATGCATCGGATGCCGGTCTCCCGGACGATGCGCAGGGTCTCTTCCACCGCCTCCACCAGCCGCGCGCCCTCGTTGCGCATATGGATGGTCATATCGCCGCCGTATTCCACAACCACCTTGCACAGCTCGATCATTTCCTCGGTGTCGGCAAAGGTGCCGGGGGTATAGATCATGCCGAAAGAGATACCCAGCGCCCCGGCCTCCATGGCATCCCGGATGTGCTCCTTCATGCGCTCCAGCTCTTGGGCGGTGGGCTTGCGGCGCTCGAAGCCCATGACGGCGGTACGGACGGTGCCGTGACCGATGTGGAAGCCCATACTGGTGCCGAAATCTTCCCGCAGATTGCGCAGATAGGTCTTGAAATCGGTGCGGGAGGGCAGGTCGGTGTTGACGCCGTTGGCGCACAGTGCCATACAGATGCGCAGACCCTCGTCATAATACTGCTCCGACAGGGGGGCGGCTGAGTGACCGCACATACCCACGATCTGGGTGGTGACGCCCTGCTCCAGCTTGTGGGCGCAGGCAGGAACGGTCTCCATGATCATGTCGTCGTGGCTGTGGGAATCCACAAAGCCGGGGGTCAGGGTCAGACCCTTGGCGTCGATGACCGCTTTGGCCTCTTCCCTGACAACCGGGGCGATGACGGCAATTTTGCCCTCCCGGATACCCACGTGGGAATAGTAGGCCGGCATTCCGGTACCGTCCACGATACGGGCGTTTTTGATGAGCAGATCCAGCATAAAAGTACCCTCCTTCGGGTGAAAAACTTGGATTTTTATCATTATAACACAGTTTTTGGCAAAGAAAAAGCACCCGAACGGGTGCTTTTCTCATTATGTTACAAAGTCTACTACCAGATCCACCAGATCCACGATGACCTCCAGCCAGCGGGGCAAATCCCCCAGCCGGCGCTTTTGGGGCAGGTCATCCTCCAGCAGCAGCAAGGCCGCGGCGGCGGCCTGTTGGCGCAGGTCTCCCTGAGGAACGCACACCGCCAAAAAATCCTGTGCCGCACCCTTGAAGCCCTGTCCTTGGCCATTGGCAAGGCCTTCGACGTGTTTTCCGGTGACCGGATGGACGGTATACACGCCCCCGGTGGGGGTCAGCTCTCCCAGCTGGCTCTGCCGCCAGACATCCCGAAAGACCCGGCCTTCCCGGTCAAAACAGCCCACAAGGCTGCCTTCCGGCGGCTGTCCTTCCCGGTTGGTTTTCCGTCCCCGATAAACATATCCGCTGTCGTCATACCATCCGATCTGATCCCGGCGGCGACAGCGCTTGTGCTTATAAATGGGATAGATCATAGGCTTACTCTCCGAACTTGACGGCGGCTTCCTTCATCATCTGACGGATGGGCAAACCGTAGGGGCAGCGGGGCTCGCAGGCACCGCACTGGATGCAGGCAGAGGCCTTGACAGCCATAGCGCCATAGCGATCCTTGGCCCAGTCAGCCAGACCGTAACGGTCCAGATAGCCCTGGAACAGGAAGACGCTGGGGATCTGAATACCCACAGCGCAGGGAGCGCAGTAGTTGCAGCGGCGGCAGAACTGGGTGCCCAGCGTCTGACGCACCTCGGCAACCTTCTCCAGCTCGTCGGCAGACAGGGGAGCGGTGTTTTCGGCGGCGGAAAGGTTGACCTCCACCTCCTTGGGGTCAGCCATGCCGGGGATCACCACGGTGACATCGGGATTGCTCACCAGGAAGCGCATGGCCAGAGCGGCATCCTCAATGGCACCGCCGGCCAGAGGCTTCATATCCACAAAGCCGATATTCTTTTCTGCGCACTTTTTGATGAGGGCTTCGCCCTGGGTCTCCACGATATTGTAGGGGAACATGATGGTCTCCACCCAGGGCAGTTCCAGAGCCTTTTCAAAGACCTCTGCAGAGTGGGCGGTCAGGCCGATGTGGCCGATCTTGCCCTGCTCCTTGGCCTCCATCAGAGCCTCCAGCGCGCCACCCTCTGCCAGCACCTGCTCCAGCTGGGCCATATTGGGGTTATGCACCTGATACAGGTCGATGTAATCGGTCTTCAGATTGCCCAGGCTGATGTCGATATCCTTTGCCATGGCCTCCTTGGTTCGAGCCATGCTCTTGGTGGCCAGCACGAACTTGTCCCGGATACCCTCCAGCGCATAACCCAGATACTGTTCGCTGACGGTATAGCCCCGGGCAGTGTCGATATAATTGACACCGGCATCCATCAGCTGATGCACCAGCTGTTTGGTGCCTTCGGCGTCGATGCGCTGGATGGGGATGCCGCCCAGGCCAACGCGGGAAATTTTCAGTCCGGTCTTGCCCAAAACACGATATTCCATACAGATTCCTCCGTTATTTGAAAGTTTTTTCCATTATACCACGATTATCTGTGGAAAACAATGTGCTCCGGGTTTACAATCTATGGAGATTTGTGGTACAATCATCCGGCAAATCATAAAAATCGAGGTTTTTCTCATGGATTATATGCAGACCCTTCTCAGTCTCTGTCCGCTGGTCTTTCTGGCCGGATTTGTGGATGCCATCGCCGGCGGCGGCGGCCTGATCGCCCTGCCCGCCTATCTTTTTGCCGGTCTGCCGGCACACACCGCCATCGGCAGCAACAAGCTGTCCTCCTGCTCGGGACTGGTGGCGGCCTGTTATAAATATTTCAAGGAAAAAAAGGTGCGGCTGTCGGTGGCCCTTTATTCGGCGCTGGGCTGTATCGTGGGCGCAGGCTGCGGCACCCGTCTGGCGCTGTTTTTCCCCGAGCGCACCCTGCGGCTGATCGTGCTCATCGCCGTGCCCATTGTGGCGGTTTTTCTTGCCACCCGCAAGGATCTGGGCAAGGATGAGCAAAGCGACCGCCCCCTCAGCCGGAAAAATGAGGCGCTGATCTCCACCGCCATTGGCGTTGCGGTAGGCCTGTACGACGGCCTCATCGGCCCGGGGGCAGGCACCTTCTTGATTTTAGGCTTCACTACCTTTTTGGGCATCGGTCTGGTGCAGGCCTCTGCCTGTGCCAAAGTGTCCAACATGGCTTCCAACCTGACTTCGGTGGTGATCTATGCCCTCAGCGGCAATGTGCAGTATCTGCTGGCCATTCCGGCGGCGGCGTGCTCCATTCTGGGCGGCTACACCGGCGCAAAGGTAGCCGTCAGGGGCGGCGGCAAGCGGGTCAAGCAGTTCATGTACGTGGTGCTGGTACTGCTGTTCGTCAAGCTGGTGTCCGATTTGTTTGTGGGATAATAGAAAAAAGCCGCTTTTCAGCGGCTTTTATTTTTTCTGAACAGCCAAAACGGCTTCTTTTTCTTTAAGCCCAAATGCTCCAGGCGGCTCTCGATGGCGCCACGGGAACGACCATGCTCCTGTGCGATATGCGACAGTTTTACTCCCGCAGAAAATTCATCCCGCAGCTTGTCATCTTCCATATCATTCCACGGTTTTCCGGCGTTCCGCAAAGGGTCTTGCCGCTGGGGCGGAGCAGTCGCTTCCAGTATGACGAACAGAGCCCGGATGACCTCAGGCGCATTGTAGACGCTTTCTGCAGGCAGTACCTCACCGGTGGTAGGATTCACACCGTTTGCCAGTGTCCGAAGGATCTCTCTTGCGCGAATCATATCCATTGTTCAAGCCTCCATTTTTAAGAAAAAACGCACTGCTTTCGCAGTGCGTTTCTTTGGCGGAGAAAGAGGGATTTGAACCCTCGCGACCCTTTCGAGCCCTACTCCCTTAGCAGGGGAGCCCCTTCACCACTTGGGTATTTCTCCATGCCATCATAGGCAAAAATTAGTTTAACACAACTGCGGGCAAAAAGCAAGAGGAATTTCTCACTTTTTGCCCGCTTTTTTCGGCAAATTACTCGGCCATCTGGGCCTCATACCCGGCATCCACAACGGCCTTCACCAGCACGGCATCCTCAACGGGCTGCTCCATGGTGATGACGGCGCAGTTGTTTGCCAGCTGCACATCGGCAGAAACGCCGGGGATGGCGGTCAGTGCCTTGTGGACATGGGCAACGCAGTGGGGGCACATCATGCCCTGAATGTTCATGGTCTTGGTCATGGTCTTTTCCTCCTGTTTCAGTTCGATTTTTTCAACAACAGCTTCTTTTTCTTCGATGATCGCGCAGGGGCCTTCGCAATGGCTGGTCAGCTTCTGCCGGGTGAGCCGCAGGGCGTTGGTCACCACGCAGAAGGAGCTGAGGCTCATGGCGGCCGAACCGATCATGGGACTGAGGGTGATGCCAAAGGCGGGATACAGCACACCGGCGGCCACCGGGATGCCGATGGCGTTATAGAAAAACGCCCAGAACAGATTCTGCTTGATGATGCGCAGTACCGCACGGCTGAGACGAATGGCCTGGGGCACCACGGTCAGTTGGTCGCCGGTGAGCACCACGTCGGCACTTTCGATGGCAACATCGGTGCCGCCGCCGATGGCAAAGCCCACATCGGCACGGGTGAGGGCAGGGGCATCGTTGATACCGTCGCCCACCATGGCCACCTTTTCGCCCTTGTCCTGCAGGGCGCGGATATGGGCTTCCTTGTCCTGAGGAAGCACCTGTGCGATGGCCTCGTCGGCACCCACCGCCTGACAGACGGCCTCCGCCGTACGGGCATTGTCTCCGGTCAGCAGAACTACTTTACAGCCCAGACTGTGCAGTTCACTAACCGCCTGTGCAGAGGTGGCCTTCACCGGGTCGGCCACGGCGATGATGCCTGCCAGCCTGCCGTCCTTAGCAAAGTACAGCAGGGTCTTTCCCTGTTCCTCCAAAGCGGCGGCTCTGTCCTCCACAGCGGTCAGAGAGACTCCCAGCTTTGTCATCAGCTTGTCGTTGCCGGCGGCGATAACAGCACCTTCCAGCTGTGCCGCCAGACCGTAGCCCGGCAGATTTTCCACCCGGTCAACGGGGGAGGGGCGAATGCCCCGGGCGGCACATTCGTTCATAACGGCCTGTGCCAGCGGATGGCTGGAAGAGGCCTCGATAGAAGCCGCCAGCTTAAGCATTGCGCCCTCGTCGGCGGTCAAAATATCGGTGACGGCAGGGCGGCCCTGGGTCACCGTGCCGGTCTTGTCCAGCACCACAGTGGTGACGCTCTGCGCCTGCTCCAGCGCCTGTGCGGTACGGAACAGAATGCCGCTTTCGGCACCTCTGCCGGCGCCCGCCATAATGGCAACGGGGGTGGCCAGACCCAGTGCGCAGGGACAGGAAATGACCAGCACCGAAATGCCGATATTCAGGGCAAATTCCACGCTTTCGCCCAGCAAAAGCCAAACAATAAAGGCCAAAAGGGCGATGGACATGACGGTGGGAACGAAAATTCCGGCAATTTTATCTGCCAGACGGGCGATGGGCGCCTTGCCGGAGGAGGCTTCCTCCACCAGCGCAATGATGCGGGCCAGCGAAGTGTCCTTGCCCACACGGTCTACCTGCACCTGACAGAAGCCGTTCTGGCAGATGGTGCCGGCATCCACCCGGTCGCCCAGGGTTTTTTCCACAGGGATGCTCTCGCCTGTGAGGGCGCTCTGGTCCACGGCGGCGTGGCCCTGGGCGATGACACCGTCCACCGGGATGCGGTCACCGGCCCGGACAACGGCGATGTCGCCCAACTGCACCTGTGCAACGGGGGTCTCCACCTCGGCGCCGTTCTTCAGAATTTTTGCGGTGTCGGGGGTGAGGGCGATCAACCGGGAAATGGCCTGTCCGGTGCGGCCCTTGGAGCGAGTCTCCAGAAATTTACCCACCGTAATGAGGGTCAAAATCATGGCGGCAGACTCGATGTAAAGGTTATGAGCATACCGCTCCACGATGGCAGGGTCGCCGTGTCCGTAGCCGTAGCTCATGCGGAACACCGCCACCAGACCGGAGATCAGCGCCGCGCCCGAACCCACGGCGATCAGGCTGTCCATATTGGGGGAGCGCTTCCACAGGGCCTTCAGACCCACGATGAAGAACTTACGGTTGAGCACCAGCACCGGCACGCACAGCACCAGCTGTGCCAGGGCGTTGGTGAGATAATTGCCCTCGCCGTGGAGCCAGGAGGGCATGGGCAGATGGAACATATGCCCCATGGCAATATACATCAGGGGGATGAGCAGAGCCACGCTCCACACCAGCCGGGTCTTCATGCCTGCCAGTTCTTCGGCGGCGGGATCCACCGCCTTCTGCTGGGTCTGCTGAGGGGCAGATTCCTCCTGCGGAAGGCTGGCACCATAGCCAGCACCAACTACAGCCTGTATAATTTGCTCGTCAGATAATTTTTCGTTATCAAAATCCACCGTCATATTGTTCATCAACAGATTGACGGTGACGGTGTGCACGCCCTCCAGCTTGCCCACCACCTTTTCGATCCGGGCGGAGCAGGCGGCGCAGGACATACCGGTAACGTTGTATTTTTGGGTCATTTTGCACCTTCTTTCTCTCCATAACGTCGGATGGCCTCGCACAGAATGTCGGCCGATTTCAGAGAGGCCAGCCGCTCAAACTGCTCGTAGTCTCCGTGGGCTTCGTCGTTGGCCAGATCGGAGATACAGCGGATCACGCCAAAGGGCACCCGGTTGACGGCACACACGTGTGCCACCGCCGCACCCTCCATTTCGGCGCACAGGGCGTTGTAATCCTGCCGCAAACGGTCTTTTTCGGCCTGAGAATGGACAAACAGGTCTCCGGTGGCAATACAACCCAAATGAGATTGGGGGGCCGCCTGCCGCAGGAAAACCGTCAATTTGGGGTCTGCCACAAAACAGCCGCCAAAGGGTACGAAGCCACGCTTGGTCTCCTCGGTCATATCCCGATAGGTCAGCTCCCGGGCCACCACCACGTCCAGATGGCGCAGATCGGGGGAGACCGCACCGGCGATGCCCGAATGGAACAGGGCGGCAGGGTGATATTCCGAGATCAGAAGCTGGGCACATTGGGCGGCGCACACCTTGCCCACACCGCAGACGGCGGCAATGACCGGCTGACCGTGAAGGGTGCCGGTGTAGCCGAACAAACCGGGACGGTGCACCTGCTGTGCATCTTCCATCCGAGCGAGGATGTTTTCCAGCTCCACATCCATGGCGGTAATGATGGCGATCATAGGATTCTCCTTATTTGTTCAAATAATCAAAGCACACCTGTGCAAACAGGGCGGCGGCGTAAGCCAGACCGTCCTCGTTGACCCGGTGGAAGGGGCTGTGGGCAGGATATTTACAGTCCACGCCGTTATCGCCAAAGCCAAAGGAGCAGAAACAGCCGGGAACGCTCAGGTCACGCTTCATAAAAGCGCCGAAGTCCTCGGTGCCCATGTTGGGCTCCCGGGCGATGCGGATATTTTCCCGGCCCACCAGCTTGGCCATGGATTCGTGCACCAGTGCGGTGAAGGCTTCCTCGTTGACCACGCCGGGATGGCTCTCCCGCAGCTCCACGATGGCCTCAGCGCCCATGGCCTTGGCGGTGCCCTCCACCAGTTCGGTGAACCAGCGGCACATATCGGCGCGCATCTTGGGGCCAAGGGTGCGGATGGTGCCCTTCAGCTCCACCGTTTCGGGGATGATATTGCCTGCCGTACCGGCATGGAAGGAGCCCACGGTGACGATGGCAGAATCAGTGGCATAGATGCGGCGGGAAGTGAGGGTCTGCAGACCCACCACGATCTGAGAGGCCACCACGATGGGATCCAGACCGGAGCCGGGATAGGCGCCGTGACAGCCCTTGCCCTTGATGGTGACGGTAAAGGTGTTGGAGGCCGCATAGCACTTGTCATATTTCAGACCGTAAACGCCGGGGACTTCGCCGGTGGAGTTGTGACCGCCAAAGACGGCATCCACCGTGGGATTTTCCAGACAGCCGGCATCCACCATGCGCTGTGCGCCGCCGTCGCCCTCTTCGTTGGGCTGGAAGAAGAACTTCACGTTGCCGCACAGTTCCTCCTTGTGGGCGGCCATCAGCTTTGCCGCACCCAGCAGAGAGGCGGTATGGCAGTCGTGACCGCAGGCGTGCATGACGCCGTCATTTTCCGAAGCATAGGGCAGGCCGGTATCCTCTTTGATGGGCAGAGCGTCCATATCGGCACGCAAGCCGATGGTCTTGCCCTCTTTGCCGCCCCGAAGCACGCCCAGCACGCCGGTGTCGGCGATGGGAGTAGCTTCAATACCCATGGCTTCCAGTTCCCGGATGACCAGCGCCTGAGTGCGGTATTCCTGCCGGCCCAGCTCGGGATGGGCGTGGATATCACGGCGAAGGGCAATCATGTATTCCGACAGGTTTTTGGCTTCCTGTAAAATGGTTTCTGCAGACAACATGGTAAATACACCACCGTTTCTTAGATTTTCTGCTTTCATTATATACCAAAAAGGTGGAAATGCAACAAAAACCAAAAGAAAAACACGCCGCAAAGTACATCCAACTTCTTTGTCATTCCGAGCCAGTGGTCACACTGACATGGGAATCCGTAATCTCTTAATGAAAGAAAACGGATTGCCACGGGCTTTGCAGCCCTCGCAATGACAGGGAAGGTGTGTTTTGCAGCGTGTTTATTTTTTTATTCGTTTATCGCGGGGTATCGCTTTTTCAGGGTCTTGATGCAGTAGAAATAGGCGGGAACCAGGAAAATGTCAGCCATCACCCAGGCGGCGGGGGAGGCCAGACAGGCGGCATTGAAGCCGTAGACCGGCACCAGGAAGGACACACCCGCCCGGGCGATCATTTCCATAATACCGGCGATGGTAGCCAGAGGCGAAAAACCCATACCCTGAATATAATTGCGGAAAATGTGGATGATGGCCAGCAGTACATAGCAGAACACCAGCGTCCGCAAAAGCTGCAAAGCCAGCGGTACCAACGGAAGGCTTGCCTCGTCCAGGAACAGCATCACCAGCTTGTCCCCCACCAGCAGTACCAGCCCCAGAGTGAACAGACAGTAAATACCGCCCAGCAGGCAGCAGGAACGCAGACCCTGCCCCAGCCGCTCCCACTTTTTGGCGCCCACATTCTGTCCGCCATAGGTGGCCATGGTGGAGCCCATGGCTTCCAACGGACAGGACAGGAAGATGGACACCTTGTTGGCGGCGGTAGTGGCGGTAACATACATGGTGCCCAGCACGTTCACCGAGCTCTGCAGCATGACACTGCCGATGGCGGTGATAGAAAACTGCAGACCCATGGGCACGCCCAGCGACAGCAGATTCCAGATGCGCCGCCAACTCCAGCCCCAGTCGCCTTTTTGCATCTTCAGCACATCGAAGCCCCGGCAAACCTTCCAAAGACTGCCGATGCCTGCCACAAACTGGCTGATGGTGGTGGCAAAGGCCGCGCCAAACACGCCCCAGTGGAAATTGATGATAAACAGCAGGTCCAGACCGATGTTGATGACCGAGGCCACCACCAGCCAGATGACGGCGGTACGGCTGTCACCCAGCGACCGCAGGATGCCCGAGCACATATTGTAGAGGATGTAACCGGGAATTCCCGCGAAAATGGTGGTGATATAGGCCCAGGACAAATCGATGATGTCGGCAGGAGTGTTCATCAGCTCCAGAATCTGCCGGCAGAAAATCACCGTAAAGGCGGTAATGGTCACGGCAAAAAACAGACAGCAATAGGCCGCGCCGGTGACATATTTGCGCATGGAATCGTGATCGCCTGCGCCAAACCGCTGGGCGATGGGGATAGCCATGCCGCTGCAGATACCGATGGAGCCGCCCACCACCAGAAAGTTGATGGAGCCGGTGGCACCTACGGCAGCCAGGGCGTTGCCGCCTAAAAATTTGCCCACGATGGCGGTATCCACCACGTTATACAGCTGCTGGAACAGCATACCCAGCAAAATCGGAAGGCCGAACTGCACAATCAGGGTCAGCGGACGGCCTTTTGTCAAATCTTTGGTCATATTGGGTTCACCTCGGGAAAAAACTGAGTTTTTATTATATCCATCCCAACGGAAAATGCAACTGTAATTTTCCACAAAATGTATCTAAAATGTGAGAAAAACCTCCGGCGCTTTTGCGCCGGAGGCAGAAAAGGTTACCGAACGACGGAGGAATGGCTATAGATGAAAAATAATTCCTGACTGGGCTGCCAGCCCTTTTCTTTCGGCGGGAACTCAGCGTCAAAACGGGCTGCCCCTTGCTCATCGGCACAGAGGTTTTCGGCAGAGCTGCCCTGATAAAGCCACAACCTGCCGTCCAGCGCGCCCGGCTTCAGTTCTTTCACCAGCAGCGCAGTGGGAAAGACCCCGGGGGCCAGACAAACGTTGTATTTTTTACAGCTTTTGAACCCTCTGGGGATGTAGTTTTCCGGGTTTCCGAAAATGACGACGGTATCCCAGCCCATGTGAGCTGCCCGCGCAAAAGAAGCCTCCATCAGCTGTTTTCCCAGACCTTTTCGCTGATATTGGGGTAAAATTCCCACCGGACCGAAGGTCAGAACTTCTTTTTTCTGTCCCTGTTCATCCACAAGGGTGGCTTTGGTGTAGACAATGCTTCCCACAAGCTCTCCGTCCTGTTCCAGAACCAAATCCAGCTGGGGGATAAAATCCTCATGGTCACGCATTTTGTGCAGCAAATAATGCTCGTCGCAGCCAGGAAAATTCTGATTCCAGAAAGCCTCCCGGATGAGATGTTCCACATTGCGGTAATCAGCGGGCGTTTCGTTGCGAATGATGATGTTCATAAAAAATCCTCCTGAAAATTGATGGTATTTTTCTTTTCGGGAGGCACGAAACTGCAGGCGGCCTCCCGGTCAGCCCACAATCTCCAAGATGTTGTTGATGTTCAAACAGCAGTCTCCTTTTTTGTTTTTGAAAAAACCTCCGGCGCAAAATGCGCCGGAGGCAATAAATCAGTTAGCGGGGGAACTTGATGGCGGCCTGAGCGGCAGCCAGACGGGCGATGGGTACACGGAAGGGAGAGCAGGACACATAGTCCAGGCCGGTCTGGTGGCAGAACTCCACGGAAGAGGGGTCGCCGCCGTGCTCACCGCAGATACCCAGCTTCAGATTGGAGCGGGTCTCGCGGCCCAGCTTGCAGGCCATCTGCACCAGCTTGCCAACGCCGGTCTGGTCCAGACGGGCGAAGGGATCGGACTCGTAGATCTTGTTGCCGTAGTAGGCATCCAGGAACTTACCGGCATCGTCACGGGAGAAGCCGAAGGTCATCTGGGTCAGGTCGTTGGTGCCGAAGGAGAAGAACTCAGCTTCCTTGGCGATCTCGTCGGCGGTCAGAGCGGCACGGGGGATCTCGATCATGGTACCGACCATGTACTTCATGTCGGAACCGGCGGCGGCGATCAGGGCGTCAGCGGTATCGGTGACGGTCTTCTTGACGAAGGCCAGCTCCTTGATCTCACCAACCAGGGGGATCATGATCTCGGGAACGATCTTCCAGTCGGGATGCTTGGCGTTGATGTTCAGAGCAGCCTTGATGACGGCACGGGTCTGCATGGCAGCGATCTCGGGATAGGTGACAGCC